>NZ_JANXWD010000077.1 GCF_025351295.1 Phenylobacterium sp.
GGCTTCGTCACCCTCGCCAGCATCATGCTATGGCTCAAATGACTAAATCGTCCCTACGACCTAGAGCGCGGCAGGCGAAAGTGGATCCCGGTTTCGCCGCCCGACGCGCTCTAATTCAAAGAGTTAGAGCCTTTTTATCGGGTTCAAGTGAGGCCACTTGAACCAGAAAGGCTCTAGGCCGCGCCGCGCGCCACACTGGCCTCGCCGCCGTGATCGAAGACGGTCTTCCCGCGCTGGGTCGCCTGCACGCTCCATTTGATCCCGAATCTCGCTGCCGTCGAGCGGACTTCGAGCCGCGTCGTCACGCTCACCGACCAGTCCGGCCGTTCGAATTCGGCGCGATAGACCTTGGCTGCTGCGGCGTTCGAACCGTCCGCGGTCAGCTCAACGTCAAACCGCGAGGCCATTCGATAGTCCGTGCCCGTCGCCGCCAGGTGATAGGCGACGGCGGCCGGCGCATGGACGGCGGCCCGCGACAGCCCAGTCGTCGGCAAGGGTTGCGCCGTTGCGCCAAGCCACTTGGCTGGCCCCGGACCGGCCACGGCCGCGGTCGTGGGCGGTTCGAATGGACGCACACGGCTCGTGGCGAACGCGCCATCCGGGACGCCCAGCTCCAGCGTATCAAGGTCCAAGGTCAACGTCGCGCCCGTGCGGCTTGGCCAGAGGGTCGGCCAGCCCTCAGCGGAGAGCAGCAGGCCGAGCCGATGACCGGCCCTCAGGCGCCAGGCCGTGGCCTGGAAGGGCAGGGCGATGTCGAGGATCTCGTCAGCCGTGGGCGGCGAAGCGCGGCCTGAGCCATCGTGGAACGCCAGGTTCAGCGCGCCGGTGGTCATCCGCACGGCCTGCCCGTCCGGCGCGATGTCCAGCAGCCGGGCGACCAGCAGGCCTCCCGCGCGGTCCGAGCGCAGGCGGCAGCGCAGCACCGGCGCGGCGATAATCTCCAGATCGGCCGTGGCCGGGGCCGTGGTCAGGGCGCCCGCCGCAGGCCATGGTCCAGGGACATCCTCGTAGAGATCGGCCTGCAGCGTCGCGGGCGTTTGCGGCGCCGGCTTGAGAACCAGGGGTCCCGTCCCGAACCGGAAACGGGCGGATCTCGCCGCCGTCATGGGCCAGGCCATGCCGCGCCATGTCCCGGTCTGCAGCCCGCCGGCCCGGTCCGGTTCAGCCACCCAGAGCCGCAGGGCTGGCTCGTCCATCACGCCGGTGTCACGGCCCTTCAGCCAGCGATCCCACCAGCGCAGCGCCTCCTGCAGGAAGCCGATACGTGGTCCGTGCGTGGCGATCACCGGAACCGCATGCTCCCACGGTCCGATGATCGTCCTGACGGGACCACGCCATGTTGCGGCGATCCGCAGGACCGATGTCGAATATTTGTCCGCCCATCCGGAGTAGAGCAGCAGCGGAATGTCAGAGGGCCGCGCGGCGCGGTCCTTCCAGTAGGGGTCCCTTTCGGGGTGCGAAAGCCAGCGGATGACGAACGGCCGGTTCGCCTCCAGACGCCTGAGCCACTCCTTTCGCCACCCGGCGCCGAACTGCTGCGGGTCGGGAGGCAGGGCGTTGAACATCAGCATTACACCGGACCAGTCGATCAGGCCGGCATAGGGCGCTCCGCCCAGGTTGTGGATATCGGTCGTCCAGCCGTCCTCGGAGACGCCGCCAAGCACCATGGCCTTGAGCGCCGGCGGCGCACGTCCCGCTGCACGCAGCGCCGTGAAGGCGGCCCAGGACAGGCCGCTCAGGCCTACCGACCCGTCACACCACGGCTGCGCCGCGGACCAGGCCACGACCGCCACCGCGTCGTCGATCTCCGAGGTCTCGTATTCGTCAAGCAGCAGGCCGGTCGAGCCCCCGGCGCCGGCGGTGTCGACCGCCAGCACGGCATAGCCCCGTTCGGCCCACCAGGGCAGCAGCGAGGCTTCCAGGGTCCGGAAGACATCGAAGGCGCGGTAGGGCGAAAGGTCCAGGATCGCGGGAACGGGACCGCCTTGGGCCGGACGCCAGATATGGGCCGCCAGCACGCGGCCGCTAGGCAGCGGAATCCGCAAGAATTCGTCGATCAGCGATGCGCTCGCGGCCATGCGCCCCTCCGCGCGGCAGTAAGCGTCACCGCGCCGCCGAAGGGAAGGCCAGCCGGTGTTGAAGCCGGTCCGGCTGCCGGGCCATACGATCTACGAACTTTGGGTCGTGACCGGAGGCCAACCCGTTTGGTCGGAGCCTGGAGCTTTCCCGTGGCAATTGATCCCTGCAAGAGCAGCTGAACGCGTCAGCGCCTCGACACACCAGACGGCTAGCCCCGCCGCCCCACAGCCGCCTCGGAGGGATAGATCTCGCGCCCCTGGCCCAGGAGGGCTGGGACGACCTCGTCCACCGTGCCCACCGAGGTCCAGGCCAGCATGAACTCCGGCGGAGTCAGCTTCTCGTCGACCGTATGCTGGAACAGCTTGAACAGCGGCTCCCAGAAGCCGCGCGGGTTATAGAACACCACCGGCTTGGCGTGCAGGTCGAGACGGCGCCATGACAGCAGCTCCACCACCTCCTCCAGGGTGCCGATCCCGCCGGGCAGCACCACGAAGCTGTCGGAGCGCTGGAACATCAGCATTTTCCGCTCATGCATGTTGTCGACGATGATGTGCTCGACGCTCTCCAGGGCCCGCTCCGCGCCGACCAGGAAGGTCGGGATGATGCCCAGCACCTCGCCGCCCGCCTCGTGGGCCGCGCGCGCCACCGCGCCCATCAGGCCGACCCCGCCGCCGCCATAGACCAGCTTGATCCCCACGTCGGCCAGCGCCTTGCCCACGCCGCGCGCCGCGTCGAGGAACGCCGGGTCCGCATCGTCGGAGGATCCGCAGAACACGCAGGTCGATTCCAGGCGTTGGCTCTCACGCCCCATAGCGCGTACTCCGTAAGGAAATCGGATTGGGCCGCTTGCTTCGGCGGCGCGCAAGCCCAACTAGCTATGGCCCAATTAGCTATGGCCAGGGTTAAGGAGTTTCAAGCGCACCGTGAACTTGCAGCCCGCCCCCCTTTTCGCGCGCCGTGCGGTCGCGCCGCGGTCTGAGGCCTAGCCCGCTTGGTCCACGGTCACATGGCGCATGCCCGGTTCTCGGGGCCCGAGGCGGTCTCGCCGCCGGAAACCAAGTTCGCCTTCTGGGGCTCGATGGGCGACCTGTTCGCCCTGGTGATGCGCTCCGGCGCGCCGCAGCTGCGCCTGCGGATCGGCGCGGCCCTGGTGCTGGTGTTCATCGGCAAGCTGTGCGGCGTCATCGCCCCGGTGATGCTGGGCGACGCCATCAACACGCTCACCCCGGCGGCCCAGGGTGGGGTGATCCTGGGCGCGACCTTCATCACCCTGGCGGTGGCCTTCGCGGCGCTGCGGCTGATCGCGGCCTGCGCCCCCTACGCCCGCGACGCGATCTTCACGCGGGTCTCGCAGTCCACCATGGCGCGGGCGGCGGTGGAGAGTTTCGGCCACGCGCTGTCGCTGTCGCTGGACTTCCACCAGAGCAAGCAGACCGGCACCCTGTCGCGGGTCATCGACCGCGGCGCGCGCTCCACCGACTTCCTGATCCGCAGCCTGATCTTCAACCTGGGCCCCACCTTCGTGGAGCTGATCCTGGCGATCGTGGTGATGGTGGTGCGGCTGGACTGGCGCTTCGCGATCACCGCCTTCGTGACCCTGGTGATCTACTCCGCGGTGACGTTCCGGATCACCGACTGGCGGCTGTCGCATCGGCGCGACCTCAACGAGGCGGAGAACCGCGCCGCCGGCCTCTCGTCGGACGCCCTGATCAACTACGAGACGCTGAAGGCGTTCGGCGCCGAGGACCGGCTGGTGGACGCCTACGGCGGGGCCATGGCCGACTATGTGGACGCCAGCTCCAAGGCCAACAGTTCGCTCAACATGCTGAACGGCGTGCAGTCGCTGATCCTCAACGTCGGCCTGGCCGCCATGACCGTCATGGCGGGGCTGGAGGTGGCGGGCGGGCACCTGAGGATCGGCGATATCACCACGGCGATCTTCCTGCTGTCGGGGCTCTATGCGCCGCTGGGCATGCTGGGCTTCCAGTACCGCGAGATCCGCCAGGGGCTGATCGACATGGAGCAGATGGTCATGCTGAAGACCATCGCGCCCGACATCACCGATGCCCCAACCGCCCAGGCCCTGCCGCCGGCCAGCGGGAAGGGGGCCCGGGTCGCCTTCGAGGACGTCAGCTTCCGCCATGACGCCCGCTCGTCCGGACTGCTGGGCGTCAGTTTCGAGGCCAAGCCCGGCGAGACCGTGGCCCTGGTCGGTCCCTCCGGCGCCGGCAAGACCACCGCCGTGCGCCTGGCCATGCGCTTGCTGGACCCGCAGGAGGGCCATGTGCTGATCGACGGGGTCGACATGCGCCAGGCCCGCCAGGCGGAGCTGCGCGGCGCCGTGGCCCTGGTGCCCCAGGACGTGGCCCTGTTCAACGACACCCTTTACGCCAACATCGGCTTCGCCCGGCCGGATGCGACGCTGGACGAGGTCCGCGGGGCCGCCGCCGCCGCCGAGCTGGGCCCGTTCATCGACGGCCTGCCGAACGGCATGGCCACCAAGGTGGGCGAGCGCGGCCTGAAGCTCTCCGGCGGCGAACGCCAGCGGGTCGGCATCGCCCGCGCCCTGCTGGCCAACCCGCGCCTGCTGATCCTGGACGAGGCCACCAGCGCGCTCGATGGCCCCACCGAGGCCGCCATCCAGGAGACCCTGCGCAAGGTGAAGGCCGGCCGCACCACCATCGTCATCGCCCACCGCCTCTCCACCATCGTCGACGCCGACCAGATCCTGGTCCTGCGGCGGGGTCGGATCGTCGAGCGGGGGACGCATGCGGAGCTGCTGGAGAAGACGGGGGAATATGCGGCGCTATGGAGAAGGCAGACGCGGGAGAGCTGACCCAGCGCCCCCTCCACCGCTTCGCGGTCCCCCTCCCCCGAAGTGTTCCCTTCGGGGGAGGAACTTGACGCTGACACCGAGGCTTCCGTTCCTCACCCGCAAAGCGGGGGAGGGGGACCCCGAAGGGGGGGAGGGGGCGCTGTGGCCGTGCGCCCGGCTAGAGCCTTTCCGGTTCAAATGGAATCATTTGAACCGGACAAAAAGGCGCTAAATCAAAAGTCTAGAGCACGACGGGCGCTTGAAGCGGTATCCACTTCAAGCTGTCGTGCTCTAGCCGATCGCCTTGCCCATCCGCACCAGCGGCACCGCCGCCCCGCCGCGTGCGTCTTCGATGGCCTCGATGTCGGTGTAGCCGCATTGCGTATAGAGCGCCCGGCCGGACAGCGTCGCCATCAGCTCCAGGCGCGTGAACCCCTCGGCCCCGGCCGCCGCCTCGCACAGCTCCAGGATCAGCCGGCCGACGCCACGCCGGGCGAAGTCGGGGTGGGTGTACATGGCGCGCACGCGGGCGGCCTGCGTGCCCGGGTCGAGCAGGGCGGCGTCGCGGCCGGGGGTGTGGTCGCCGCCGTAGAGCGTGGCGCGCCGGCTCCAGCCGCCGCAGCCGGCGATGCGGCCTTCAGCCTCCACGACGAAATAGGTGCCGTCGGCCACCAGCTGGCGATCCAGGCCCATGATCGCGCGGCTGGAGGCGATCTGGGCAGGGTCGAGGAAGCCGCGCTGCAGCTCGGCGATCGATGCGTCCATGACCCCCTTGAGGGCATCCAGGTCCGCGGGCTCCGCCAGCCGGTGCGAAAGTCCCGCCGTCACCGCCTACTCCGCGGCGCGGGGGATGTCGGCCTGGCCGAGCTCGGCCGGGCGCTGGCGGTCCTGGACGCCGCCGCGGGCGCCGGTGATCCACCCCTTCAGCTTGCCGAACCGCGCCGAATAGACCTTGGGCGCGGCCAGCATCACCGGCGTCAGCACCAGGGTCAGCAGGGTCGCGAAGCTGAGGCCCCAGACCACGGCGGCCGACAGCTGCACCCACCATTCCGACCCCGGCGCCTTGTACTCGATGTGGCCGGTGCGGAAATCCGGGTGCACCTGGAACATCAGTGGCAGCAGCCCGGCCACCGTCACCAGGGTGGTCAGCAGCACCGGCCGGAACCGCTGGGTCGCCGCGCGCACCGCCGCCTCGTCGGCCATATAGCCGCTCCGCCTGAGGTGGTAGTAGGTGTCCACCAGCACGATGTTGTGGCCCACGACCACGCCGAACAGCGCGACCACGCCGGTCCCCAGCATGATCACCGAGATGTAATCGAAGGTATGGGCGACGTTCACCTGCACCCCCAGCAGCACGCCGGTGGTCGACAGTATCACCGCCGACAGGGTGACCAGCACGCCGTAGAAGCTGTTGAACTGCCAGAGCAGGATCACCGACATCATGAAGATGGTGGCGACGATGGCGACCATGAAGAACTGCGCCGCCTTCTGGCCCTCCTCGTCGGCGCCCACGAACTTGGTGGACACGGCCGGGTCGATCGGGGCCTTGGCCAGCCAGGGTTTCAGCTGGGCGATCTTCAGGTTGCCGGCCACGCCCTCGATGGTGTTGGCCTGGACGACCACCAGCCGCTGGCCTTCGCGCCGCTGGATTTGGGTGACCTGCTGGGCGGGCACGCGCTTGATGAAGTAGCTGGCGGGCACCGCGCCGCTGGGGGTGGTGATCTTCAGCTGCTCGATGGCGGCGACGTTGCGGTCGCTGGCCGGGAAGCGGACGCGGATGTCCAGCTCGTCCTGGGCGTCGTCGGGGCGGAAACGGCCCATCAGCACGCCGCCGGTCAGGAACTGGATGGTCTGGCCCACCGACAGCACGTCGACGCCGTAGCGGCCGGCGGCTTCGCGGTCGACTGCCAGGTTCCACTCGATGCCGGGCGAGGTGCGGTTGTCCTCCAGCTCGATGAGCTGCGGATCGGCGGCCAGCTTGGCCTTCACCAGATCGGCGGCCTTGCCGAGCGCGATGGGATCGTGGCTCTGCAGCTGCACCTGGATCGCCTTGCCGGTGGGCGGGCCGCCCTGCGGCAGGCGCACCTCCACCTGCATGCCGGGCAGGTCGCGGACACGCTGGCGCACCTCGGTGGCGATCTCGAAGCCGCTGATCCCCAACGCCTTGCGCGCCTCGTATTTGTCGAAGTCGACGCGGATGCGGCCGATCGTGTCGTTGGGGGCCGAGTTCGGCCCGCCGTTTTGAGTGAAGCCGCCGGCACGCACGTACATCGAATGCACGCCCTTGACGTCGATCAGCCGGCCCTCGACCTGCTTGGTCAGGGCGTCCTGCGCCTCGGGCGACAGGTTGCCGCGGGCCTTGGCGTAGACATCGACGAATTCCGGCTCCTGCTTGAGGAAGAACTCGCTGGAGTGCGGGGTCTTGCCGAACCAGACGAAGATGCCGATCACCACCGCCAGGGCCACCGCCAGGCTGCGGGTGGGGTGGCGGCCCAGCGTGGTGATCATCCGGGCGTACCAGCCCATGAAGCCGCTCATCCCGGTCGGATCGCCATGCTCGGACTTCATGATCTCGGCCAGATGCGCCTCATCGATGGACGCCTTGCGCCCGATCAGCGAACCCAGCGCCGGGGTGAAGATCAGGGCCACGAAGATCGAGGCGCCCAGCACGAAGAACAGGGTCATCGGCAGGAAGCTCATGAACTTGCCGGCGATCGAGTTCCAGAACAGGAACGGCAGGAAGGCGCAGAGCGTGGTCAGGGTGCCGTTCACCACCGGCCAGAACATGCGTTTGCCCGCGGCGGCGAACGCCTCCTCACGCGGCAGCCCCTCGGCCATCTTCCGGTCGGCGTACTCCACCACCACGATGCCGCCGTCGACCAGGATGCCCACGGCCAGCACCATGCCGAACATCACCATCTGATTGAGCGTGATGTGCATGGCGTTGATCATCAGGAAGGCCAGCAGGAAGCAGGCCGGGATGGCGATGCCCACCAGCAGCCCCTGGCGGATCCCCAGGCTGGCCACGATGATCATCATCACCAGCAGGCTGGCCGAAATCAGCCCGCCCTCCAGTACGTTCAGGGTGCGGCCGATGAAGTCGCTTTCATCGAAGGTGTAGTCGGTATGCACCGTCGCGGGCCAGTGTTTCGCCTCCTCGGCGGTGACCGTCTTGATCGCCTGAACGGTGTCCAGCACGTTGGAGCCGCCGCGCTTGGAGACCTCTAGCGAGAAGGCCGTCTGGCCGTTGTAGCGGCTGATCGCGCTCGGCTCCTTGAAGGTCCGACGCACATCGCCGATGTCGCCAAGAGTCACGATGCGGTCGCCGCTCTGCTTGATCGGCAGAGCCAGGATGTCGGCCGGTTTCTGCACCACGCCGGGCACCTTGACCGCGAACATGCCGGCCCCCGAGCGCAGGTTGCCCGCCGGGACCAGCTGGTTGTTGCGGCCGATCACGTTGGCGATCTGGCCGGTGGTGACGCCGTAGGCCTCCATCCGCAGCGGGTCGATGGTGACCTCGAGCACCTCCTCGCGGCCGCCGCTCATGAACACTTCCAGGACGCCCGGCGTGGCCTCCAGCCGCTCCTCCAGCGCTTGAGTGATCCGGTAGAGTTCGCGTTCCGGCGCCGCGCCGTAGAGCATGATCCCGATCACCGGCTGGCCGGAGAAGTTCTGCTCCTGGATGATCGGCTCCTCGGCGTCCGGCGGGAACTTGCCGCGGGCGAGGTCGACCTTGGCGCGCACGTCGGCCAGGGCCTTGTCCTTCTTGAAGTCGGCCTCGAACTCCAGGGTGACGATCGCCGCGCCCTGCCGGGCCACGGCGTTCATGTGCTTCACGCCCGGGATGGCCTGCATCTCCACTTCCATGGGCTTGACCAGCAGGCGCTCGGCGTCCTCGGGGCTGACGCCGGGATAGGGGACGACCACCGAGATATAGGGCAGGTCGATGTCGGGTTGCGCCTCGCGCGGCATGGAGAGATAGGCGAAGAGGCCGAAGATCGCCGCGACCAGGGTCACGCCGAGCACGACCTTGCGTCGCTTGATGGCTCCGTCGATCAGACCGCCGATCATTCTTCTTCTCCCCGGTGCGCTCAGGCCTAGCGGGCCTGCGCGACCCGAACCTTCTGGCCGTCGGCGACGAAAGACTGGCCGACGGTGATCACGTTGACGGCCCCCGAAAGGCCGCTGACCCACATGCCCTGGGGCGTTTCCTCCAGCACCGTCACCGGCGCGAAGGCGACGCGGCTGTCGGCCTGGACGAAGCGCACGCCCTGGCGGCCGGCCGAGTCCAGCACCAGGGCCGAGACCGGCACCAGATGCGCCGCGCCGCTGCCCGTGCCGACACTAAGGTCGGCGGAGAGGCCCGAGCGGACGGCGAGGTCCGGGTTCTGGACCAGCACCTGCAGGTGATAGGTGCGGGTCTGCGGGTCGGCGTCATGGGCCACGTAGCGCACGCGGCCGCTCAGCATCTGGCCCGACACCAGCCGGGCCTGGGCGAGAGCGCCGATTTTCAACCGCGAGGCCTGGGTCTCGGGCGCGTCGCCCACCACCAGCAATGGGTTCAGCTCGATCATCGTACCGCAGGGCTGGCCGGGGGCCAGATAGGCGCCGATCTCGGCATCTCGGTGGTCGAACACCCCGGCGAAGGGCGCGCGGATATCGACCTGCTTGAGCGCGATCTCGGCGGCGCTGACCCCGGCCTGTGCGGCGTCGAGATCGGCCTGAGCCTGCAGCACCTGGGTCGGCGACCGGTAGCCCTTCGCGGCGAGCTGCGCCGCGGCGTCGCGCGACAGCTGCCGCGACTTCAGCGCCGCGCGCATCTGGTCGAGGTTGGCCTGGCGGGCGTCGACGGCCAGTCGGCAAAGCACCTGGCCCTGCTTCACGAAGCTGCCTTCGGCGGCCGGCGCTGCAGCCACCACGCCGCTGGTCTCGGAGCGGACGCTCACGCTGCGCGTCGCCTGGGTGCGGCCGCGCATGACCAGCTGGATTTCACGGACCGTCTCTGGCGTGAGCCTGACCTGGACGCTCGGGGGGCCGTTTTCGGGCGCCTTCGCCTTGGCCTCGGCCTTCTTCGAGCCGCCTGTGGCCAGGGACATCACGACGAAGAACACCACCAGCACACCCAGGACGGCGAGAATGAAGACATACTGCGGCTTCAGGCGCTTCAAACTAAATCCCCGGTCTCGGCTGCATGCGTGAAAGGTCCCGCCGCACGCGATCGCCGACTTTGCGCGGCTTGCGGTGCTTTTGATGCCGCCGTTATGTCAGCGCAAATGAATTTGCGGTCACGCCGGCGGGCAGGTCTAATCTGACGCAGTGAGCCTAGATTGCAACGCGCCGGTTTCACGCGCGCTACGCGAGCCCGGCGCATTGAGTTTACGAGGTAAGAGGAAGGATCGCCAGTGAGATACCTGCATACCATGGTCCGGGTGGCCGATCTCGACGCCTCGCTCAGATTCTACTGTGACAAGCTTGGGCTTAAGGAAGTCTCCAGGGTCGACAACGAGGGCGGCCGCTTCACCCTGGTGTTCCTCTGCGCCCCTGGCGACGAGGACGCGGCGCGGGAGAACCGGGCCCCGACGGTCGAGTTGACCCACAACTGGGACCCGGAGGCCTACCAGAGCGGCCGCAATTTCGGTCACCTGGCCTATGCGGTGGACGACATCTACGCGACCTGCCAGCGGCTGCGGGACGGCGGCGTGGTGATCAACCGGCCGCCCCGCGACGGTCGCATGGCCTTCATCCGCTCGCCCGACAACATCTCGGTGGAACTGCTGCAGGCCGGCGCCGCCTTGCCGCCCGCCGAACCCTGGGCCTCGATGCCGAACGTCGGGGTCTGGTGAGCTAGCGCCCGCCCAACCATCGCGCCAGGTTCTCGAAATACCTCACGGTGTCGGCCAAGGCGGTCGGGTCGCGCAGCATGCCGTCGCCGGGCGGCTCGCTGACGAAGCTGGGACAGCCGTCGCGCGGGTCGAGGTTGTAGTCGCAATAGTGGTGGAAAGTGCTCTCGGCCAGGGCGCGGCCGCCGTCCGCGCTGGCCTCGAAGGCGACGGCGATATTGAACCGCCGGTTCGTCGCCTGGCTCATGCCGCGCGCGATGACCCGCGCCGTCGGGTCGTCCGGCGGCGCGCCGACCGCCCCCTCGTGCGGATGGGCGGGCAGGCGGGTGATCGGCCCGTCCGGCTTGCGGAACACCGGATGCGGCGCGCCGACCAGCTCGATGGTCTGGAAATCGCCGTTGGCGCCCGAGTGATAGTTCGGCCAGTCGATGTTGAGGGTGTGCGGGTCGTCGCGGCGGTTGCGGCTGGCGTCGGGGTCCGGGTTCTTCGAGTGGAAGTAGTGGGCCGCGCCGACGCCGCCGAGCGTGCAGATCGAGACCCCCAGGTCCATGTGGTCGCGGGTCACCATCAGCCCGCCGCCGGCCTTGCGGAACCGGCCGATCGCCGCGCATTCCTCGGCGTTGAGCCCGTCGCCCACGTCAACCGCGAACAGCCAGAGTTCATCGAAGTCGGAGCGGTCCAGGGCGCCCAGCACCGGATCGGTGGTTCCGCCCGACGTCGCCCGGTCCCGCGCCGTCACCTGGACGCCCTCCAGGCTGGCCAGGTGATGGCGAAGGCGGCTGAAGCGCCCGATATGCCAGTCGTCGGCCTGGGTCGTGATGGTGGTCTGCAGCAGGATGCGAAGCGGCGTGCTCATGCGCCCCATTCTAGCATCAGCCCTCCGCGGCGTCAGGCGAGACCCGCTCGGCCGCCCACACCCGCCAGCGCCAGATGATCAGACCCGCGATCACCGCCACCAGCCCGGCGCCGATGGCGATCGGCGCCGCATGCGCCATCAGCCCGTTGAAGACCAGCATCACCGCCGGGCCAAAGGCGTAGCCCAGGCCCACGAACGCCGCCGCCCATATCACCGCGCCGAGGGCGTTCAGCACGGCGAACCGCGTCGTGGAGATATGGGTCACGCCCACCGCCACCGGCCCCGCCGCGCGCAGGCCGTAGAGAAAGCGGAAGCTCAGGATGAACAGGGTTGGATGGCGCTCGATCATGTTCAGCGCCTTGGCGAAGGCCACCTTGGCCGAGACGCGCTGCACGAAGCGGCTGTCGCGGAAGCTGCGGCCCAGGATGAACAGCACCTGGTCCAGCACGCCGGAGCCCATCGCCGCGGCGGCCACCGCTACGAACGGCGAAAGCATGCCCTGGCGCGCCAGGACGCCCCCGGCGATCACCGCCGTCTGGCCCTCGAACGCCGCGCCCGCGAGGATCGCGGGCGGCCCCAAGGCCGCCAGGAAATGCGCCAGTTGATCCATGCCGCCGTCTGTTGGGGGAGGTCGAAAGAGACTTCATATGGGCGATGCCGGGGGGTTCCGCCAACACCCAGCCCGAGACATTTCCACGGTGTGTCTTAACGCCGGTTCTTCAGGCCGCCAGATCGAGGGCGAGACGGCCTTTTCCAGCCGCCGCAGCAGGGTTTCCCGGTCCTCGGCTGACCCATCTCCGAAGTGCCAATGCATCGTCGCCATGTCGTCGCGCAGCTGCCCAGGCAGCGTGCCACCGGTTGGCGGCCAGCCGCATGTCCATTGCGGAGATCGCGCTGGAAACCGGCTTCGCCCACCAGGGCCACATGACCCGCAGCATGCGCCGGCTGATAGGACTCACGCCCGGCGAGTTCGCGCGGGCTCGGCAGAGTTGCCCGACTGACCGGGTTGGCGAACCCGCTCAGGTGGATCGATGCGGCCATGCTCGAAGCTCTGACGACAGGCATGCCGCTGCGGACACTGGGCGCCAGCCAGGGGGTGCGGTCAATGCGGGATGACGACCGGCACTGACGCCGACGTCGCTGTTCTTCTGCGGCTGGCGGTCCATCTCGGGCGATCGCCAAGACACCCCTCATTCAGCACCAAGTCTGGGTTGAAATGCGGGGTGAGCCATAGAAAATGCCGATTTCTTGGGGAAATCAGTAGGCGATGGCTCCCGGAGCAGGACTCGAACCTGCGACAAGTCGGTTAACAGCCGACTGCTCTACCAGCTGAGCTATCCGGGATCAGGCCGTCGAGAGGCCGGGCGTATACGCTGGCCCGCCGGGGCGCGCAAGCGGCGCCGGCGACACGTCGCGCAGGCTGGTGCAACCACCGCGAGCGACATTCCGTCGCCTCCCAGGTGGGGAACGCTGATGCGCCAAGGTTGGGTCGCGAACGCCGACTCGCCACCCATTCCCCTGTCGGGTGGGTCGGGTCGCCGACCGTACTGCGCGGCCGCCGTGCGGTGGGTTTCGCGTGAAGGCCTGACGCGATCTGAATACAGCAGGGAGCCGCCGGCCGAACGGTCGGTGGCGCCCTGCTGGGCGTCCCTCGCCCCATGCGGGAATGCCACCGGCCGGGTTCACGCCTCCGGTGAGTCGTGTTGTGCCCCAAGCTGCACCGCAGCATAGGGTGTTCCCAACAGTCATATCGTTGGAGTTCCGGAGCCTCCGGAACGGCACGGTCCATCGGGGTTACCAGTATGAAGTTCGGTATTTTGGCCGCCGGCGTTGCGGCGGTTGCGGTGATGGTCGGGGCGCCGGCGAGCGCGGCCGTGCTGTTCGGGTTCGACCCGGGCGCTGCGTCGCCCGAACCGGGCTACCATGTGGTCAACGCGTTCGATGTCGCCACCGGCATCACCGGTTCGAACTTCCAGATCAAGGTTCCGCCGTCGGACGGGAACGGCGCGCTGCCGGCCAACTCGATCCCGGCCGGCACGCCCTATTTGTCGGTCCTGGGTGGCGGCTTCGCCAATGTCAGCCTGGGCGGCCTGTTCTCGGCCTTCCAGTTCGACTGGGGCTCGATCGACACCTACAACACCCTGACCATCCACGGCACCGCGGGCGACGTGGTCGTCGTGCCGGGCGGCAACTTCCCCAACCAGGCCGACGGCAACCAGTTCGCGGCTGGCACCAACGGCGTCTTCACCGTGGTCGGAACGGCCGGCGAAAAGTTCACCGGCATCACCCTCGCCTCGGGCAGCAATTCGTTCGAGATCGACAACCTGGCGGTCGCCGGCGGCGTGCCGGAACCGGCTGCCTGGACGATGATGATCCTGGGCTTCGCCGCCGCCGGTAGCCTGATCCGTCGCCGCCGGGCGATGGCCGCCACCGTCTGAACCCAGGCCTGAGCGTTGCAGACGCCGCCGCCCCCGGGGCCAGCGGCGTTTTGCTGCGCTGGGGCGCGACGGCGTGGCCCAGAAAAAAGCCCGGCGCGAGCGCCGGGCTGTACAGAGTTTGGTGATGGTGGGTGTCTTCGAAGAAGACGCCCTGAAACTCGCCCCTTGTAGTTAAGGCCGCATTAACGACGTGGGGCGGGCTGGACGAGGCGGGCGGATCGTCCGATCAACGGGCCGATGCGCATCCATTTCACGGGGATTGCCGGGGCGGGCATGGCGGCGGCGGCGCTGATGATGCGCGAGGCCGGGCACACGATCGCCGGCTCCGACCAGGACGTCTTCCCGCCCATGTCGACCTATGTCGAGGGCCTGGGCTTCCCGGTCTTCCATTCGTTCGCGGCGGCCAACCTGGCGGCGGACCTCGACCTGCTTGTGCTGGGCGCCAGCGCCAAGCTGGGCGGTGAGGCCAATCCCGAGGTGCGCGCCGCCCGCGCCCGCGGCGTACGCGTGACCACCTTCCCGGCGCTGGTGGGGGAGGCGACCGCGGGCCGGCGCAACACCGTGGTGGCCGGCTCGTTCGGCAAGTCCACCTGCACGGCGCTGCTGGCCCACGTGCTGAGCCAATCGGGCCGCGACGCCGGCTGGATGGTCGGCGCGATCTCGCCCTCGCTACCGGACACCGGCCACTGGGGCACGGCGCCCGAGGTGGTGCTGGAGGGCGACGAGTACATCGTAGGCCCCGATGATCGCCGCTCGAAGTTCGTGCTCTACCATCCGCGCGACGTACTGCTGACCTCGCTGGTCCACGACCACGTCAACGTCTTCCCGACCTTCGCTGACTACGAGGCGCCCTTCCGCGAGCTGCTGCGCCTGCTGCCGGCCGAGGGCCTGCTGGTGGCCCGCGAGAGCGCCCCGATCCGCGCCGTCGCCGGCGAAGCCGCCTGCCGCATCGTCTGGTACGACACCGCCCCCTGCGACGGCTGGTATGCTGAGGACGTGACCTACGGCGACACCTCGCGCTTCACCCTGGTGGGGCCCGGCGGACGGCGCGTGGCCCTCGCCACCACGCTGCTGGGCGCGCACAACATCGAGAACATCGTCGGCGTCGGCGCCTACCTGCTGGAGCGCGGCCTGGCCGCCGAGCCGGCCCTGGCCGCCGCCGCCGCGAGCTTCGCCGGCATCCGGCGGCGCCTCGACCGCCTGACCCGGCGCTCGGCGATCCCGATCATCGAGGGCTTTGGCTCCTCCTACGAGAAGGCCCGCTCGGCCATCGAGGCGATGCTGTTGCACTACCCGACCCGTCCGCTGACGGTGGTGTTCGAGCCGCACACCTTCTCCTGGCGCAACCGCGACGCGCTGGCTTGGTACGACACGGTGTTCGAGGGCGTGGCCAGGGTCCTGGTGATCCCGCCCCCGCACCACGGCGAAGGCAGCCACGACCAGTCCAGCTTCCCGGAGATCCTGGCGCGGGTGGCGGCCGCGGGTGTGCCCGCTGAAGGCGTGGAGACCGCGGAGGCCGCCACCGAAGCGCTCTTGCGCCTTACGGGCGACGAGGTGGTCCTGCTCCTGTCGTCCGGCCCGCTGCTGGGCCTGCCCGACAGCCTGCCCCCGGTGTTCGACAAACTGTATGGCCGGGCCTAGCGCCCCAGGGCCAGGCATGCCTCGCGGTCGGCGGCGCAGGGGAACCACACCTCCACCAGGCCCGGCCTGACGCGACCGCTGACGCCGCTCACCTGCTTGAGGGTCGGCACGCCGAACTGCGGCAGCACGCGCGCGATCCGCCCCGCCAGGCCCAGGGCGGCGTCCCGGTCGGCGTCGCGGAAATAGCGCACGTCGATCGCCCCCAGCTGGCCGGCCTTCAGCACGCGGGCCCCCTGGGCGTTCAGCACATTCTCGATGCCCGGCACCGGAACGCCGTCCTCCCGCAGCGCATCGCGCAGGCGTTCGGCCGCGCTCCGGTCGGCTTCCCTGTAGAGTTGGAGGTAGACCCACCGCGGCATCGCGCTGGCCACGCTGGGTGGTGTGAGCGCAACCGCCTTGCTGATGGTTTTGGCCCCGCCGGTCACCGCCGCGCTCGACAGGGCGAGGCCGCTCGAGGCGCCGCCCTGGTAGAGGCTCTCCGCGTCCAGCGCCGCCTCCTTGCGCACCTTCATGTCGCTGCTCTGCTGGCCGGCGCCCACGATCACCTGGATCTGCCGATAGGCCGCGGACAGCCCAGGACCGGCCTCCCGGGCGTTCACCAGGCTGGACAGCACCGCAATCCCGATGGTCCGCTCCGACGCTTTGTCGCTCGACAGGCTGGGGATCAGGGCGGTCATCTGATCGACGTCCTTGCGCGCCTCGGCGATCGTCACCTCCTGGTGACGCTCCGCCTCATGCCGCTTGGCGTCGAACAGGCCCCAGACGCCGGTGGCGATCGGGATCATCAGACTGGCGATCAGCCACTTGACGTTGTCGGGCGCAGCCAGGGTCCGCCAGAAGCCCTTCTGCGCCTGCGCCTCCAGGTCCCCGCGCAACTTGTGGCGGATGACCTCCTCTTCCTCGAGGCGGGCGCGGTCCTCACTGCTCAACGGCATGATACGACCCCCGATGCTCAGCGCATTAAGGCGCCGGGCGCGGGGGGCTCGCAAGCGGCGACGCAACCCCTGGTTCCAGACGCAGGGCGTAAAGCCATGCGTCGGTCATCCCGCCCGGGGCCTCGACCGGAACGACCAGCCGCTCGTATTCCGCGCCTTCGAACGCATCCAGCCGCGCCCAATGCGCCGCCAGATCATCCGAACTGAACACCTGAACCGCCACCGCCGGCCCCGCCGGATCCGGCCGCAGCCCAGGATACCCCTGCGCCGCGCCCCAACCGCTTTCGACGCGCCAGCCGCGTACCGTCCCCGTGCTCCAGTCGCCCCGCAGGCCGGCCAGTTGATGGTGGTTCGACTGGCCCGGCGCCAGCGATCCGTAGACCGCCAGGCGCCGATCCGCCGTCACGGCCGCGCGGGAACCGGCTGGACGTAGGCGTTCTTCGCCGCCTTCTCCGCCGCGTTCAGCTCCTTGAACTCCTCCCGCTTGGGGCCGAGGTAGCCGAACAGATAGGCCGCCACCTTGCGGATCTGGATCTCCTCCGAGCCCTCGGTGATCCGGTAGCGGCGGTGGTGGCGGTAGATGTGCTCGAAGGGGGTGTGGCGCGAATAGCCCATGCCGCCGTGCACCTGCATCGCCCGATCGGACGCCTCGCAGACCAGCCGGTTGCCCCAGTAGTTGCACATCGAGACCTTGTCCGAGATCGTCCGCTCGATCTCCTTGTGCTCCATCTTGTCCATCTGCCAGGCAGTCTTGCGGATCAGCAGGCGCAGCATCTCGCACTGGGTCTGCAGTTCCACCAGCGGCCACTGGATCGCCTGGTTCTCGGCGAGCGCCTTGCCGAATGGCTTGCGCTTTCGGGCGTACTTGACGCTCTCGTTGATGCAGAACTGCGCCGCGCCCAGGCTGGAGGCCGCCTGCCGGATGCGGTTCTGGTGCACGAAGCTCTGGCCCAGGCCCAGCCCGCGGTCGATCTGGCCCCAGTAGCTGTCCTCCGGGATCCAGACGTTGGTGAAGCTGACCCGCGGGTGGTCCGTGGGCATGTTGAAGGTCCACATATATTCTTCGATCTTCACCCCGGGGGTGTCCGCCGGCACGATGAAGCAGGTGATGCCGAGGGCGTCGCCGTCCTTGCCGGAGGTGCGGGCGAAGACCATCACATGGGTCGCCACGTGCATGCCCGTGGTCCACATCTTCTCGCCGTTTATCAGCCAGCCCGGCTGGCCGTCCTTCTCGTGCGGGACGCCCACGGTTTCCATGAAGGTGGCGTCGGAGCCGTGGTTGGGCTCGGTCAGGCCGAAGCCGGTGCGCATCTTGCCGCCCAGCAGCTTCTCGGAATCGCGGGCGTACTGGGCGTTGGTGGCGAACTCCTTGAACATCAGGATGAAGGGGTTGTTGCCGACGATCGAGTGCTCGGTCTGCAGGTCGTTGAACAGGCCCAGGCCCTTGGCGGCCAGGTGTTCGCGGATTACCGCCATGGCCAGCTGGGTGCCGCCCTTGCCGCCCATCTCCGGCGGCCAGGCGTAGCGCAGGTGCCCGGCGTCGTCGGCCAGCTTGCGCGCCTTGCCCAGCAGCTCCTCCCACTCCTTGCGCGGCAGGCCCTGGTTGTCCCAGTCGGTGCGGGCGTGTTCGCGGCGGTGGTCGAAGAACCGCTCGTTGTCGTCCTGCGCCTGCAGTGGCTTGATCTTGTCGTCGATGAAGCGGTCGAGTTCGTCGAGGTAGTCGACGAGGTCCTTGGGCAGGTCGAAGTCCATGGCGGTTTCCTTCCGGGCGCGGTCCTTCAGCGGGCTTGACGTTGGGGAGGCGTTTACAAGCCGCCCATTCGCCCGCCAGATCGGGATGAGATTAGACCAAGCAACAGGTTCCGTCGGGTCATGGAATTGGATGTCCGCGCAGGGTTGGAACGACTGGCCGAACGGCTGGGCGGCGCGGGTGCGAGCCTGACCGAGGCGCAGCGCCTGTCCGGCGGTGCGAGCATGGAGACCTGGGCGTTCGGCGTGGACGGGCAGGGCGGGCGCGAGTCGCTGATCCTGCGCCGCCGCAGCGCGCCGTTCGACGCTGAGACCGCGCGCTCGGTCAGCCTCGCCACCGAGGCGGCGCTGATCCAGGCGACCGGCGCCAACGGCGCGCGGGCGCCGAAGGTGCGCCACGTCTGCGACGCCGCCGACGGCCTGGGCGAGGCCTATGTGATGGTCCGGGTCGGCGGCGAGACGTTGGGCAAGCGAATCACCAGCGACCCGCGGTTCGACGCGATCCGCCCGCGGCTGGCGCGCCAGTGCGGCGAGGTGCTGGTCCCGATCCACGCCACCCAGCCTCCCGCCGGCCTGAACCTGAAGACCGTCGACGCAAACCTCGAACTGGACCGCTACGAAGAGGTCTACCGCGCCACGGGCGCTGAGCGGCCGATCCTGGAGCTGGCGTTCCAGTACCTGCGCCGGCACACGCCGCCGCCGGTCGAGCCGACCCTGCTGCATGGCGATTTCCGCAACGGGAACATCATGTTCGACCCCGAAATCGGCGTCGCCGCGGTGCTGGACTGGGAGTTGGCCCACATCGGCGACCCGGCCGAGGACATGGGCTGGATCTGCACCAACTCCTGGCGGTTCGGCCGGCCCGACCGGCCGGTGGGCGGATTCGGGGCCTATGAGGACCTGCTGGCCGGCTATGCGGCGGCGGGGGGACGGCCCATCGAGCTCAGCCGCGTGCGGTTCTGGCAGATGCTGGGCTCGCTGCGCTGGGGCGTCATGTGCCTGACCATGTACCTGAGCTGGCGCGACGGGCTGGAGAAGTCGGTGGAGCGCCCGATGATCGGCCGCCGCGTCTCGGAGACCGAGGCCGACCTCGTGGTGCTGCTGGAGGAAGGCCTGTGATCTCGCATCCGACGACGGAGGAACTGGTCAAGTCCGTGGCCCTCTGGATCGACCAGATCCGCCCGAGCCTGGACCCGCGCAACGCCTTCCTGGCCCGCGTCGCCGCCAATGCGCTCGCCACCGTCGGACGGGAGCTGACCCAGGGCCCGGCGGCGGATGCGCAGGCCATCGCCCGGATGGGCGAGGTGCTGGGCCTCGCCGGCGCCTTCGCCGAACTGAACGCCGAGCTCTGCGCCCGCATCCGCGCCGGCGAACTCACCGTCGAATCGCCCGGCCTGCTCGCCGCGTTGCAGGTCATGGCCCGCGACCAGATCGCCATCGACCAGCCCAGCTATCGGCCGGAAGGGTCGATGGTCTGAGCCGCCTCAGTCCGCGTGGACGTCGGGGCGCTCGATCCGCAGCCCCCGCGTCGGCCGCAGCATCAGGATAAGCGGCAGCAGCAGGACCAGCGCCAACGCCATCCAGCTGAAGACGTTCACATAGCCGATCATCGCCGCCTGGCGGGTGACCTCCGCGTTCAGCGTCAGCAGGCCGGTGGCCTGGGTGGGGTCCATGAAGGCCGGCAGCGCGTAGCGGATCAGCGGGTTGCTGGGGTCGATGCCGTCGGCGAGCCGGCTGTGGGCCGCGGCGCTGGTGCGGATCACCATCGCCTGGACGATCGAGATGCCGGCGCTGGAGCCCAGGCTGCGGGCCATGGTCGAGACGATCGTGCCTTCGACCCTGTGAATGGGGTCGAGCGTGACGTAGGCCAGGGTGGTGAGCGGCGCGAACAGCAGCCCCGTGCCGAGTCCCTGGATGAACCCGCTGACCATGATCGGCTGGGCTGTCATCATCAGGTCGAACCGGCCCATCATCCCGAGCGCGGCGATGGAAATCGCCAGGCCGATGATCAAGGCGGTGCGCGGTCCAAGCCGGGCCATCACCAGCGGCACGATCAGGAAGGAAACCAGCGAGCCCACGCCGCGCGGAACGCTCGCGATGCCGCTCTGCAAGGCCGAATAGCCGAGCAGCTGCTGCATGAAGGACGGCAGCAGCGCCGTCGTCGAGAACAGCAGGACGCCCACGAACAGGCCAAAGATCGCCGTGCCGACGAAATTGGCGTCCTTGGCGAGGTCGCGATGGAAGAACGGGTGCTCGGCGGTCGCGGTCTGGACGACGAACACCCAGAAGCCGCCGGCCGCGATGGCGGTCTCGAACCAGATTTCCCGCGAGGCGAACCAGTCCTGGGTGGGCCCGCGATCCATCAGCACCTGGAAGCCGCCGATGAAGGCCACCAGCGCGCCGAACCCGAGGAAATCGAACGGTCGTTGCCGTCCGCCCGGGTCCTTGGCCATGACGGTGTAGAGGCCGACCGTGGCGATGATGCCGATCGGCAGGTTGATGTAGAACACCCAGCGCCAGGTGAGGTTTTCGGTGATCCAGCCCCCGAGCGTCGGCCCTAGGATCGGCCCCAGGATCACCGCTGCGCTCCACAGGCTCATCACCCGCGGGATCAGCCGCTGGGGATAGAGGTCGAGCATCACCGTCTGCGACAGCGGCATGAGCGCCGCGCCGGCCACCCCCTGCAACAGACGGAAGGCGACCATCTCCGGCAGGTTGGTGGCGACGCCGCAGAGCATCGAGGCGATCGTGAAGCCGCCGATCGAGAGCAGCAGCATCCGCTTGCGGCCGATCTTCTGCGACAGCCAGCCGGACAGGGGCGTCATCAGGGCTGTGGCGATGATGTACGAGGTCAGGACCCAGGTGATCTGGTCCTGCGAGGCCGAGAGGCTGCCCTGCATGTGCGGCAGGGCGACATTGGCGATCGTGCTGTCCAGCGTGCTCATCAGCGTGGCCAGCATCAGGGCGCCCGTGATCGGGATCCGGTTCGCGATGTCCTGGTCTGACGCCAAACGCCGATCCCCCCGGAGGCCACGCCACCATGACCACGGCCGGCGCGGATACCAAGCGGGACGTGGCGTAAGGCGGGCGGATCAGGCCGCTTCGAGCACGCGGATGATCTCGCTCTCGCGCTCGTTCCAGAGGATCGCGACGCGGGCGGCGCGGGACGCGTGGGGGCCGAGCGCGGCCTCCACCTCCGCGTCGTGCAGCCGGCGTTCGGAGAGCCGCAGCAAGGTACGCTGGCCGCCCTGGTCCACGGCCACGTCGTGGAAGCGCAGCACTGCGTCGACCACGGCGGCCGGCGGCAGCGGGCGCGGCGGCGGCTTCGGCGCCTGGACGGGGCGAGGGGCGAATGGGCTGCGGCGGCGGCGGGGTTGGAACGGTGAGGTCATCGGTCGAGCGCCTTGCGGGTTGTCGATGTTTCCGTTCTATTCCGTAGGTACGACAGAATCGGACGTTGGCCGGATGCGACACGAAAAAGCTGGACGATTGCTGGAGCTGGCGCGGTGGTTGGCCAGCACCGCCGAGGGCCTGACCCTCGACGAGATGGCGCAGAGGCTGGGGGTCGGCCGGCGCACCGCCGAGCGGATGCGCGACGCCGTCCGCGACGTGTTCCCGCAGCTGGAGGAGGTGGCCGACCCGCCGACCCGGCGCTTCCGCATCCCCTCGGGCCTGGATCACCTGTTCCAGGCCCCCACGGCGGAGGAACTGGCGGCGCTGTCGGCCTCGGCCGAGATGATGGACCGGCAGGGCGCCTCCGGCCGGGCCGCCGCGCTCAGGTCGCTGGAGCACAAGGTGCTGTCGGCGACGCGGGCGGCTGCGCGGCGCAGGCTGGCGCCGGACCTGGAGGCCCTGCTGCAGGCCGAGACCATCGCCGTCACCGCCGGGCCGCGGCCGTTCGAGGAAGCCGGGGTGCTGGCGAGCGTGCGCGAGGGGGTGAAGGCGCTCTCGACCCTGCGCTTCCGCTACGAGGGCGGGTCGACGCCCGGCCGGGTGCGGGAGGTAACGCCCTACGGCATCCTGTTCGGCCGCTCCAACTACCTGGTGGCCGCGGAGGAGGGCGCCGAGACCGGGCCGCGCAACTGGCGGCTCGACCGCATCTTCGACGTGGAGGTCACCGGACGGGCCGGGTCGCGGCCGGAGGGCTTCTCGCTCCAGGCCTACGCCGACGAGAGCTTCGGCATCTACCAGGACGACACCGAGAACGTGGTGCTGAGCATCACGCCGCAGGGCCGCGAGGACGCTCTGCGCTGGCGCTTCCACGCCAACCAGCGCGTGGAGGACCAGCCCGACGGCTCGGTCACCGTCCGCTTCCGCGCCAGCGGCATGCGCGAGCTGGCCTGGCACCTGTTCACGTGGGGCGACAAGGTGCGCGTGGTCGCGCCGCAGGCATTGCAGGACATGCTGGTCGGCGAGATCGAGATCGCTCGCCGCGCCCACGTCCGGAACTGACGTACCCCGCGCCTAGCGTCGCCCCATCAGACCGGGAGCCAGGCCTTGACCACCCTCGATTATGCCGCCGCCTACGAAACCGAACGCCATGCGCGCCGCCGTCGGCGGGCGATGCTGAGTCTATCGACGCTCGTCGTGTTCATGCTGCCCATCGCCTTCGTCGGGTTGCTCGGGCTTGGCTGACGGCCTGCGGTGAGTGAGACATTGACCTCGTGAGTTCAGATCGCCATCTTACCCAGGTCTTACCTGGAAACGATCATGGCTGTGATGGCAACGCAAACGACCGTCTTGTCGACCAAGGGGCAGGTGATTCTGCCCAAGGCGATCCGAGAGCGTCGCAACTGGGCCGCGGGTACGAAACTCGTCGTAGAGGATACGGACGACGGCGTACTGCTGAGATCTGAACCTCTCTTCAAGCCGACGACCGTCGAAGAGGTTTTCGGAATGCTGAAGTATGACGGCCCGCCCATCAGCGTGGAAGAGATGAACGCAGCTGTCTTGCGAGCGGCCGCCGAGGATGACGCGCGGATCAAGGAAGACTATCGGCGTCGTGATTGCGATTGACACAAATCTGATCGTCCGGGCGTTGACGGGGGACGACGCTGAGCAGTCGGCACGTGTGAGGGCGCTGCTGGGCGAGGAGGATCTCTTCGTCCCGACGACGGTCCTGCTTGAGGCCGAGTGGGTTCTGCGGACAGTTTATCGGCTCGACGCGAGCCGGGCGATCGAGGCCTTTGTCGGCCTTCCGCGGATTCGCCTCGAGCATCCGCAATACGTGAGCCACGCCTTGAAGCTGGCCCGAGCGGGCTTCGATTTTGCTGACGCCCTGCATCACGCCGCCGCCGGCGCGGCGGGCTGCGACAGCTTCCTGACCTTCGATCGTGAGCTCGCAAAGCTGCCGCAAACCGAGGCGCCGCCCGTGCGCCTGCTTTGAGACCACACCGCCCGCAGCACGGCTAGTGACGTCCCTGTTACGTCGGGCTAGCGTCCGCGCCATCGTGCCATCGAGACCCCAACCATGCGTCTGTCCGTCGCCGCGACCCTGCTCGCGGGAGTCTTCCTGATGGGCGCCGCCGCGCCGCCCAAGGACCCTTATGTCTACATGGAGGAGGCGGAGGGCGCGAAGGCGCTGGCCTTCGCCAAGGCTGAGAACGCGCGCTCCCTGCCACAGCTGCAGAACGACCCGCGCTATGGCGGCCTCTATGCCGATGCCCTGAAGATCGCCACCGCCAAGGACCGGATTCCCGCCGTGGGTTTCGCCGGCGACGGCGCGTTCCGCGACTTCTGGCAGGACGCCGAGCATGTGCGCGGCGTCTGGCGCACCACCAGCATTGACAGCTACCGCGCCGGCGCCCCGGCCTGGAAGACCCTGCTGGACCTG
The DNA here is from genome assembly GCF_025351295.1 of Phenylobacterium sp. GTDB lineage: Bacteria > Pseudomonadota > Alphaproteobacteria > Caulobacterales > Caulobacteraceae > Phenylobacterium. The sequence goes on from NZ_JANXWD010000077.1 coordinate 24,187, forward strand.
GACGCGTTGTCCAAGGCCGAGACGGCCAACTGGGTCTGGAAGGGCGCCCAATGCCTGGCCCCGGACGACCGCTACTGCCTGGTCAGCCTCTCCAACGGCGGCAAGGACGCCGTCGAGGTCCGCGAGTTCGACACCGAAACCGGCAGGTTCGTCGAGGGCGGCTTCCACCTGGCCGAGGGTAAGCATCGTTTCGACTGGCTCGATAAGGACACCTTGTTCGTCGTCACCGACTGGACCAAGGCCGACGTCACCACCTCGGGCTATCCGTTCATCGCCAAGGTCCTCAAGCGCGGCCAGCCGCTGAGTTCGGCCAAGGAGGTCTATCGCGGGACCGCTGCCGATGGCGGCTATGGCGTGCAGCCGGCCGTGCTGCGCGATCCCGAAGGCAAGGTGCAGGCCGTGGTGATCCAGCGGCCGCTCGACACCTTCAACGCCGAAAAGTACCTGCTGACCGGGGCCACGACCGCCCGCCTGGACCTGCCGAAGAAGTCGACCATCCAGGGCTACGTTTCCGGCCGGATGATCCTCAGCCTGGAGGAGGACTGGCCGGCCAAGGGGCTGAAGCAGGGCGACCTGATCGACGTCGACCTGGCGGCGGCAAAGGCCCAGCCGGGCGACCTGAAGCCGTCGCTGATCCTGCGGCCCAGCGAGAGCCAGGCGGTGGAGGAGGTGGCGACCACCCACGACCGGCTGGTCGTCGTGCTGCTGGATGACGTGAAGGGCCAGGTGCAGAGCCTGCGCCGGGTCGGCGCGGGCTGGGAGACGACCGCGCTCGACCTGCCGAAGGATTCCACCATCGGCATCGACTCCACGTCGGACCACGACAACCGCCTGCTGCTGAACGTTGCCAGCTACCTGACACCCACCAGCCAGTGGCTGGCCGACGCCGGCGGCGGCGCCCAGCCCACGCAACTGCGCGCCCTGCCGGACCGCTTCGACGCCTCGAAGTTCGCCGTGGAGCAGTTCTGGGCCACATCGAAGGACGGCACGAAGGTCCCGTACTTCGTGGTCCACAAGCAGGGTCTGACGCTGGACGGGACCAACCCGACGCTGCTCAACGCCTACGGCGGCTTCCAGGTCAGCGAGTCGCCCACCTACTCCGGCGCGGTCGGCAAGCTGTGGCTGGAGAAGGGCGGCGTCTTCGCGGTGGCCAATATCCGCGGCGGTGGCGAGTTCGGTCCCCGCTGGCACAACGCCGGCCTGAAGCTGAACCGCATGCGGGTCTACAACGACTTCTTCGCCGTCTCCCGGGACCTGATCGCGCGCAGGATCACCAGTCCGAAGAAGCTGGGCATCGTCGGCGGCTCCAACGGCGGCCTGCTGATGGGCGTTGCCCTGACCAGGCACCCGGAGCTCTACAACGCCATCGTCATCCAGGTGCCGCTGTTCGACATGATCGGCTACGACCACATCGGCGCGGGCTCGTCCTGGATCGGCGAATATGGCGACCCCAAGGTCCCGGCCGAGCGGGCGATGCTGATGACCTATTCGCCCTACCAGAAGCTGAAACCCGGCCAGCCCTATCCGAGGGTGTTCATCGAGACGTCCACCAAGGACGACCGCGTCCACCCCGCCCACGCCCGCAAGGCCGCCGCGCGGCTGAAGGAATACGGCTACGACTACCTCTATTACGAGAACATCGACGGCGGCCACGCGGCCTCGGCCAACCTCAACGAGCGCGCCATGCGCCAGGCGCTGGAGTATACCTACCTGCAGCAGCGGCTGATGGACTGACCGTCGGCTACCCGATCTGCGAGAGAGGAGTCCGCGCGTGACCTTGCACCGGACCCTGGAGGATCTGGTCGGGCCGCGCTCGGGCCTGCTGTGCGCCTATCGTTTCGCCGGCGGGATCGCGGCGGCCTCGGCTGGGCCGGAGTTCGATCCGGGACCGGACGAGGGGGCCTGGGTCTGGTCCCACCTGGCGCTGGGCGACCTGCGTTCCAAACTGCTGCTGGACAAGGTCGAGGGCCTGCCCGCCGACGCCAGGACCCTGTTCGTCCGCCGCGAGGCGCGGGTGCACATCGAACAGGGCGACGGCTGGGTCTACGGCGTGCTGCCCGAGCTGGAGCGGGACCTGGCCGGCCGGCCGCAGGGCGAGGGGCGGCTGGTGTTCGCCCTGGACGCGACCCGCCTGATCACCGGGCGCCTGCACGCCCTGCGCGCCGTGGACGACCTGCGCCACGAGGTTGACGGCGGGCTCGCGTTCGAGAGCCCTGCGGCCGCGTTGGCGCGGCTGATCGAGCACTACGTCGACCGCGTGGAGCAGATATTCGAGGACCTCGGCGCGTCCCTGGCCACCGTCGAGGACTATGTGCTGACCGAACCGCAGGACCTGGCCGACACGGGCCTCAGCCCCGTGCGCCGCAGCCTCTCGCGCTACCGACGCGAGGTGCAGGCCCTGCGCACCGCGCTGATGCGCGGCTATGCCGGGCGGGGCGCGCGGCGGGTCGAGCTCCTGGCCGAATGGCTGCCGGACCTGATCGCGGCCGTCGAGGACGCGGACCGCGAGGCTGGCGGCCTGCAGGAGCGCGCGCGCCTGCTGCACGAAGAGGTCGACACCCTGATCACCAACGCCACCAACCGCGCGATGCGCACCCTGACGGTGATCTCGACCCTGCTGATCCCGCCGACCCTGGTGGTCGGGGCCTGGGGCATGAACGTCGAGGGCATCCCCTTCTCCCACTCGCCCACCGGGTTCCTGGCCGTGAGCGTGATCTGCGTGGCAATGGTCGGCGGCGCGCTGTGGATGCTGCGCCGGATGGGCATGCTGCCCTGAGCAGAAGGGCCCGAGAACCGCCCCTTGGCCAAACCACAGCCTCGCCGCCGAAACCGCTCACACTTTCGCCCAACAAGCCCTAGTCAGGCCCCGTGTCCGAACCCCTCCAATCCGCCACCATCCGCGCCGAGCCGGACGCCTTCGACGTATCGCGCCCGCAGTTGATGGGCCGCCACACCGCGGGCCATGGCTTCCTGCGGGCCGCCGTGGCCGCACGCGGAGACGGGCCGATCCACGGCTATGCGCCGACCCCGGCCGCGGCGCGGGGCTTCGAGGCGATCGTGCGCGAGATCGACCCGGCCGCCCGCACCGCCATGGTGCAGGGGACCGACCTGGCCGGGCTGGGCGATCCCGGCGTGCTCTACCTCGGCGACGTCACCGTGCCGACCTTCGCCCGGTTGCGGCTGCGCCAGGGCGTCGCCGCCTTCTCGCTGTGCGGCGTGACCCACACCACCGCCAGCAGCAGCAGCATGGACGCCACCGCCGACCTGCTGCGCGAGCCGATCGCGCCGTGGGACGCCCTGGTCTGCACCTCGACGGCGGTGCTGGAGACCATCCGGCGAGTGCAGGCGGCGGAGGCCGACTACCTGCGCTGGCGGCTGGGCGAGGCGGTGCGGATCGAGGGGCCGCAGCTGCCGGTGATCCCGCTGGGGGTGCATTGCGCGGACTTCGACTTCAGCCCGGCGGACCGGACGGCGGCGCGGGCCGCCCTGGGCCTGGAGCCCGACGAGGTGGCCGGGCTCTACGTCGGGCGGCTGCTGTTCCACGGCAAGGCCCATCCGCTGCCGATGTACCAGGCGCTGCAGGCCGCCGCCGAGCGCACCGGCCAGCGGGTCGCCCTGGTGATGAGCGGCTGGGCGCCCAACAGCTTCATCGAGGACGCCTTCGTCCGCGGCGCCGCCGAGTTCGCGCCGGATGTCCGAACCATCTTCGTGGACGGGCGCGAGACCAGCCCCCGCCGTCACGCCTGGGCCGGCAGCGACATCTTCTTCTCGCTCTCCGACGGCATCCAGGAGACCTTCGGCCTGACCCCCATCGAGGCGAAGGCGGCCGGCCTGCCGCTGATCGTCAGCGACTGGAACGGCTATCGCGACACGGTGCGCAGCGGGGTCGACGGCTTCCGCATCTCTACCTGGGCGCCGACTGCGGGCGCCGGCCAGTCGCTCGCCCTCGCGTTCGAGGCCGGGGTCATGAGTTACGACCTTTACGGCTGGGCGGCGGCGGCGACGACCTCGGTCGACCTGTCGGAGTTGTGCGACTGCGTCAGCCTGCTGGTGGCCAACCCGCCGCTGCGCCGCCGGATGGGCGACGCCGCGCGCCTGCATGCCCGCGAGGTCTACGACTGGCCGAGCGTCTACCGCGTCTATCAGGCCCTGTGGGGCGAGCTTGATGCGCGCCGCCGCCACGCCCTGGCGGATCCGGTCGCGATGGTCCGGTGGAGCGCCGCGCCGCGCGTAACCCCCCGGCGGCTCGACCCTTTCGACGCCTTCGGCCACTACCCGACCTTCAGCCTCGGGCCGCGCACCCTGTTGAGCCCGGCCGAGGGGGCGTCGATGGCGCGGTTCGAGCAGATCGCGGCGCACCCGCTGTTCTGGGAGGTCGCCATGCCGCACGAGATGACCCAGGCGCTGATGGCGCTGGCGCTCCATGGTCCGGTCGGCGTGGCCGACGCCGCGGCGACGCTGGCCCTGAACGTGACGGTGGTGATCCGCTCGGCCGGCCTGCTGGCGAAGATGGGCCTGATCCGGCTCTCCGCCGGCTGAGCCTATTTAACGGACGAAGCTCGCGCCGTTGATATCCAGGACGGCGCCGGTCATGGACGGCGGGGCCTCCAGGGCGAGCCAGGCGGCTGCGGTCGCCACCTCGCCCGGATCGGCGACCCGGCCGAGCGGGATGTCGGCCAGCATCCGGTCGCCGCCGCGGCTGGCCAGGTAGTCCTGCGCCATGCCGGTCATGGTGAAGCCGGGGCAGATGGCGAAGGCCAGGATGGCTTCCGCCGCATAGCCACGGGCGATCGACTTGGTCATCGCTACCATCCCGGCCTTGGCGGCGGCGTAGTGCCAGTGGGCCGGCGAATCGCCACGATAGGCGGCACGGCTGGCGATATTGACCAGGCGGCCAGGCGCGCCGCGCTCGCGCCAGTGCAGGATCGCGCGGCGTGAAAGGTCGGCGGCGGCCTGCAGGTTGACCTGCAGCGTCCGCGACCATTGCGCCTGCCAGTTGGCAAGTGGCGCGTCGACCGCGACCGCCTCGAACACCCCGGCATTGTTGATCAGCACGTCGATGCGGCCATCCAGCCGCTCGATCGCCCGGTCCCAGAGGCGCTCGGCGGCGGCCGGGTCGGCGAGGTCGGCGCCCAGGGTGTCGGGCCCGTCGCGGCGCCCGTGACCCACGACCCGCGCGCGGCCGGTCAGCGCCTCTACGATCGCCGCGCCGATCCCCCGCGTCGAGCCGGTGACCAGGACATGGGGGAGGGCGTTTGGCATGGCTTCGGTTAAGGTGCCCGTCCTGGATGATCAAGCATCTGGCTCCGGGGGAGACCGCGCATGACCCTCTATCTGGCCGCCCTGCTGCTGGGCGTGATCGCGGGCCTCCGGGCGATGACCGCGCCGGCGGCGGCGAGTTGGGCGGCGGCGCTGGGGGTTCTCAGGCTCGGGGGGACGCCGATGGCCTTCCTGGGTGCGGCGTTCACGCCGTGGATCTTCACCGCATTCGCGGCGGTCGAGCTGGTCACCGACAAGCTGTCGATCACCCCCAGCCGCAAGGTCCCGGTGCAGTTCGGGGCGCGGGTGCTGATGGGCGCGCTCTGCGGCGCGGCGGTCGGCGCATCGGCCGGCGCGCTGGCCCAGGGCGCGGTGCTGGGCGCGGCCGGCGCGGTGCTGGGGACCTTCGGCGGCGCGGCGGCGCGCGGCTCGCTGGCGGGCCGGCTCGGCCGCGATCTGCCCGCAGCGCTCTGCGAGGACCTAGTCGCGGTCGGCGGCGCCGTGTTGGTCATCTTCGGCCTGCTCTGACGCCACGGTTTCGCGCCCCGCCGCCGTTGCATTTGGCGCGCCCGTCCGACACACAGCCCCGCAGTGCGCCCGGTAGGGGCGGCAGGAGCGCTGGCGTGGCCGGGAACTTGACGATCAACGAGCCGACGGTCCCGCAGCTGGTGGCCATGGCCGATGGCCTGGTGGCCACGGGCGAGCTGCGCATGGCGGGCCAGCTCTATGGCGTCGCGCTGCGGCGGGCGACCGCCAAGGCGCGGCGCGCCATACGCCTGCGGATCGGCATCGCCTCGTCCACGACGACCCCGGGCATGAACCTGGACATCCTCAAGCTGCTGGAGGCGGAGGATACGGCCTCGCCGTTCGTGGGCGCCGGCCTGGCCACCTGGTGGAAGACCCTGCCGTTCATGGAGGACCCGCGCTTCGTCGAGCTGTGCGACCGCCACGCCGCGCTGCTGCCGCTGGCCAACTGGCAGTGGAACCTGCAGAGCGCGCTCTGGTGCGTGCGGCAGGTCAAGGACGTGCCCGGCGACTTCGTCGAGCTGGGCGTTTTCAAGGGCCACACCACCCTGTTCTGCGCCGAATACGTCGGCTTCCAGGACTGGCCGCGCCGCTGGTGGCTGTACGACACCTTCGAGGGTATCCCCGACGACCAGGTCGCGCCCGGCTGGGAGCAGACCAACAAGAACCTCTACGAGGGCACCTTCTCATTTGAGGAGGTCACGGCCCGGTTCTCCGCCTTCCCCAACATCGACGTCATCCAGGGCCGGGTGCCCGAGGTGCTGGCCCAGGGATCTCCCGACACCATCGCCTTCATGCACATCGACATGAACAACCCCACCGCCGAAATTGGCGCCCTGGAGGCGCTGTTCGAGCGGGTGTCCAGCGGCGGGATCATCCTGTTCGACGACTTCGCCTGGGCCACGGCGCGGGCGCAGTATGTGGCCGAGACCCGCTGGTTCGCCGCCCGCGGCCTGCACGTGCTGGCGCTTCCGACCGGCCAGGGCCTGTTCGTCAAGCGCTAGCCGCGGGGACTGGGCTATGGTGTGGCTCCGATCCGGAGGCGCCGCCATGACCCAGACTTTCGACGCCATCATCCTGGGGGCCGGCCAGGCGGGTCCGCCGCTGGCGGGGCGGCTCACCGCCGCCGGGATGAGCGTCGCCCTGGTCGAGCGGAAGTATTTCGGCGGCACCTGCGTCAACACCGGCTGCATGCCCACCAAAGCCCTGGTGGCCAGCGCCAGGACCGCGCGGATGGCCCGGCGGGCGGCGGACTACGGGGTCCTGCTGCCCGGGCCGGTGGGCATCGACATGTCCCGGGTGCGCGAGCGCGCCCACACGGTCACCCTGAACGCCCGCCACGGCGTCGAGCGCTGGCTGAAGGGCATGACGGGCTGCCGGGTCATCGAGGGCCACGCCGCCTTCGTCGGCCCGCATGAGATCGAGGTGGACGGCGAGCGGTTCACCGCGCCGCGGATCTTCATCAATGTGGGCGGCCGCGCCACCGTGCCGGACATGCCCGGCGTGCGCGATGTGCCCCACCTCAACAACGTCTCGATGGTGGACCTGGATGTCGTGCCCCGTCACCTGGTGGTGGTGGGCGGCAGCTACATCGGCCTGGAGTTCGCCCAGATGTACCGCCGGTTCGGCGCCGAGGTGACGGTGGTTGAGAAGTCGTCGCGCCTAGTGGCCCGCGAGGACGAGGACGTCTCCGACGCCATCCGCGAAATCCTCGAGGCCGAGGGGATCCAGATGCGGCTCAACGCCGACTGCATCGCCTTCTCCCGCGAGGGTCAGGACATTGGCGTCGGCGTCGACTGTACGACCGGCGCGCCGCAGGTGGTGGGCTCGCATGTGCTGCTGGCCGTGGGCCGGCGGCCCAACACCGAGGACCTGGGGCTGGCCGCCGCCGGCATCGCCACCGACGCCCGCGGCTACATCGCCGTGGACGACCAGCTGCGCACCAGTGTCGAGGGCGTCTGGGCGATGGGCGACTGCAACGGGCGAGGGGCCTTCACCCACACCGCCTACAACGACTTCGAGATCGTCGCCGCCAACCTGCTGGACGACGACCCGCGCCGGGTCAGCGACCGGATCGAGACCTATGCCCTGTTCATCGATCCGCCGCTGGGCCGCTGCGGCCTGACCGAAGCGGCGGCCCGGGCGGCGGGCAGGCGCATCCGGGTCGGCAAACGGCCGATGACCCGCGTGGGCCGGGCGGTCGAGCGGGGCGAGACCCAGGGCTTCATGAAGGTGGTGGTGGACGCCGACACAGACGCCATCCTGGGCGCCGCGATCCTGGGCGTGGAGGGCGATGAGGCGGTGCACGCCATCCTCGACACCATGGCCGCGAAGCAGCCCTACACCACCCTGATGCGCACCATGCACATCCACCCGACCGTCTCGGAACTGATCCCGACCGTGCTGAGCGAACTGAAGCCCTGAGGTGATGGCCCAATTCCGCAGATCGCTTGTTCCCCACCCTCGGATCGTCATCCCCGGCCTTGTGCCGGGGATCCATGCCTCAGCTGGCGCGAGTCATTGCGGCAGGCCGCGCGGCGCGGCCTGCTCCCACGGCCGTGCCGGCGGCTCGATGGATCCCCGGCACAAGGCCGGGATGACGGCCGAGGGGTTGAAGAGGGCCCTGTCCCTAGCCCTGCCTTCGCTCGGAAACCCACGCCCGGATCGAGCGCCGGCCGCGGCGCATGCCGCGTGGCCTTGAACACGTCTCAGGACTTGCGACGGCTGGAGGCCCGACCGAGAATCGAACTCGGGTGCACGGATTTGCAGTCCGCTGCGTCACCACTCCGCCATCGGGCCACCAGAGCGCGCGGTGCTATCAGAACGGCCCATCAGCCGCAATTGCCTTCCGGGCGCGGGCGCTATAACCCCGGCCACGGATACCGCGCCCGCAAGGATTCCCGATGGCCGACTTCGCCGCCGCCCGCCTAAACATGGTGGAGAGTCAGGTGCGCACCGCCGACGTCACCGACGTGCGCATCCAGGACGCCATGCGGGCCTTGCCGCGCGAGCGGTTCGCGCCGCCGGCCCGGGCCTTCCAGGCCTATGCCGACCTGGAGGTCGAGTACGCCCCCGGCCGCTGGCTGCTGAAGCCGCGCGACGTGGCCAAGCTCATCCAGGCGTTGCGGCCCATGCCCGGCGAGCGCGCCCTGGCGATCTCGGCGCCCTATGCAGCGGCGGTGATCGCGGCGATGGGCGTGCCGGTCACCGAGATCGACGCCGCGGCGGCCCTGCCGGAGGGGACCTTCGACATCGTCGTCTGCGAGGGCGCGGTGGGCTGCGCGCCGCAGGCGTGGCGCGCAGCCCTGGCGATGAACGGCCGGCTGGGCGTGGTCGAGCGGTCGGGCCCGGTAGGCAAGGCCTGCCTCTACGTCCGGGCCGCCGACGGGGTCGGCCGCCGCGAACTGTTCGACGGCTTCCCGCCCGTGCTGGCGGGTTTTGAGCCGCAACACGGGTTTGCGTTCTAGGTCCGTTGGGAAGCTTGACCTGAAACACCTTCGAAACCGAGGCGTGAAAAAAGCTTAAGGTGACGCGGCTTGGTCCAGACGGCAGACGACACATATAGAAGACGTCTCTCGCGAGATCGGGGATAACGAATGCTGATGACTTTCCGTGGCCGCCTGTTGGCTGCGACCTTCTGCGCGGGCGCTTTGGGCGTGGCGCTGCCCGCCGGCGCCGAGACGCTCGCCGACGCCGTCGCCATGGCCTATCAGAACAACCCCACGCTGCAAGCCCAGCGCGCGACCCAGCGCGCCCTCGACGAGACCTATGTCCAGGCCCGCAGCGGCTGGCGGCCCACGCTGAGCCTGGGCGCGTCCGCGTCGTACAACGAAGTCCGCATTCCCGGCCGCGCCGCCGGCGCCGGCCTCGACCGCAATGGCGACGGCATCCCGGACCGCGTGGCGTTCGGCATCTTTGAAACCAATTCGTCGCGCATCGGCCTGACCTTCAACCAGCCGATCTGGACCGGCGGGCGGGTTTCGGCCTCGGTCAACGCGACCAACGCCGACGTGCTCGCGGGCCGCGAGAACCTGCGCCGGATCGAGGCCCAGGTGCTGACCTCGGTGATCCAGGCCTATTCCGACACCCGCCGCGACACCGAATCGCTTCGCATCCGGCAGGAAGATGTCGGCGTCCTGACGCGGCAGCTTCAGGAATCGCAGGCGCGATTCGATGTCGGCGAGATCACCCGCACCGACGTGGCTCAGTCCCAGGCCCGCCTGGCCCAGTCCCAGGCGCTGCTGCAGTCGGCCGTCGCCCAGCTGGCCATCACCCGCGCCGGGTACGCCACGCTCGTTGGGCAGAACCCGGCCGACCTGGCGCCCGAGCCGTCGCTGGCCTACCTGCTGCCCACCGACCCGGACGAGGCCTACAAGGTCGCCGGGGACGACAATCCGCAACTCCGCGCCCAGCTGTTCACCGAGCAGGCCAGCCGCGCGCGCATCGCCGGCGCGAAGGCTGATCGCATGCCGAGCTTCGCGCTTCAGGCGACCTACGGTTTCAATGGACCGGCGATCCCCGAACCCCCGCAGTCGGTATTGCAGGGGGACCTCTACAGCCGCGGCATCACCGCGACCGTGCAGGGCACCATTCCGCTGTTCACCGGCGGCCTCACCACCTCGCGCATCCGCCAGGCGGTGGAGCGCAACAATGTCGACCGCATCACCACCGAGGGCGTGCGCCGCAACGTCCTGCAGGGAATCACCCAGTACTGGAGCCAGCTGATCGCGGCGCGCTCCAACATCGTCTCCAGCGACGAGCAGGTTCGCGCCGCCCGCATCGCCGCCGAGGGCACGCGCCAGGAGCAGCAGGTGGGCCTGCGCACCACCATCGACGTACTGAACGCCGAGCAGGAACTGCGCACGGCGGAACTCAATTCGGTCAGTTCGCGGCGCGACGAATATGTGGCCGCCGCGAATGTGCTGGCCACCATGGGCCGGCTGGAGGCCAGGAACCTGATCCCGGGCGTGCCGCAATACGACGCCACGAAGAACTTCCGCCGCCTGCGGATGACCTGGGGCTGGGTGCCGTGGGAAGAGCCGATCGCCGCCTTCGACCAGGTCACCACGCCATGGGAATCGAAGGCTCCGGTCGGCAGACCGGCCGAGCCGACGATCGCGCCGGGCCTGCAGCCCGGGCCCGCTGTCAAGCCGGCCCCGGCGACCCGTTGACGCGCTGTTAGGCAGGAAATTGCAGGATGACGCGGGCGCGCCTAGGGTCTGGCGCTGAGTGTCAACCGCGGCGGCAGGGTCATGTCTGAAACGTCTTCTCAAGAACCGACCATGGAGGAGATCCTCGCCTCCATCCGCCGGATCATTTCCGAAGACGAGACGCCCGCCGGCGATGGCGCTGCGGCGGTCGCCGAGGCGGCGCCGGCGCTGCCCGAGCCTGAACCGGAACCCGAGCCCGCCGCCGCCGCTCCGGCCGCCGCGCCCGCACCGGAGCCCGAGCCGGAGCCGGCCCCGGTGATCGCCCGCGCGCCCGAGCCGGTCCTGGTCGCGGTCCCGGAGGAGGACGATGACGACGACGACCTCGAACTGACCCAGAAGGTCGAGACCCACGGCGACCTGGATGTACTCGCACCGCCCGAGCCGGAACCGCCGCCCCCGCCGCAGGCCCTCGAATCGCTGGTCAGCGAACGGGTCGCGGTCGCCGCCGCCGCGAGCTTCGGCCAGCTGACCGCCAACATCCTGATGCCGCGGTCCGACCGGACCCTGGAAGACGTGGTCCGCGAACTGCTGAAGCCCCTGCTGCAGCAATGGCTCGACGAGAACCTCGGGGCCATCGTCCAGGACGCCGTCCAGACCGAAGTCGAACGCATCGCCCGCGGCCGGATCCGGTAATTGCTCCCCAATGCTCCCCCTGGGGAAGCTCCCGCGAAGCGGGTGATGGGGTCCGCTCAGAAGACCCGACCGGACGCCTCGGATGCGCCGACGGCCGCTGCGGCCTTTTGAGCGGACCCCCGCCGGCGCTTTCGCGCCACCTCCCCGATGGGGAGGAATTGCGGTATTGCAGCCGCTCGTTCAGAAGACCCCCGCCATGCTCGACAAGACCTTCGACCCCAAGACCGCCGAACCGCGCCTGTACGCCGCCTGGGAGGCCTCGGGCGGCTTCGCGCCGACCGACGACCCGGCGGCCGAGCCGTTCTCCATCGTCATCCCGCCGCCGAACGTCACCGGCTCGCTGCACATCGGCCATGCGCTGAACAACACCCTGCAGGACGTGCTGATCCGCTTCGAGCGCATGCGCGGCAAGGCGGCCTTGTGGCTGCCCGGCACCGACCACGCCGGCATCGCCACCCAGATGGTGGTCGAGCGCCAGCTGGCCGAGGCCGGCAACCATAGCCGCCGCGACCTGGGCCGCGAGGACTTCGTCGCCAAGGTCTGGGAATGGAAGGCCAAGTCCGGCGGCACCATCGTCAACCAGCTGAAGCGCCTGGGCGCGTCGTGCGACTGGAGCCGCGAGCGGTTCACCCTGGACGAGGGGCTCAGCGCGGCCGTCCGCAAGGTGTTCGTCACCCTGCACAAGCAGAAGCTGATCTACCGCGACAAGCGGCTGGTGAACTGGGACCCGCAGTTCCAGACGGCGATTTCCGACCTGGAGGTCGAGCCGCGCGAGGTCGACGGCTTCTACTGGCACTTCGCCTATCCGCTGGAGGACGGCTCCGGCGAGATCGTCGTGGCCACCACCCGGCCCGAGACCATGCTGGCCGACACGGCCGTCGCCGTTCACCCCGACGACGAACGCTACAAGGCCCTGGTCGGCCGCGCCGTGCGCCTCCCTATCGTCAACCGCCCGATCCCGATCATCGCCGACGAGTATCCGGACCCCGAGAAGGGCTCCGGCGCGGTGAAGATCACGCCCGCCCACGACTTCAACGACTTCATGGTCGGCAAGCGCCACAACCTGCCGGTCATCAATATCTTCGACGACTTCGCCCGCATCAACGACAACGCACCGGTCGAGTACCGCGGCCTGGACCGCTTCGTCGCCCGCAAGAAGGTGGTCGAGGCGTTCGAGGCCCTGGGCCTGCTGCGCGAGATCGAGAAGACCCGCCACACCGTGCCGCACGGCGACCGCTCCGGCGTCGTCGTCGAGCCCTACCTGACCGACCAGTGGTACGTCGCCGCGGACGTCCTCGCCAAGCCGGCGATCAAGGCCATCGAGGACGGCGACACCGTCTTCGTGCCGAAGAACTGGGAGAAGACCTACTTCGAGTGGATGCGCAACATCCAGCCGTGGTGCGTCTCGCGCCAGCTCTGGTGGGGTCACCGCATCCCAGCCTGGTACGGCCCGGACGGCAAGGCGTTCGTGGAAGAGACCGAGGCCGAGGCGATGCGCCAGGCCGAGGAGCACTATGGCCGCCCGACACCGCTGCGCCAGGACGAGGACGTCCTCGACACCTGGTTCTCCTCGGGGCTGTGGCCGTTCTCCACCCTGGGCTGGCCGGAGAAGACCGACGACCTCGCGCGCTTTTACCCGACCCACACCTTGATCACCGGCTTCGACATCATCTTTTTCTGGGTCGCCCGGATGATGATGCAGGGGATCCACTTCACCGGCGAGGTCCCGTTCAAGCGCATCTTCATCAACGCCCTGGTGCGCGACGCCGAGGGGAAGAAGATGTCCAAGTCCAAGGGCAACGTCATGGACCCCCTGGAGCTGGTGGACGACTACGGCGCCGACGCGCTGCGCTTCACGCTGACCGCCATGTCCGGCCAGGCGCGCGACATCAAGTTGAGCCGGCAACGGATTGAGGGATATAGAAATTTCGGCACAAAGCTGTGGAACGCCACCCGGTTCTGCCAGATGAACGGCTGCGCCCGCGCCGAGGGGTTCGACCCTGTTGACGTCAAAGTCCCGCTGAACCGCTGGATCGTCGGCGAGACCGCCCGCACCGCCCAGGCGGTGACCGCGGCCCTGGCCGAGTGCGGGTTCGGGGAGGCGACCGAGCTCCTCTACCGCTTCATCTGGAACCAGTTCTGCGACTGGTACGTGGAGTTCGCCAAGCCGCTGCTGACCGGCGACGACGAAACCGCCAAGGCCGAGACCCAGGCCACCACCGCCTGGGCCCTGGACGTGATCCTGAAGCTGCTGCACCCGGTGATGCCGTTCATCACCGAGGAGCTGTGGGCCCAGACCGCGGATCTGGGCGCCCCCCGCGCCGAGGCCGGCTTCCTGATGACCGCCCGGTTCCCGGAGCTGGCGTCCGAGCTGATCGACCCCACGGCCGACGCCGAGATCGCCCTGCTGATCGCCGCCATCACCGAGGGCCGCTCGGTGCGCCAGGAACTGAACGTCCCGGCCAGCGCCCAGCCGGCCCTGCTGGTCGTCGAGACCAGCGCCGATCAGCGCCGGATCCTCACCGAGAACGCGCCCCTGGTCGCCCGCCTGCTGCGAGTCTCCGAGCTCAGCTTCGTCGACGCCGTCCCGGAGGGCGCGATCCCCTACGTGGTTGAGGGCGCGACCCTGGCCCTGCCGGTGGCGGAATTCATCGACTTGGCCGCCGAACGCGCCCGCCTCTCGAAGGAGGTGACCAGCCTCGCCGCCGACATCGACCGCACCGCCAAGAAGCTCGGCAACGCCGACTTCGTCGTCCGCGCGCCGGAGGAGGTGGTCGAGGAGAACCGCGAGCGGCTGGCCGAGGCGCAGGCCGCCAAGGCCAAGCTGGAGAGCGCCCTGGCCCGGCTCGGCGTCGCCGCCTAGAGGAGGCCCAGCACCGCGTCCAGGGCGCCGGTGAGGGACTTCAGCAGGCCCAGCGCCGCCACCGCGTTAGCGGCGTCGTCCAGCGGCTTCTGCATGGCGTCGAGGCTCTCATCCAGGGTCTTCGAGGCGGCGGTGAACTCCGCCGTCGTCGTCTCGAACCAGTGGCCGGAAAGCTGGTCGAAGCGCTTGGACAGCGCGTCGGCCTTGTCCTTGAAATCCTGCCGCGTCGCAGAATCCAGCGCCAGGTCGATGCTGGCGTCGTAGGCGTCGCTGACCGCCTTCGCCAGGGCGGGCAGGTCGAGTTGGCTGGCAGGCATGGGATCACCTCTTCCGGGCGGCGTCGAGTTTGTCGACAATGGCCTTGAGCCGCGTCACCCGGGCCGCGAACTCGTCGACCGCCGCGCGGGTCTCCGCCGGCGTCGCCGCGCCGTCGATGTTCTTCTGCAGCGCTGCCACCGCCTTGTCGGCCGCGGTGACGATCCCCACGAGGTCGATGGCTTCGTTGGCGTCGCGCGCCGCCGCGGAGTCGATCAGGGCGGTCGCCAGGGCGGCGCGCTGGGCCGGATCCAGCTTGCCCGCGTTGTCGTTGTAATAGGTCACCAAGTCGGCGAACTCCCGGTGGCTGTCCATCTGCTTGGTCGGTTGCAGGACGTTCGCGGCATCCGCCTTCAGCAACTCCAGCACCTTGCGCACCTTGGGCGTGGTCGCCCCGATGCTGGCCTTGAACCCGCTGCGCAGCCGCGCGTCGACGATCCAGGTCGAGACCGCCGTGACGAGGTCGCTGACCGGCGCCTTGTAGGCGGCCAGGCCCGCGTCGTCCCCCGCCGCGGCCATCCGCGCCTGCAGGGCGAACAGGCCGTCGCTCAGCCCGCCGACCGCCGCCCCGACGTCCTTGGCCTGCGACCCGCTGGCATAGGCGTCCAGCAGCTTCGTGTAGCGGCCCACGACGTCCAGCGCCGCCAGCCGCGCCTGGATCGCGTCGTCGGGGTAGATGGAGCCCTTCAGCGCCGGGTCGCCGCCGTTGACGGTCTGGCCGCGATAGACCTGGCTGCGGATATAGGCGTCGCGCCGCAGCGCGTTCAGGTTGCCGTAGTAGTCGGCGAAGGTGGTCTGCACGGCGCCAAGCGCGGCGCCGGTCTTGGCGATCTGCTTGGCGGGATAGCCCGTCGCGCACCCGCTCAGCGCGATCACGGCCAGCGCGGTCGCCCCCAGGCGAAGTCGATCGGGCATGTCACGTCCCCTCCCGGATACGGCCGGGCCAAGCTAAGGGCGCGTCGCCGGCTGTTGCAACCCGCCGCGTCATCGCCCCGCCCGAGGGCGTCCGCGCGCTCTGACCCGCTACCTCGGCTTCCGGAACCGCAGCAGGAACTGGTCGGTCTGTCCGCGGATGGCTGGATTGAACACCATCGCACTGTGATCGTCCGCGGCGTTGGCCAGCACCTGGCTCGCGCCATCCAGCTTGAAGCCGGCGGCCAGCACGTCCTTCTTCACCTGCGCCACATCGATCCGGTGCAGGGTCTCGGTCACGCTCATCGGTGCGCCCGCCGCCGCCGCATGGTCCAGGATCACGTAGACCCCGCCGGGCTTCAGCGCCGCATAGACCTGCCGGTTGAACCCCGGCACGTCGGCCGGCCCCGTGAACGTGTCGTAGAGGTCGTGGTAGTTCTGCCGGATGAACACGGCGTCCAGGCTGGCCGGCGCCAGACCCATGGCGTTCACCGGCGGGGTCATGACCACGATGTTGGAGCCTGGCGCGCTCGCGCCGGCCTTCAGCATGCCCACGACCTCCGGATGGGCCTTCGCCACCTCCGCCGGCATCACCGCATAGAGCTTCCCGTTCGGCCCGACCGCCGCGCTCAGGGCGCGCACGAAGCGGCCGGCGACGATGTCGGCGACCTTGTCGCCCGGCTTCACGCCGATGAAGGCGATGACCTCCGCGCGCTTCATGGCGGGGTCGGTCATGGCGTCGGCGCCCGGCGCCGGAACCTGGGCGGCGGCGAAGGTCGCGACGCCGGCCGCGCCGATCATCAGCGCCATCAGCGCCGGTACGAGTCTGAGCTTCATGAGGTCCTCCCTGAGGGGCTGGCGAACGGCGGTTTTGCTTGCCGAGCCCGGCGACTTCGCCGTTGATGCGCCCGAGATCGGGGAGACTAGTTCCATGCGCTGGGTTCTGAAAGCGGCGGCCACAGCCCTTGTTGTTGCGCTCGGCCTCAGCGCGCCGGTCGCCCAGGCCGAGGACGCCAAGCCCGACGCCCCGAAAGCCGACGCCGCCAGGATCGACCTGCCGCCGTTCCCGGCCGACGCCAGCGTGAAGCAGGTGACCCACGTCGCCGGCAAGACCCTCAGCTACACCGCCACGGTCGGCGCCCTGCCGGTGCGCGACGAGAAGGGCAAGAAGATCGCCGAGGTGGTGTTCACCGCCTACACCCTGGACGGCGCGAAGGACCCCAATCGTCCGGTCACCTTCGCCTTCAACGGCGGCCCCGGCGCGGCCTCGGTCTACCTCAACCTCGGCGCCATCGGGCCCAAGCGGGTGCAGTTCGGCGCCCAGGGCGACAGCCCGTCCGATTCCGCCCAGCTGGTCGACAATCCGGGCGCCTGGCTGGACTTCACCGATCTGGTGTTCATCGACCCGGTCGGCACCGGCTTCTCGCGCTCCCTTGTGGACAAGGAGGAGACGAAGAAGCAGTTCTACTCGATCAAGCCGGACATCGAGTACCTGTCCCGTATCGTCTACGACTGGCTCTTGAAGAACGGTCGCATGGCCTCGCCCAAGTACATCGCCGGCGAGAGCTACGGCGGCTTCCGCGGGCCTAAGATCACCTACTACCTGCAGACCAAGCTGGGGGTGGGCGTGAACGGCATGGTGCTGGTCTCGCCCTACCTGGAGCCCTCGGCCAACCAGGCGCCGGACTTCTCGCCGATGGCCTGGGTCGCCACCCTGCCGTCGATGGCGGCCTCCAACTATGAGCGCCAGGGCAGGGCGCTGTCGCCGGCCCAGATGGCCGAGGTCGAGGCCTATGCGCGGGGCGACTACGTCACCGACCTGCTGAAGGGCCGCCGCGATCCCGCCGCCCTGGCCCGGGTGGTGGACAAGGTCACCGCCTACACCGGGCTCAACCGCACCTTCGTGCAGCTCTCGGGCGGCCGCATCGAGAGCCGCGCCTATCTGCGCGAACTCTACCGCGAGCAGGGCAAGATCGGCAGCTGGTACGACAGCAACGTCACCCAGGACGATCCCTTCCCCTGGGCGCCGGAGGGCCGCCGCGGCGACCCGATCCTGGACGCCATCATCGCGCCGACCACCAGCGCCATGGTCGACTTCACCACCCGCACCGTCGGCTGGAAGGTCGAGGGCCGCTACAACGCGCTCAGCGACGAGGTCGGCGAGAACTGGGAGAAAGGCGTCGAGCTCACCGACGCGGCCACCGACCTGCGGTTGGCCGTGGCCGCCGATCCGAAGATCAAGGTGCTGATCGCCCACGGCTACGACGACCTGAGCTGCCCCTACTTCATCTCACGACTGATCGTCGACCAGATGCCGGTCAGCGGCGACGTCGGCCGCGTGCGCCTGTCGATCTATCCCGGCGGCCACATGTTCTACAGCCGCCCCGCCAGCCAGGCCGCCTTCCGCGCCGACGTCATGCAGCTGTTCGGCGTGAGGTGACAGTGCACGCCGCTCCGATTGGGGCCCGCGGACAAGCCGCAGGATGACGGCGAAGGGGTTATCGGCTTTATAGATCGGGGCGAAGGGGACGACAGGCATGGAGACAGAGTCGGCGGGCCTGCATCACATCGTGGTGGCGGGCGGCGGGGCGGCCGGCCTCGAACTGGTCACCAAGCTTGGCCTGACCCTGGGCAAGACCGGCAAGGCGCGGATCACGCTGGTGGATCGCTCGCGCACCCATCTCTGGAAGCCCCTGCTGCACTCCGTTGCCGCGGGCAGCCTGCGCCGCTCACAGCACGAGCTGAACTACCTGGCGCAAGCGCAGTGGCGGCACTTCGACTACACCTTTGCCGAGGTGGTCGGGCTCGACCGCGCCCACAAGCGCCTGAAGCTCGGGGCGATGCATGACGAGGACGGCCGCGAGATCACGCCGGCCAGAGACCTGCCCTACGACACCCTGGTCATGGCGATCGGCAGCGTCACCAACGACTTCGGAACGCTGGGGGCGGCGCAGCACGCCATCCCGCTCGAGACACCGGAGCAGGCCAGTCGCCTGAACCGCCGGATCGTCAACGCCTGCCTGCGGGCCAACAGCCAGGTCGAGCCGGTGCGGCCCGGCCAGCTCCACGTGGCGATCATCGGGGCCGGGGCCACGGGGACGGAGCTCGCCGCCGAGCTGCATCGCACGGTGCGCGCGGTGGTCGCCTACGGCATGGACCGCATCGATCCGGCCAAGGACGTGCACATCGTGCTGATCGAAGCCGCCGACCGGATCCTGCCCGCCCTGCCGGGGCGGATCTCCAACGCCACCCGCGACCTGCTGACCAAGCTCGGCGTGGAGGTGCGCGTCGGCGCCCGGGTCTCGGAGGTGCGCGCCGACGGCGTGGTGCTCGCCGACGGCGGCTTCATCCCCGCCGAGCTCGTCGTCTGGTCGGCGGGGGTCAAGGCGCCGGATTTCCTCAAGGACATCGACGGCCTGGAGACCAACCGGATCAATCAGCTGGTCGTCGAGCCGACGCTGCTGACCACCCGCGACCCCGACATCTTCGCCATCGGCGACTGCGCCTCCTGCCCGCGGCCCGGGGAGGCGACGCCGGTGCCGCCGCGCGCCCAGGCCGCCCATCAGATGGCCGACCACATGGTCGCCCAGATCAACCGGCGGCTGGCCGGCGGCGCGTTGGAGCCCTACCACTACCGGGACTTCGGCTCGCTGGTGTCGCTGGGCCGATACAGCACGGTCGGCAGCCTGATGGGCTTCGTGACCGGGCGGGGCATGTTCATCGAGGGGCTGTTCGCGGGCTTCGTCTACCGCTCGCTCTACAAGATGCACGAGGCCGCGCTGCATGGCGGACCGACGGTGATCTGGCGCACCCTGGTGGGGGCGCTTTCGCGCGGTCCGACACCGAGCGTCAAGCTGCACTAGCGCTCGCCGACGCGCCGCAGCCCGCCGGCCTTGTTGCGGATGTGCGGACCGTCATAGACTCGGGCTGGACTTGAGCTGGGGCGTGGGCCGAGCCGATGGCGACCTTGTGAGCGACGATCCCTCCGCCTCGCGCCAGCGCGTCTGCGTGCTGGGGGCCACCGGCACGATCGGCCGCGCGACGGTCGGCGCACTGCTGCGACGCGGACATCAGGTGGTCTGCTTCGTCCGGCCCCGCGCCGGCGTCGGCGCATCGCTCACGCCGGCCGACGTCGCCCGACTGCTCGACGGCGCCGAGGTCAAGGTCGTGGATCCCACCGATCCTCTGTCGCTGGCCCGCGACGGGTTCGCCGGCGAGCGGTTCGACGCCTTGGTGTCCTGCATGGCGTCGCGCACCGGCGCGCCCAAGGACGCCTGGGCCATCGACCACCGCGCCCAGCTGAACGTGCTGGAGGCGGCGCGGCAGGCCGGCGTCGGCCACCTCGTGCTGCTCTCGGCGATCTGCGTGCAGAAGCCGCTGCTGGCCTTTCAGCAGGCCAAGCTGGCCTTCGAGGCGGCGCTGATCGAATCCGGCCTGCGCTATTCGATCGTGCGGCCAACCGCCTTCTTCAAGTCGCTGTCGGGCCAGATCGAGCGCGTGCGGCGGGGCCGGCCGTTCCTGGTGTTCGGCGACGGGACCCTGACCGCCTGCAAGCCGATCGGCGATGACGATCTGGCGGACTACATCGCCGGCTGCCTGGAGGACGAGGGCCGGTGGAACCGCATCCTTCCGATCGGCGGGCCGGGCGAGGCGATCACCCCGCGCCAGCAGGGCGAGGCGCTGTTCGCGATGCTGGGTCGCCCGCCCCGGCTTCAGTCCGCGCCCGTAGCCCTGCTCGACATCGTCATCGGGGGCCTCGGCGCCCTCGGACGGTTCGCGCCGTCGCTGGCCGACAAGGCCGAACTGGCCCGGATCGGCCGCTACTACGCCACCGAGTCCATGCTGGTGCTGGATCCGCAGACCGGACGCTACGATGCCGCCGCCACGCCCTCGACGGGGACCCAGACGCTGTTCGATTTCTACCGCGCGGTCCTGGCCGGCGCCGACGCGCCGGAGCGTGGCGACCACGCCGTGTTCTGAGACGGCGCGGGTTGGTGTCTAACGGAGCGTCTCAGACGGAGCCGCGCGTGGTCGGAAGCAGGAAGACGATGCCGATGATATGGGCCGGGGTGGCGGGCGTGGCCGTCGTGGCGGTCCTCGCCCTGGGCCTATGGCTCTACGCTCCCGACAAGCCCCGCGCGGCACTGGAGGCGGCCTATCCCGGTGACTACCGCACGATCGACGGGGTCCGCCTGCGCCTGCGCGACACCGGCCCGCGCGGCGCGCCGGCGGTGATCCTGCTGCACGGCTTCGGCGCCAGCCTGGACACCTGGGAGCCCTGGGCGCAGGCCTTGTCGGCGCGTTACCGGGTGATCCGGTTCGACCTGCCGGGCTTTGGCCTGACCGGCCCCGACCCCACCGGAGACTACACCGACGCCCGCGAAATGAAGATCCTGGCCGACCTGATGGACCAGTTGGGGATCGACCGCGCCAGCCTGATCGGCAATTCCCTGGGCGGACGCATCGCCTGGAACTTCGCCGCCCTGCATCCCGACCGGGTCACGCGCCTGGTGCTGGTCTCCCCCGACGGCTTCGCCAGCCCGGGGTTCGAGTACGACAAGCCCCCCAGCACCCCGCTGATGATGCGGGCCCTGCCTTACGTCGCGCCGCGCGGGCTGCTGAGGGCCAATCTGGCCGTCGCCTATGCGCGCCCGGCGGCCTTGAGCGAGCCCACCCTGACCCGCTATCGCGACATGATGTTGGCGCCCGGCGTGCGGCCGGCGATCCTGGCGCGCATGAGCCAGGTGATCCTGCGCGATCCCGCCCCGACCCTGGCCCGCATTCAGGCCCCGACGCTGCTGCTCTGGGGCGAACAGGACGGCATGATCCCGATCGGCAACGCGGCCGACTACCTGCGCGACCTGCCGCACGCGAGCCTGGTGCGCCTGCCGAACCTCGGCCATCTGCCGTTCGAGGAGGACCCGGCCGGTTCCCTCGCCCCCGTGGAAGGCTTCCTGGCCGGCGCGACGCCTTAGGCCGACCCCGGCGCGCTTGACGTTTCCGCCTGCTCGCGGTCGCTCCGCCGCAGCAGATAGATCGAGATCACCATCACCAGGATCAGCCCGCCCAGCACCGTCAGCTCCAGCATGGTGGAGCCGAGCAAGGCCTGGGCGTCGAGGCTCCACTTGCCCGGCTCATGCGCCTGGGAGGTCTCCAGGGTGATCACCAGCACGCGGCGGATGGAGGCGATCAGGCCGACGATCAGGAACGGCTCGCACACCAGCCGCCCGGAGCGGAACGACACCCGCACGGTGTGCATCACCTCCACCACCATCAGAACGAACAGCAGGCGGTCGACGGCCAGCACCAGGGCCCCGGTCTCGCCCCGGGCCAGGATTGCGCGCCACAGCGACACCGCCGCCCCGCCCACGCCCACCAGTACGGCGATGGCCAGCATGACGCCCAGCACCACATAGGCCAGCACCTCGACGGTCAGGAACACCGCGCCGGCGCCGGCGCTCAGCCGGTTCACCTCCCGGGTGCGAACTTCGGGGATAGCCATGACCTCTCCCTGCAGGCGCTTGTTCAGACGCCCTATGGAGACCCGATACGCAGGCCGGCGAGCAAGATTTTCCGGCCGCCCTCACCGAAATGTTTGTTTCCCGTGTTCGGGCAACGGTGAGGGACCGTCCGCCGAGGCGTCCGGCCGCTCAACCTGGGGGCCGCAAAAAAGGCCTGTGCGCCGGCGCGCTCCCGTTCGAGGCGAGCCAGATTGACCGGGTTGCAGCGCCCACTAGGGTGGCGTGGCGGCTAGCCTTGGGGTGAGGCGCTGTCGTCGGGGCCTGCACGCAGCGGCCATGGTTTCGGGGGAAATCCAATGAAAGCGTACGCATTCGCCGCCGCGCTGCTTTGCGCGGCGGCTTCGTCGGCGTTGGCCGCCACGCCGGTGGTCACGGACACCGCGACGTTCGAAGGCCTGGGCGCCACGATCGGCACCACCTTCGATACGCTGAACCTGACCGGGACCAGCTTCACGATCACCGCGCCGGGCGCCTACACGCTGTTCGACGCCGCGTTCCTGGTCGGCTTTACCGGATCCGACTCGAACGGCGTCAGCGGCGGCGTGCTCGCCAATTCGGGCGTGTTCGGCGGGTCGCCGGCGGTGTTCAACGTCAACTATTCGATCGCCATCGGCTCGTCCGTCGACTCGATCGTTCTGGGCGGCAACAGCTTCACGGCGGGCGGCTACCGGTATGCGATCGACACCCTGACGCTGAGCAGCGACGGCAGCTCGCCGGCGACCGGCCGACTGACCGCCAACGTCACCGCCGCCGTGCCGGAACCCGCGGCCTGGTCGCTGATGATCCTGGGCTTCGGCGCGACTGGCGCCACCCTGCGCCGCCGCCGCACCCACCGCGATCCGAAGCCGGTGCTCGCCGCGACGTGAGACCCCCTCCCTTTCCCGCGAGCGGGAAGGGCGGACGGCCCCTATTTCGGTGACCCTCTATTGCAGTGACAGTTTACTTAATTGCGGTTTGCCTGCGGACGGCAACAACGCGCTGAACGCAATTAAGTAAACTGTTGTCTAATTGATTTCATGGTGTGGTGTGGTTCTTGGCGTGTCTGACCGTGGTCTATGGTTGTCTTCGGGGTCATGGCCTGGCTGGGGAGCCTTGGGTGGCCATGCCGCAGGATCGCGGTCAGGCG
>NZ_JANXWD010000080.1 GCF_025351295.1 Phenylobacterium sp.
CCTCGGCCTCCTTGCGCGCGGTGTTGTCGGTGCCGATCAGCAGGTAGCCGATGATCGCATCCTCGGCGTCGCGCAGGGCGGTGACCGAGACCACCGCCGGGAACCGGGTGCCGTCCTTGCGGATGTAGGTCAGCTCATAGATGTCCTCGATGCCACGCGACGCCTTGAACACCAGGGCCTCGAACCCCGGC
Source organism: Phenylobacterium sp. (assembly GCF_025351295.1). Lineage (GTDB taxonomy): Bacteria > Pseudomonadota > Alphaproteobacteria > Caulobacterales > Caulobacteraceae > Phenylobacterium. Next base: position 192 of record NZ_JANXWD010000080.1, read on the forward strand.
GTGATCGGCGTCGACAGCTCGGCGCTCAGAGTCTCGGCGCGGTCGATCAACTCCTGCGGATCGGAGATGTCGGCCGGGGTGATGGTGTTCATGACCTCGGCCGCCGTGTAGCCCAGCATCCGCTCGGCCCCGACGTTGAAGATCTGGATCACGCCCTTGGCATCCGTCGCGATGCTGGAGAAGTTGGCACTGTTGAAGATCGCGCTCTGCAGGGCGCCGATCTTGACGAGCGACTCGGCGGACGGGAACACGCCCTGCACATTGGAGGCCTCGGCCGTCGGGAGCGCCAGGCCCGTCTCGGCGTCGGAAATGGTGATCGGGTGTCCTAACTCGGGTGCGCACGATAAGCGTACGCTACGAAGGGCGTCAGTCGAGAAGTCGTCCCATGGAAATCCCCAGCTGTTCCGGGGAATAGGGTTTCTGGATGAACTGGCCGCCCGGCACGAACCGGTCCGTCATCTCGGCGGTCAGCGGCGTTCCGGATGTGTAAAGCACGCGCAGCTCCGGCCGCAGGGTGATGGCCTGGTTCGCGACCTCGTACCCGCCGAGCGCCAATGTTCCCAGCCGCATGTCCACGAACAGCGCGTCGATCGGCCCCGGCGCGGACAGGTGGACCATGGCCTCGCCAAGATCGCTGGCGACCATGGCGCTGTGGCCCAGATCTTCCATGGTCCATTCGGCATTTTGCCGAGTGAAGGGCTCGTCTTCGACGATAAGAACCGAGGCCATCAGGCGGCGATCCACTTTCGATCCGAAATGATGTTGCGCGCGGGCAGATTTCGTCGGGTTTCTTGACCGTGAACGACATGGGCCGATACGCCGAAGTCTGAAACAAGCGCGACCACACAATTGGCCACGGAGACCGGATCCGAGTATTTGACCGGTTCAACCATGTTTCGACTGTGCGCTCTTAAGGCTTGCAGAGATATGACCAAATCGGTCGCCACCGGCCCATGAGGGCGAAACGCTCCGGCGCGAACGGCCGCCGCCCAGGGTCCAGACTCAAATAGGCCTTCGCAATTTCAATGCCATAGCCGGCGACACCCGCTCATCCCGGCGAAGGCCGGGATCCGGATCCGATAGCTGGGACGCGGGTTGGACGGACCCGGCGCGCCTGGAGCCCACATCTGAGCCCTTCCATCTGGGGCCCGGCCTTCGCCGGGATGAGCGGTCTTGAGTACGGAACCGGACAAAAAGGCTCTAAATCAAAAGTTTAGAGCACGACGGGCGCTTGAACCGGTATCCACTTCAAGCTGTCGTGCTCTAGTTCGAAGGTTACCGGCGACTATGAGCGGCCCGCGCATCCTGTTCGTCGCCGATGCCGGCCCCGCCGTGGGCGGCGGCCACGTCATGCGCTGCCTGACCCTGGCCCAGGCGCTGCAGGCGCAGGGCTCGCGCCACGCCTTTGTGGGGCCGCCGGCGATGGGCGAGCTGCTGGACGCCTTCTCGCCCGACACCGCGCGAACGGTCACCGCCGACCTCGCCGGCGCCGTGGCGCGGGAGGCCTTCGACGCCATCGTCTTCGACCACTACGGCCTGGCCGAGCCAGACCACCGCGCCATGGCCGGCGGGCGCCCGGCGATGGTCATCGACGACCTGGCCGACCGGCCGCTGGGCGCCGACATCGTCGTGGATTCCGGCCCGAACCGGAAGGCCCAGGACTACCTGGGCCTGGCGCCGGACGCGGCGCGGCTGCTGCTGGGGCCGAGCTTCGCCGCCGTCCGCCCCGAGTTCGCCGCCCTGCGTGGACCGGCCCTGGCCTGGCGCGGCGAGCCGGTGCAGCGGATCCTGATCGCCATGGGCCTGACCGACGTGGGCGGGATCACCGGCCGGATCGTCGAGCGGGTGCGGCCACGGGTGCACGACATCGGCCTCGACATCGTGCTGGGCGCCATGGCCCCCAGCGCCCCGGCCCTGGAGAAGATCGCGCGACGCGACCGCCGGCTGCTGCTGCACGTCGACACCCCGCACATGGCCCGCCTGACCGCCGAGGCGGACATCGGCATCGGTGCCGCCGGCTCCTCGACCTGGGAGCGCTGCACCCTGGGCCTGCCGTCGGTGCTGGTGGTGCTGGCCGACAACCAGCGCGAGGCGGCCCGCGCCATGGCCGAGCGAGGCGCGGCCCTGGTCGCCGACCTCGCCGACCCGGACTTCGACGCCGCCTTCGACCGCGCCCTCCTGCGCCTGCTGCGCGACGCCGAGAGCCGCCGTGAACTGGCGGCCCGCAGCGCCGAGGTCTGCGACGGCCTGGGCGCGGGGCGGACAGCCGAGGCTTTCCTGAAGTTGATCGCCGCCCGGGCCATTTAGGCCGTCAGGCGACCTTCGCCGCCGCGACCGCAGCGCCCTCGTAGACGAAGGCCGGCTCATCGAGGTCGATCAGCGGCAGCTCATCCTTCTCCCGCCAATAGTCCTGGCTGTGCTGCCACTCCGGCTTGTCGCCGCGCTTTGGCAACAGGTCCATGCCGCGCATCAGGTAGCCGGGATTGAAGTTCTCCGGATCGATCCAGGGCAGCAGCGGCATGTCCGCATCCTGCGGCCGCAGCGCCACGCTCACCTTGGCCGCGCCCTTCTCGTCCATGTGGGTCAGCAGCCGGCAGACGAAGTCCGCGAGCAGGTCTGCGCGAAGCGTCCAGCTGGCGCGGAAGTAGCCGAACACCCAGACCATGTTGGGCAGGCCGGTGAACATCATGCCGCGATAGGTCACGGTCTTGCCGAACTCCAGCGGCTTGCCGTCGATGGTGAAAGCGATGTCGCCCAGGACGTTCAGATTGAAGCCGGTGGCGGTGATGATCACGTCCGCCTCAAGGGTCTCGCCCGACTTCAACAGGATGCCCGTCGCGGTGAACCTGTCGATCTCGTCGGTTACCACCGACGTCCTGCCCGCCTTGACCGACTGGAACAGGTCGCCGTCCGGCACAAAGGCGATCCGCTGGCGCCAGGGCCGATAGCTGGGGGTGAAGTGCTTGGCCACCGCCTCCGGCCCCACCAGGGCGCTGACTCCGGCCAGCAGCTCCTGCTTCACCGCCTCGGGCTGCTCGATGGCCAGGCGGGTGAACGCATCCTGGTCGAACAGCACCTTGCGGCGAACGATCTCGTGGATCCAGGTCTCGTCGATCTGCAGTTTGCGCAGCTCGTCGGCCATCAGGTTCTCGTTGCGGCCCGGGATAAAGTAGGTGGGGGAGCGCTGCAGCAGGGTGACGTGCCCGCAATCCTCGGCGATGGCCGGGACCAGGGTGGCGGCCGTAGCCCCGGAGCCGATCACCACCACCTGCGTGCCCGTCAGGTCCAGGTCCTGCGGCCAGGTCTGCGGGTGGACGATGCGCCCCTTGAAGTCGTCCATGCCCGGCCATTCGGGCGTGTAGCCTTCCGAGTGCCGGTAGTAGCCCTGGCACATCCACAGGAAGTTGGCAGTGAAGCGCCGGATCTCGCCGGTGTCGGTGCGCGTGGCCTCGATCGTCCAGAGGGTCTCGGCGCTGGACCAGGTGGCGGAAGTGATGCGGTGGCGGTAACGGATGTGGCGGCCGAGGTCGTTCTCGTCGACCACCGCATTCATGTAGTCGAGAATCTCCTGGGCGGTGGCGATCGGCGGGCCGACCCAGGGCTTGAAGCGATAGCCGAAGGTGTAGAGGTCGCTGTCGGAACGGATGCCCGGATACTGGTGCGTCAGCCAGGTCCCGCCCATGCCCTCAAGCGCCTCCAGCACCACGAAGGTCTTGCCGGGGCGCTGCTGGGTCATGTGGTAGGCGGCGCCGACCCCGGAAATCCCGGCGCCGACGACCAGCACGTCGAAGTGCTCCGCTTTGACCGGCGCGGCCTTGACCGCGGTGGGGGATGCAAGGCTCACGTCGTCCTCCAGTCTTCTTTGTTGTTCGACCAGATGCCGGACCCTGGCGACCCTCGGCTTTGATCGAGGTCAACATAACTGATCGCCGATAACAAATATCGGCTGCGGCGCCCCGTAAAGCCCGAATCGTGTGCGCCCGGTTTCCAGCGACCCTATAATTAGGCCAGCATATCCCAGGCGAGCGGTTCGCCACGGGCCAGGTCGCGCGCCGCCGTCCGGCCCAGCACCGCGTCCAGGTCGGCCGGCGGCAGGCCGTTGCCGGGGCGGATGGAGCGGACGTTGGCCCGGTTCAATGCCTCGCCCGCCTTGATGTCGGCGGCCACGTAGAGCGAGCGGCGGAACTGGACGTTGCCCCGCTCCGAGCCCAGCAGGTCGTAGTGGGCCCGGCCCAGCGCGGCCCAGGCGGCCTTGGTGTCATCCACCAGCGCCTTGAACTCGGCCGGCTCCAGGCTGAAGGCCGCGTCCGGCCCGCCGTCGGCGCGGGCCAGAGTGAAGTGCTTCTCGATCACCGACGCGCCCATCGCGACGGCGGCGACTGAGGCCGCCGTGCCGGGCGTGTGGTCCGACAGCCCGACCGGGCAGCTGAACCGCTGCGCCATGTCGGCGACCGTGCGGACGTTGGCGTCGGCGAAGGTGGCCGGATAGCTCGACACGCAGTGCAGCATCACCACCCCCGGCGCGCCGGCGGCCAGGGCAGCGTCGCGGGCGGCCTCGATCTCGGCCAGATTAGCCATGCCCGTGGAGATGATCAGCGGCTTGCCCCTGGCCGCGGCGTAGCGGATCAGCGGCAGGTCCACCGCCTCGAACGAGGCGATCTTGAACGCAGGGGCGCCCAGGCCGTCCAGCAGGTCCACCGCGGTTTCGTCGAAGGGGCTGGAGAACAGGGTGACCCCCCGCCCCGCCGCCCGCTCTAACAGCGCCGCGTGCCACTCGTAGGGCGTCTGGGCCTCCTGGTAGAGCTCGTACAGGCTGCGGCCGTCCCACAGGCCGCCATGGATGCGGAACTCCGGCCGGTCGACGTCCATGGTGATGGTGTCGGCGGTGTAGGTCTGAATCTTGATCGCATCGCAGCCGGTGTCCGCCGCGGCGTCGATCATCAGCAGCGCCCGATCCAGGCTGCCGTTGTGGTTCCCCGACAGCTCACAGATCACGTAGGGCTCGTGGGACGCGCCGATCTTCCGGCCGGCGATCTCGATCTCGGGGGTCGTAGCCATTAGGGTTTCTACCCTGATGCCCCTGAAACGGTCGTTAACTAAGCGCGCTCAGTGAAGGGTCAGCGGCGATGAGGATCGTCCTGGGCCGTGCGCCCAGGACCAGGCCCAGGGCCACGCCCGTCCCCAGACCCACCATGGCCAGCCCCGAATAGAGGCGCAGGCCGATGCCCAAGGCCAGCCCTGCGCCCGCCGCCGCGCCGATCACGGCGACCAGGCCGACGGACTTCATTTCGTGTTGCATGCGCCGCTCCGTCATCGCACCTACATAAGGGCCATGCTTCACGAACGTTCCGAACCCCGTACCGTCCGCTGCCTGATCGTGGGCTCCGGCCCCGCCGGCTACACCGCCGCCGTCTATGCCGCGCGCGCGTTGCTGGACCCCGTGCTGATCCAGGGGATCCAGCCCGGCGGCCAGCTGACCATCACCACTGACGTCGAGAACTATCCCGGCTTCGCCGATGTCATCCAGGGCCCCTGGCTGATGGAGCAGATGCAGGCCCAGGCCGAGCATGTGGGCACCGAGATCGTGGGCGACATCGTCACCCGGGCCGACCTGTCGCAGCGGCCCTTCCGGCTGGAGACCGACAGCGGCCAGGTCTGGCTCGCCGAGACCCTGATCATCGCCACCGGCGCCCAGGCCAAGTGGCTGGGGCTGGACACCGAGCAGAAGTTCCAGGGCTTCGGCGTCTCGGCCTGCGCCACCTGCGACGGCTTCTTCTACCGCGGCAAGCAGGTGGTGGTGGTCGGCGGCGGCAACACCGCCGTGGAGGAGGCCCTGTTCCTCACCAATTTCGCGTCCAAGGTCACCGTCGTGCACCGCAAGGCCGAGTTCCGCGCCGAGAAGATCCTGCAGGAGCGCCTGTTCAAGCATCCGAAGATCGAGGTGGTCTGGGACCACGCCGTCGACGCCGTGCTGGGCGACTCCGACCCCATGGGCGTCACCGGCGTGCGGCTGAAGCACGTCCAGACCGGCGCGACCCAGACGCTGGCCACCGACGGCGTGTTCGTCGCCATCGGCCACGCCCCGGCCTCCGAACTGTTCAAGGGCCAGCTGGAGATGGACGCCGCCGGCTACCTGAAGGTGCAGGCCGGCAGCGCCGCCACCGCCATCCCGGGGGTGTATGCGGCCGGCGACGTCACCGACGACGTCTATCGCCAGGCGGTCACCGCGGCCGGGATGGGTTGCATGGCCGCGCTCGAGGCCGTGCGGTTCCTGGCCGAGGAGGACCACGCCCGGGCGCACCACCCGATCACCCACCATGAGGCGCAGAAGATCGGCGTCTGGTGATCCGCTACGCCCGCCCCCCCGACCACCCCGCCATCGCCACGGTCAATGAGCTGGCGTTCGGCCAGCCCGACGAAGCGCGGCTGATCGAACGGCTGCGCGCCGACGGCGACGTGCTGTTCGAACTGGTGTCGGAGGCGGCCGGGCGCATCGACGGCCACATCCTCTACAGCCGGCTCTGGGCGGATCGGCCGGCGCTGTTCGCGGCCCTCGCGCCGCTGGCGGTCCATCCGGATCGGCAGTCTGCGGGCGTTGGATCGGCCCTGGTCCGCGCCAGCCTCGACAGCGCCCGCGAGTTCGGCGTCCACGGGATCCTGGTGCTGGGCCACCCCGCCTACTATCCGCGCTTCGGGTTCGCGGCTGCGGCCGCGGCCCGGGTCGCCGCGCCCTACGCCGGCAGCCCCAGCTTCATGGCCCTGGCCCTGGAAGACGGCGCCTTCGATACCCCACTCAGCGCCAGCTACCCGCAGGCCTTCTCTGGCTGAGGGCCGCCTCAGGCGGCGGGGCCGGCGTTCCCCGCGGCAGGGGCCAGCGACGGCGGGGCGGAGCCGGCGGCGGGGTTCATCGAGCGCTCCAGGCTCTCCAGGCTCTCGTTGATGCGCTTGACCTCGTCCGGGGTCGGCTGGCGGTGGGTCGACATCAGGACGCCCATCACCCGGGTGCGGTCGCCGCTGGGCAGGCTGGGATCGACGACGCTGTAGGTCCGGACCTCGCCGGCCACGGCCAGGGTGATCCTGCGCTCGGCCGGGATCCCCTGGAGCTCGGGCGCCAGCAGGCCGCCCTGGGTGCGGGCGTCCAGGCTGCCCAGCACCGCGGGGCTCAGATAGGCCTCGCCGCCGGCGTAGCGGCCGGTGAAGGCGGCCGGTTCGCCCCACGGGCCGGTCCAGCGGTAGAAGATATGCTGGCCCACCTGGACCATCTTCACCAGGGTCGGCGCCCAGTACGGGGCCACATATTGCGCGTGGTAGTGGGTGGCCGAGCCCACGGTCTTGTCGACGTAGCCGGCCAGCGCCTTCTCGGCGACGTCGCGGGCGCGCTTCCAGAGGGCCGGCTGCGGCGCATAGCGCATGGCGCCGTCGCAGGTGAAGGTGAACTGGCAGCCGGTCGGGCGGGCCGAGCCCTGGTAGACCACGCCGCACACCGACTTCGGATAGGCCGGGTGGCGCACGCGGTTCAGCACCACCTGGGCCACCGCCTCCTGGCCGACCTCCGGTTCGCGGGCGGCCTCATAGTAGACGGCCTGGGTCAGGCACTCGATGGCGCGGGCGCGGTCGGCGCCGTCGGCGGCCAGAATGAACGGCCTCATTGGGCGGATCGGCAGGTTCGCGAAGGGGCGCAGCCCGTTCAGCTCCGCAGCGCTCTCGCCCTCGGCCGGCGCCACCCCCAGGGTGGGCACATGGGTGATGTCGAGGCTGGCCCAGCCCTCGGGGCGCGCCCAGGCGTCGGGGCGGCGCAGGCCAGGGTCATGGCGCAGCACCAGGGCGCGCATGGCGGGATCCATGGACGCGGCCAGCCGCTGCAACTCGGCCGCCGACAGATCGCGCTTTGCAAAGGCGGCGCGTTCGTGGGCCAGGATGTCGCCACGCGCGGGCGCAAAGCCGCGGCCAGCCAGGATCGCCGCCAGGACCAACAAGGTCCCTACCCCTGCCCACACCAGGCGGGGCCAACGTTCCAGGTACTGCCTCAGGACCAAACTCTCTCTGGCTTCCGGCGTCGCATATAGGCGCAAACCGGCGATATTTGGACCCATCACCGGCAATTTTCGTGCAAGCGTCCCTTGTGGCCGATGCGCGCACCGTCGCGGGCTAGCCAGTTGCGCCGCCCTCTCCTGCATCCCATGCTGGTTGCGGGAGTCCAGTTCGGACCCGGGGACTTGGCCTTGATGACGCCAGCGCTGTGGCCGCTTCGCCTGATCCCGCGACGGTCGCCGCCATTCCTGACGGGCCTGGCGGTCACGGCCGGATCGCTGGCCGCCGCCATGGCGGTGCGCGGCGCGCTGCTGGGCTGGCCGGCGGCGGTCGGGCTTTCGGCGACGACCTTTCCGGCCCTGATCGTCGCCACGCTCTATGCCGGGCCGCGTTGGGGCTGGAGCGCGCTGGCGGTCTCGCTCGCGCTGGGCCAACTGACGCCGATCGGCACGGTTCTCAACGAGACGGCCATCCTGGCCATGTTCATTGTCTCGGCCAGCCTTACGGTGGTGGTGTCTTCCAGCCTGCGCTCGGCCATGCTGCGGCTCGACGAGGCCAACGCCGCCCAGGCGGCGGCGCAGAAGACGCTGGAGGTGACCGAGGCCCGGTTCCGCCAGCTGGCCGACAGCGCCCCGGTGCTGATGTGGGTGACCCAGATCGACGGCCGGCGCGAGTTCGCCAACCGCGCTTATGTCGACTTTCTGGCGGAGGGCTACCAGACCGCACTCGACTACGACTGGCGCCAGGTGCTGCACCCGGACGACCTGGCCCGGGTGCTGCAGGAGCAGGTGGCCGGCGAGGCCTCGCGCCAGCTGTTCGCCCTGGAGGCGCGCTACCGCCGCCACGACGGGGAGTACCGCTGGATCCGCTCGGTCTCCCAGCCGCGATGGGGCCCCGAGGGCGAGTTCGCCGGCTTCATCGGGGTCGGCTACGACACCAGCGACGCCAAGCGCGCGGAGGAGGATCTCAAGGGGATCAACGACCTGCTGGCCGAGCGGGTCGACGAGGCGCTGGCCAAACGCGACGAGGCCGAGGCCGCCCTGCAGCGGGCCCAGAAGCTGGAGGCGGTGGGCCAGCTCACCGGCGGGGTCGCCCATGACTTCAACAACCTGCTGACCGTGGTGATCGGGGCGCTGGACCTGATGCAGCGGCATCCGAACGACGAGGCCCGGCGCGAGCGGATGATCGAGGCCGCCATGGGCGCGGCGCGGCGCGGCGAGCGCCTGACCCAGCAGCTGCTGGCCTTCTCGCGTCGCCAGGCCCTGAAGCCGGAGCCGGTGCAGGTGGACGCCCTGCTCAAGGACACCGAGCCGCTGCTGCGCCGCGCGATCGGCGAGGCGGTGACCCTGACCGTGGCCCCCGCGGCGCCCGAGGCGGTGGTCAGCGTCGATCCCAGCCAGTTCGAGGCAGCGATCATGAACCTCGCGGTCAACGCCCGCGACGCCACCCCCGGTGGCGGGATAATCCGCATCGAGACCGACGCGGTCCGCCTGGAGGCGCGCCAGGTCGAGGAACTGCCGGCCGGCGACTATCTGCGGGTGGCGGTGCATGACACCGGCTCGGGCATGGACGCCGCGGTGATCACGCGGGCCTTCGAGCCGTTCTTCACCACCAAGCCGCCGGGACGCGGCACCGGCCTGGGCCTGTCGCAGGTCTATGGCTTCGCGCGGCAGAGCGGCGGTACGGCCACGCTGGACAGCACGCTCGGCAAGGGCTCCACGGTCTGCCTCTACCTGCCACGCGTCGCCCCGGACCCGGCGGCAGCGCCGGCCGCCGGGCCGGTTGCCGCCGCCGCTCGTGGCCCGGCGCTGCGGGTCCTGCTGGCCGAGGACGACGTCCAGGTGGCCGAGCTGGTCGAGGCCATGCTGCGGGACCTGGGCCACGAGGTGCAGCTGACCGAAAACGCCGAGGCGGCCCTGGCGGTGTTGCGTTCGGGCGCGGCCGTGGACCTGCTGCTCACCGACCTGATCATGCCCGGCGACAAGTCCGGCGTGGACCTGGCCCGCGAGGCGGTGAAGCTGCGCACCGCCCTGCCGGTGATCCTCTCGTCCGGCTACACCGGCGACGTGCTGCACGCCGCCGAGGAGACGCCCTGGCCGCTGCTGCGCAAGCCCTACGGTCCCGAGCAGCTGGCCCGCGCCATCGCCGAGGTGACCGCCCCGGTGGTCGCTTGACGCCTGGTCATTGATCGCACTGCAGCATGAAAAGACCGCTTGCACCCTGCGCTAACGTCGCTATATTTACTTTTGCTCGAATTGAGCAAAAGAGAGAAGCGCCCGGTATCTTCCCCCTGGCGCCTTTTTATAGGCCTAGGAAATGCTCACTTTGAGCATAAGGAGGCGAGATGCCCGCCGACGGTTCCCAGTTCGCGTTCACCGCTGAGATCGAAGCCCAGACCGCGCCTGCATGGGAGAAGGTCAAGCATCACGTGACGCCCATGGAGTGGCGCCTCCAGGCTCCGCTGATCGCCGAGATCAACCGGTTGAAGCGCGAGAAGCACGCGGTCATCCTGGCCCACAACTACATGACGCCCGAGATCTTCCACGGCGTTGGCGACTATGTCGGCGACAGCCTGGGCCTGGCCAAGGAGGCCGCCCGCAGCGACGCCGCGGTGATCGTGCAGGCCGGCGTGCATTTCATGGCCGAGACCTCGAAGATCCTCTCGCCCGAGAAGCGCGTCCTGATCCCCGACCTGCGGGCCGGCTGCAGCCTGGCCGCCTCGGTCACCGGCGCCGACGTGCGGTTGATTAAGCAGCGCTACCCCGGCCTGCCGGTGGTCACCTACGTCAACACCACCGCCGAGGTGAAGGCCGAGACCGACATCTGCTGCACCAGCGCCAACGCCGTGCAGGTGGTGGAGGAGGCCGCGCGCCTGTGGGGTGTCGACCGGGTGATCCTGATCCCCGACGAGTTCCTGGCCCGCAACGTGGCGCGCCAGACCCACATCAAGATCATCGCCTGGCAGGGCCGCTGCGAGGTCCACGAGCGCTTCACCGCCGCCGACATCCTGGAGATCCGGGCCGCCTGGCCCGATGCCGAGATCCTGGCCCACCCCGAATGCCCGGCCGAGGTGCTGGAGGTCTCCGACTTCGCGGGTTCGACCGCGGCGATGAACGACTACGTCCTGACCCGCAAGCCCAGGCGGGTGGTGCTGATCACCGAGTGCTCGATGGCCGACAACGTCGCCGCCGACGCGCCCGACACCGAGTTCGTGCGCCCCTGCAACCTGTGCCCGCACATGAAGCAGATCACGCTGGAGAATATCTACGAGGCCCTGCTTCACGACCGCCACGAGGTGACGGTGGACCCGGCCATTGCCGAGCGCGCCCGGCTGTCGGTGCAGCGGATGATCGACCTGCCGCCGCCGGCCGTCCCGGCCCGCTACGACCTGGTCAAGGCCCGCCACCACGTCGATGTGGAGCTGATCTGACCATGGCCTATGAGGTCACCCTGGAAACGGTCGGGGCCGTGCCGATGGCCGCGGTCGCGGCCCGGGCGCAGTTCGGCGAGCTGCCGCGGGTGATCCCGGCGTCGCTGGACAAGGTCTATGCGGTGCTGCGGGCCGGCGAGCCCGGACCGCTGGGCTGCAACACCGTGCTCTATCGGCCGGGCGTCGACGGCCGGACCATGGACCTGCGCGTCGGCGTGCGGCTCGATCGCCCTTTCGCCGGCGTCGGGGAGGTCATCCTGGCCGAGACCCCTGCCGGCGAGGCGGCCCACGTCGTCTACCTCGGCGACTACGGCAAGATGCGTCCCGCGCACCAGGCGGCCCAGGACTGGGCGCGCCAGCAGGGCCGCGGGCTCACCGGCGTGAGCTGGGAGGTCTACGGCGACTGGTCCGAGGACCCGACGGAGCTGCGCACCGACATCTATTACCAGCTGGAGGGCGAAGCCCATGGCTGAGCGCATCCAATATGACGGCGTCCTGATCGTCGGCGCGGGCCTCGCCGGCCTCAGCGCGGCGCTGGCGGCCGCCCCGGCCAAGGTCTTGGTGCTGACCGACGCGCCGCTGAACCAGGGCTGTTCCTCGGCCTGGGCGCAAGGCGGGCTGGCCGTCGCCCTGGCCGCAGACGACACGCCCGAGCTGCACGCCGCCGACACCGTGGCGGCCGGCGCGGGCCTGGTGGACGCGGTCATGGCGCGGTTGATGGCCGAGGAGGGCCCCGCGGCCGTGCGCCGGCTGGCCGAGCTAGGGGCGCCCTTCGACCGCACCGCCGACGGCGGCTTCGCCCAGAGCCTGGAGGCCGCCCACGGCAAGGCCCGCGTGGCGCGCGTGAAGGGCGACCAGGCCGGCCGCGCGATCATGGAGGCGGTCACTGTCGCCGTCCTGGCCGCGCGCCATATCGAAGTGCGGACGGGCGCCAGGCTCACCGGCCTTTTGCAGGACGCCGACGGCCGTATCCGCGGCGTCGTGGCCCGGATCGGCGGCCAGACGGTGGAGATCGCCGCCCGCGCGGTGATCCTGGCCACCGGCGGCATCGGCGGCCTCTATGCCGTCACCACCACCCCGGCCGAGCTGCAGGGCGACGGCCTGGGCCTCGCGGCGCTGGCGGGCGCGGCGATCGCCGACCCCGAGTTCGTGCAGTTCCACCCCACAGCCATCGACATCGGCCGCGATCCCGCCCCGCTAGCCACCGAGGCCCTGCGCGGCGAGGGCGCGGTGCTGGTCAACCGCGCCGGCGAACGCTTCATGGACAGCTATCACCCGGCCGCAGAGCTGGCGCCGCGCGACGTGGTGGCCCGCGCCATCCACGCCGAACGCGAGGCCGGCCGCGGCGCCTTCCTCGACGCCCGCCAGGCGGTGGGCGCGCACTTCCCCGAAGCGTTCCCGGCGGTCTTCGCCGCCTGCCTGGGCGGCGGCATCGATCCCCGGACCCAGCCGATCCCGGTGGCGCCGGCCTGCCACTACCACATGGGCGGGATCGCCACGGACGCGCAGGGCCGCACCTCCCTGCCCGGTCTCTACGCCGCCGGCGAATGCGCCTCGACCGGGGTGCACGGCGCCAACCGCCTCGCGTCCAACTCCCTGCTCGAGGCGGCGGTGTTCGGCTCCCGGGCCGGCCGCGCCGCCGCGGCGGAACAGCCCGCGCCGGCCGCCAGCCGGGCGGTGAGCGCCCCCGGCCTGCCCGCCGTCGGCCTCGCCGCCCTGCGCCAGGCCATGAGCCG
>NZ_JANXWD010000092.1 GCF_025351295.1 Phenylobacterium sp.
GCCTCGGCCCTGCCGGAGAACACCCCGGCCAGCCCCTCGACCGCCTGCTTCCGCCAGGCCGCGATCATCGTCTGATGGACGCCGTGCTTCGCCGCCAGCTGCGACAGGGTCAGATCCCCCTTCAACGCCTCCAGCGCCACCTTGGCCTTGAAATCAGCCGAGTACCGCTTCCGCTTCCCAGTCATAACGTCCGTCCTTCCAAGAGGGCGAACCAACCTTAGCCGTATGTCCGAATTTCCGGCGCCACCTCACTCGAGGCAGACGCGGCCGAAGATGTGGCCGCCGGGCGAGCCGTGACCTTGGCTGTCGCGATACTTGGGCAGGTCGGCGAAGCCTATCCTTGACTAAAGGATCACCCCCACGCGCGCGCCGAACAGGAGCCGCGCAATGCCCTCTATGTCGCATCGGACGAACTCAGCCTTCCTCCTGCTGTGCTTTCAATGCCGGGGTCGGGCGCCCTAAAGCGCGGATACTCCCTCACCGAAGCGGGCGCGAAGGTGTCCACATGGCGGGTTCCCGACTGGCTCCATCCCCGTTGGGGAGGCGTCGGAATGACCTACCATCCGCCACAGCGTTGGGATGACAATGGCACAGTTACGACGGTGGGGCGTGGTCAGGAGTTCGTCGCTACCCTCCCGCAGGGCGAAGGGCGAGCGGTCGAATGGGTCGCCGCGCTGCTGCACGACGCCATTGAATAGGCGCCTACGAACTGATCTGAGCGGCCTCAGAGACCTCTTTCGTCATGGCGCGTGCGTGTTAGCCTAGCGCACGCTGATTTGGGCGAATGAGTTCGTTCTTAGGGGTAGGGATGAGCGGGTCTTTTTGGGCATAGGGGCGATGCCGACAGCCAGACTGAATGACCTGAACTTCCACTACGAGCGCGCCGGCGCCGGGCCGCGGCTGCTGTTCATCTCCGGCTCCGGCGGCGACCTGAGGACCCAGCCCAACGTCTTCGCCTCGCCGCTGGCCCGGGCGTTCGACCTGGTCGCCTATGACCAGCGCGGCCTGGGGCGGACCGACAAGCCGGATGTTGCCTACTCGATGGCCCAGTACGGCGACGACGCCGCGGCGCTGATGGACCACCTGGGCTGGGACGACGCCCTGGTGGTGGGCGTCTCCTTCGGCGGCATGGTGGCCCAGGAGCTGGTGCTGCGGCATCCGCAGCGGGTCCAGCGGGTGGTCCTGGCCTGCACCTCGCCCGGCGGCGCGGGCGGGGCCTCCTATCCTTTCCACGACATCGAGCACCTGACCGGCGAGGCCCGCGCCCGCCACATGATCCCGATCAGCGACACCCGCCGCGACGCCGCCTGGGCCGTGGCGCACCCGCAGGACTACGAGACGTTCGTCGCCCTGGCCGCCGCCGACCCCTACGCCGACGAACCCGGCCACGCCGCCGGCGCCCACCGCCAGTTCGAGGCCCGCGCCGACCACGACACCTGGGACCGACTGCCGCACATCGCCTGCCCGGTGCTGATCGCCGCCGGCCGCTATGACGGGATCGCCATGCCCGCCACTCAGGAGAAGATGCTGGCCCGCATCCCCGGCGCGACCCTCAAGTGGTTCGAGGGCGGCCACCTGTTCATGATCCAGGACCGCGCCGCCTATCCCGCGATCGTCAGCTTCCTCACCGCGTCATGATGCAGGCCCGCCAGATCGACGTCCAGGGCGCGCCCGTGCGGCTCTGGTCCGGTGGTGAAGGACCGGCCCTGTTGTTGCTGCAGGGCGGCATGACCGACGCCGAGATGCACTGGCGGCCGATCTGGGACCGGCTGTCGGAGCGGTTCACCGTCTATGCCCCGGATCTGCCGGGGTTCGGGGGCTCGGCCAGGCTGAAACGGCCCGACTACCCCCGCCTGGTGGGCTGGATTGACGCCCTGCGGAGCGAGATCGGGGCCGAGCGCCTGACGGTGGCCGGCAACTCGTTCGGCGCCTCGCTGGCTCGCCTCTATGCCGCCGCCCACCCCGAACAGACGGAACGGCTGATCCTGCTGAACGGCGGCAGCATCTTCCGCCGGATTCCTCTACGCGGCAGGCTGGTGCTCGCCTCCCCGGTCGGCGGGTGGATCATGGCGCGCCGGGCCCGCAAGGGCTTCGGGCGCGACACCGTGGAGCGCATGTTCGCCGAGCCGGCGGCCGCCGACCCGGCCCTGCTGGATCGATGCGCCGCCAGCAACGAAATCTTCCACATCCTTCGCCACTGCTCCGCGGGACCGGAACCGGACAGCGCCTGGACCGACGCGCCCACCCTGGTCATCTGGGGCGAGGCGGATCGCCATGTGGACATGGGCGTCGGCCGCATCCACGCCCAGCACGCGCCCAACGGAACCTTCAAGGCGATCCCGGGCGCCGGACACCTCCCACAGCTGGAGCAGCCCGAGGCCACTGCCCAGGCGATCTTCGACTTCTGCGGCACGATCTAGCAGGCTGTTGAAAAAGTCGACGGTGAGGGCCGATTTTCGCCCTCTCATGGCCCTTCCGCTCAAACAGGCAAAATCTCGTAGTTGAAATAATTGGGTTTTCTGAATCTCTAGGGCTGCGAACTTGCGCCTCAGGCACC
>NZ_JANXWD010000106.1 GCF_025351295.1 Phenylobacterium sp.
GACGAAGGGCTGGCGGATTTCCTGCGGCGGCCTGGAGCCGTCCCGCAGCACCAGGGTGAAGGCGAAGCGGCCCGGCCTGGCCGGCGTGCCCACCAGGACGCCGGAGGCCAGGACGCTCATACCCGGCGGCAGCGCGCCGATCACCTCGCCGGCGTAGCCGGGCATCCCGCCGGTCACCAGTTGGGTGTCCGGATAGGACTCGCCGCGCCGGCCGTCCGGCAGGGCGACGGCGGCGCCCACGACGCGCAACGGGTCCTCCCGCGCATCGAGCGGCTGGCCGCTGCAGGCCAGGCGCGAGTCCACCGGGCCCTGGGGACAGGGGCGCACGGCAGTCTGGGCCGGCGCCGAGGCCGGGACCTGGGCGAACAGCAGCCCCAGGGCCGCCAGCATCGCCAGGGCGCGGCCCCGGCGCGCGAACAGGTTCGGGTGGTCCGTCATGCCGTGCGGCCCTCCTTGCGCAGTTCGCGGACCGCGCCCTGGACCAGGTCCGCGGCCCGGATCCTGTCGCGCTTGTGCTGCACGGCGCGAATGGCGGCGAAGCGGACCACGTTGGCGATCGCCCCGCCGGACAGCTCGTAGCGGGCGGCCAGCCGGCCCAGGTCGACGTCGGCGTCGAGGCGCGCGTCCTGGCGCAGCATGCCGCGCCACAGCCGCTCGCGCTGTTCGGCGTCGGGCATCGGGAAATAGACCAGCGACTGGAAGCGCCGGGCGAAGGCGTCGTCGATGTTGCCCTTCAGGTTGGTCGCCAGGATCACGTTGCCGGCGAAGTCCTCGACCCGCTGCAGCAGGTAGGAGACCTCCTGGTTGGCGTAGCGGTCGTTGGAACTGGACGTCGAGGTGCGCTTGCCGAACAGGGCGTCGGCCTCGTCGAAGAACAGGATCCAGTCATGGTTGGCGGCCTGGTCGAATACCCGGGCCAGGTTCTTCTCGGTCTCGCCGATATATTTGGAGACCACCATCGACAGGTCGATCCGGTAGACATCGGCCTGGACCTGCTGGCCGATCAGGGTCGCGGTCAGGGTCTTGCCGGTGCCCGGCGGGCCGAAGAACAGGCTGCGGTATCCGGGCTGCAGCGTCCGGGCCAGGTCCCAGTCCTCCAGGATGGCGCCACGGTTGGCGATCCAGCCCAGGATCGTCTCGACCTCGGCCAGCACCTCGGCGCCCAGCACCAGGTCGTCCCAGCCCAGCCGGGTCGTGATCAGCTTGGCCGGGAAGGCGGCGCTGAAGTCCGGCTTGTGCCGCTCGCCGGTGGTCAGCCGGGCGAGGGCGGTCGGCGACAACGCGAGCGCGCCGCTGAAATAGGGCTCGCCCGGCGCGTCGTGCTCCAGGCGCAGGATGTCCAGGCGGGCGAAGGGATGGCCGTCCTCGAACAGCGGCCGGATGGCGGCGCGCGCCTCCAGGTCGTCGCCGGCCGCGAGGAAGGCGGCGGTCTCGCCGGTGGGCATGAAGCCCGCGTGCGCCCGGCCCTTCCAGCCGCCGAACTCGGTGAAGCCGCGGTCGATGTTGGCGTTGCGCATGAACAGCGGGTCCAGCAGCTGCGGCTGCACGTGCGGCGCCAGGGCCAGCAACAGCACCACGCGCTCGGCCCAGTCGAGGTCGCCCTCGCCGATCACCGCGGCCAGCTCCGAGGGGTCGCCCGCCAGCGCTGGCGGCGCGATGGCCTCCGGCGCCTGGGGCTCCCCGGGCTGGCGGAAATGGGTCGCCAGCCGCGCTTGCAGCACCGCGCCCAGCCAGGCGAGGTGGCGCTCCAGCGCCCGGGCATTGGCCAGGGCGGCGGCGTCGCGCCGCAGCGGCAGGGGCTCAGCGCCAGTCGACATGCAGCACCTGCGTCATCCACGGCAGCTTCAGGGTCGAGAACCCCCAGGGGATCTGATCCAGCAACATGTCGAAGGCGCGCGGCTCGACCAGCAGCCGCCAGGTCTCCGGCGCCAGCGTCAGCGCGCCCTGGCGCTGCAGGAACGACTCCCGCAGGCCGGCGATGGAGGTGCGCCCGAGGATCGTCCAGCGCTCGACGATCGTCGCCAGCAGGCCTTCGACCATCGCCCGCTCGGGGTCGCCGATCGCGAAGTCGCGGCCGATCGGCATGTCGAGCTCCAGGCCGCAGAGCAGTTTGTTCAGCACCAGCTGGTGCTCGGGCGCCGGCTCGCCGCCATCGACCATGAACTGCAACAGATGAACCGCCCGCTCGGCCGCCGCCGCGTCGACGAACGCGCCGTCGCGGGTCAGGTCCAGGCGGGCGAACAGGGTCGGAATGTAGGGGCTGGCGATGACGATCCCGGCGTTGGCCACATAGAGCGCTTCGTCCGGCGAGGGCTCGCCCATGGGCCAGCGGGTGGGCGGCAACGGCAGGAGCGGCGCCGCCGGTTCGGAGCGGGCGCCGGCCTGGAGGGTTGCGGCGATGAGATCCCGGTCGGACGCGGGTGGCGTCGCGTCGATGGTTTCGGGCGCCAGCGGTTCGGACCGAGGCGGCCACGGGCCGGCGTTCGGGTCGGCCTTCTGGGCGGGCGGCGCCGCGCGAGCCGCGGTGGCGGCATCGGCCGTCGGGTCGGGTGGCGCCGGACGAGCGGCAGTGGCGGCATCGTCCGTCGGGTCGGGTGGCCGGCTTCGGGCGACGGGCCCGCCCTGAGCGACGCGCCGGCCCTGAACGACGCGCCGGCCCTGAACGACGGGGCCGCCAGCCTCCGGGGGTGGCGGGGTGGCGGTCGATCGCGAACCCCCGGGAGTCGCGGGAAGCTTATCTCCGCCGATTGAATCCAGTCCCCCGTCGGCGTCGCGAGCAGCGGGCGCAGGGGCTGGCGAGCCCGGCCGCGTCGAGGCGTCCAGTCCGGCGATCAGGCGCGTCCGCCAGCCGCCCCGTGCGCCGGACGGCGCCTCGGCCAACCGGGCGTCGGCCCAGCGCTGGGTAAAGCCCTGGACCTCGAACCGCCGTCCTTCCTCGAACAGCTCCCGCAGCAGGAACCGCCAGTTGAACGTCGCCGCCGTCTCGCGGGGCTCCGGCAGGCCGCCGGCGAGGGCGATCCGCGACAGCCGGTCCAGGGTGTCCAGGATGCGGGTCGCGTCTGCCGGGCGCAGGCGCCGCAGGAGGTCCCGCCGCCGCAGTTCGCCCAGCCCCTCCAGCTGCCGCAGCCCCGCGGACGCCGGGGTCAGCAGCCCCGCCACGGCGCGCGCCACGGCCGGGCTGGGTCGCGCGGGCAGGCGCTCCAGCCACCGGGCGACCGACGGCGTCGGGGCCGGGCCGTCCGGCGCCGGTTCGGGGGCGACCGGGTCGCGCAGGTACGCCCGCGCCGTGCGCAGCGCGCTCAGTTGCTCGCGCCGCTCCGCCGGCGGAGCATGGCGGACCAGCGTACGGATCAGGCGCCCGGCGCCGGCCGGCCGGCCCGGCGCCGCCCAGACGGCGTCCAGAACGCTGGCCCAGAACGCCGGCTCCGCGCCGTCTCGCGCGCTGGACGGTGGCGCGACCGCCAGGATCACCCGCGCCTCGGCCTCCGACATCCAGGACTGCGACAGGTCGAACAGCAGGCCGGCCGGCAGCGTTTGCGCCAGCGCCTGGCGGAGCGCCGGGTCCGCGCCTCGGGCGGCCAGTTCGGAGACCAGCCAGTCGCGGTCGTCATGCAGGGCGGCCCGCAGCAGCGGCTCCACGCCGGTCAGCCGCGCCCGGATGAAGGCGGCCTGCAGCCGGCGGCGCGAGCGCTCGCGATCCGGCGTCGGATCCACATCGGCGGGGTCGGCCCCGACCCCGGGGATCGCCGGGCTCGCAGGCGCGAATGAGGCGGATGGGGCGGCACCGCCCGGCGCCGCCAGCAGCGCCAGCAGGCGATCTCGCACGACAGCGACCGGTCCCGTGCTCGGCCAGGCCGCGGCCAGGCTCCGCGCCGTCTCCGCCATGCCCAGGTCGTCGTGCTCGGCCCGCCGACGCACGACGCTCAGGGCGACGGCCGCGGCGTCGACGGGCGCTGGCGCCGCGAGCAGCAGGTCGGCCAGCAGCCATTCGCGCAGCCGCACGGCCAGGTCCTCGTCGGTGTGCGGCGCGCCAAGGCGCCAAGGCCAGGGTTCATCGACCAGCGCCGCCAGGACTGTCGCATCGGCGGGTTCGACCCAGAGGCCCAGGATATCGGCCAGCCGCGAGGGCCCGAGGTGGCGGGCGAAGGCGCGACGCCAGGCGGCCGACCGGCCATGATGGCGCAGGCGCGCCGCCAGCCAGGACGGCTCCAGCCGCAGCAGCGACCGCCAGGGCTCGTCGGCCATCCGCGCGCCGGCGAGCTGACGATCCATCTCCAGGCGCCAGCGGCCACGCTCAGGCGCGGCGACGACGGGGCTCGCCTCGCGCGCGGCGTCGGCGGCGGTGTCGACGGGGATCCTGGACGCCGGGCCCTGCGGCGGGGGCGATGGAGGCTCTCCACCCGCAGCGACGGCGGCAAGCAGCGCCTGGAGGCGCGTCCGCACGGCGCCCGCCGGGCCCTCCGCCGGCCAGGCCGCCGATAGCGCCCGGGCCACCGCGGCCAAGCTCAGTCCGTCGACGGCGGCCCGCGCCTCGACCAGGGTCCGCACGGCGCGCTCCAACGCCAGGCCGTCGCGACCTTCCGCCAGCAGGCGCGCGAGCAGCGCTTCATGCAGCGCTGCGGCGATTGCGGCGGCCGGGGCGACGGCGCCCAGCCGCCAGGGATCGGGCTGGGTCACCAGGGCGGAGACGACGGCGGCGTCGGCGGGACCGACCCACGGGCCCAGGAGCTGGCGCCACTGGGTCTCGGTCATCGCCTCGGCCAGCCGGACGCGCCATGTCGCGTCCGCCAGGAAGCTCCGCAACCGGGCCCGAACGACCTCGGGCTCGCCGCGCAGCAGCGGGATCCAGGCCGGCTCGGAGGGGGCCCGGTCGCCCGAGGGCGGCGGCGTCGCCGGCGGCGTCGGGTCGGCGGCGGTCGCCGACACTGCCGCACCCTCGCCGGCCCGGCCAGGCGCGAGCAGGCGCTCCAGCGCCTCGACGCGCGCGATGACCGGCCCGGCGCCGGACGCCAGCGCAGTCGCCGTGCGGACGTCCTCGCCGGCCGTGTGGTCATCGGGCGCCAGCTCCCGCACCAGCCGCGCCACCGCCTCGGGCGGCCACTGGCGCACCAGGCGGGCCAACAGTCGTGCCAGGTCCGGTGCGGCCCGCAGGCGCGCGATCAGCGCCGCGCCCCGGACCTCCGCCACCCGCCTCACCAGGTCGTCAAAGGCGACCGCGACCGCGCCCGCCGCCTGCCACGGCAGCCGTCCCTGCAGCAGATGCCGCCAGACCAGCTCCAACTCGGTCTCGCCCCGGCCGGCCCGCGACACCGGCGGCGGCCCCGGGCTCTGCAGCCCCGTCGTCTGTGGCCCCGTCGTCTGTGGCCACGTCGTCTCTGGCCCCGTCGTCTGTGTCTGTGTCTGCGTCTGCCGCGTCTCCGGCGTCCGGGCCAGGGCCTCGCGCAGCGCACGGCGCACCGCCTCGCGCAGCCGCTGTTCGGGATCGGCGCCGGCCCCGACGAAACGGATCTCGCCGACATCGACCTCCAGCCGGTCCAGCCGCAGCACCTCGTCGGCCCCGGCGAACTCGTCGAACACCTCGTCGATGATCGCCAGTCCCCGTCCGCCCGCGAAGTCGCCCAGCCGCTCGTGGTGGGCGCGCGCGTCGGCCTCGGCGGCGAAGTCCACCTCGAAACTCAGGCTCTCGATGACGTGGGCGCCCATGTCAGGCCGCCCCGCCAGGCCGCCGCAGGTGGGGCCGCAGCCCCTCGACCAACGCCGCCGCCGCCGCGTCCAGCGCCGCCACGTCACCCTGCCCCGCGGTGTGGCGGACCAGCTCGGCCATCCAGGCGGCGTAGCGGGCCTCGAAGGTTCGCATGGCGGCGAAGTCGAGCCAGATGCACTCGGCCGCGACGTGGGCCGGGCAGTTGATCTGCACCGTCTCCTCGGCGAAGTCGCGGAACGCCGGGCGCGCGGTGCGGACGGTCCAGTCGGGGAACACCAGGGTCACGCGCAGGGCGTGGAAGGCGGCATCGACGGCCTTCGATCCCGGCCCGCGCGGACGCAGCAGGATGTGCTCGACGATGTGCAGCCCCTCGCAGGCGTCGTTCAACCGGAGCAGCCGCCGGCGCAGGCAGTCGGCGAGGTGGCCGGCATGCGCCTCGTCCCGGAACCGCCCGAGGTCCCACCACCACCGCTCGTCCTCGTCGGCGCCCAGCAGCAGCCGACCGCCCGTGCTCTCGGTGTCCCACTGCCAGCGGTAGCGCCGGCGATAGACGCCATGCACGAACAGCGCCGCATGGGTGGTCGGGTCCTGGCGCAAGCGGCGCAGCTCGGGGGCCACGTCCCCGGCCGGCTCGGACGTCGTCGGCCACGCCAGGGAGCGCAGCGTGTCGACCCGCGCATGGTAGGCTCGCGTCCCGGCCTCCTGCGCCTCCGCCGAGGCGCCGCGCCGCGCCCGCCAGGCGCCCACCGGGTCGGTCAGGGCGCGCGCATGCCAGCTCTTGAACCCCAGCAGCAGCGAGATCCGCCGGTGGATGGCCGGCGTATGTTCGGGCCTGGCCCAGAGATCCAGGCCATGGTCGAAGCCGCCCGCTCGGTCGCGGCCCAGGCTGACCTGGTCCTTGAGATAGGTCATCTTGTTCGCCAGCAGCGCCGCGCCCAGCTCGACGTCGCGCAGGTAGTCCATGAACTGGCGCGACGTGTTCTGGGTGAAGGTCTCGCCGTACAGCGACAGCAGGTAGTCGAGCACCCGCCCGCGGCGATCCTCGGCGTCGTCGAACGGCCCATAGACCAGCTTGTGGATCTGGTCCGCCGGCCGCGCGTACAGCGCCTCGATACCGGCCACCTCGCCATCGCCGAGTACCTCGCGCCAATAGCTCCGGTCCAGCGACCGGTCCGGCGTGAACAGCTCACCGACGTGGTCCAGCTGGGCGGCGCCGTTGGCCAGGATCTGGTCGAACAGCGCCAGATAGGCCCGGAGCTGGTCGCTGCGCGCCCGGCCGCGTGGGCTCAGGTCGGCCGGGCCGCGGGGCCCTACGCCATAGATCGCCGGGAACTGGTTCTGGACCGACTGGTAGTCGGTCGGCGGCCGGTAAACCCCGTGGGGCGGCGGCGCGACCTTGTCGAACGGGCGGATCTCGGAGCGCTGCGCCACGCCCGGCCGCATGTCGTCGGCATAGCGCCGGATCACGGCCCGGCCGTTGATCGGCGCCTCGCCGCCGCGGCGGTTCAGACGCACCAGCGACAGGTCCGCCGGCGCCGTCTCGTTCCCCGGCGTGCGCAGGCAGGGCGCCCACTGGTCGAGCGGCCACTCCAGGACGCGGCTGACGATGCCCTTGCCGTCCACTTCCAGGTCCAGCTTGCCGATCGACTCCAGGCCTTCGACCCGCAGCAGCAGCAGCGCGCGCAGGTCGCCAAGCACCAGGCGGCCGGTAGGATCCTCGTCCAGATCGGTCTCGCCCGGCTGCCCGGTCCAGGCCGCCGGGCCATCGTCGAGACGGGTCTTGACGATCCGTCCGAACGCGGTCGCCGGACCGTCGAAGATTGCGTCCAGCGGCCAGCCGGCGCGGACCATCTCGTCGTAGCTCAGCACCGGCGCCACGCCGGCGATCGCCGTGGCGCAGTGGTGATAGATGTCGGCCAGGATGTCGGCCGGGTCGCGTTCGCCGGCGATGCTGGCGTCCAGCCTCAGGCTGCAATACCGCGAGGCGATCAAGGTGACGGTCTCGTCGAGGTCCTCGCCCAGGCCCCGGTTCATCCGGTAGGCCGCGCGCGCCTCGGCGATGCAGGCGTGTCCCCGGTCGGCATGATCCGCAGGACGCAGGCGCAGACTGTGCAGCCCGGGCGCCCGGACCGCCTCGGCCGCGGCGAACCGCGCGTCCGCCAGACCCGGGACCCGGTCCAGCAACAGCCGGCGATAGTCGCTGACGGTTGTCGGGCGACAGGGCAGGATGTCCTGCGGCGGGAACAGGGCCTGGCGCCCATAGTGGATCGCGCCGTCCTCGCCGCAGAGGTGGTCGGCGACGGGAAAGTCCGCGCGGTAGGCCAGCTCGGTCAGGGCGTAGGCGAGCTGCTCCAGGATGGTGACCCCCGGATCGTGCAGGTTGTAGTCGGTCCACCGCTGGCCGCTGGCCAGTTGGGTCCACTCGATCCCCAGGGCGCGGAGCGACTGGAAGGCGACTGGGTCGGCCGCCCGCGCCGCCGCGTTCCGACGCGGGATCGAGGTCGGCAGGTCCGCGGGGCCCAGCTCGCTCATTTGGGGGCCTTCTCGAACGGCAGGGTGTCGCCGGTCATATCGTCGAACCACAGCCGGGTCACATAGGCGCGGACCAGGGCATCGCGCGCGCTCGGCGACAGCTTGCCGCCATCCCCCCGCTGGCTGGCGCGGTAGTCGTGACGGGTGCGGATCTGCAGCTGGTAGACGGCGTCGTCGCCATAGCCCTTGGTGCGGTCGGCGCCGGCCTTCTGCGGCGCCCAGCGCAGCTGCAGCCGGTCGGACGGACGGGTGTAGTAGGCGTGGGTGTGCCGGATCCGCTTCTTGGCGAACGGCGGCAGCAGGTCCTCCCACCAGATCGGGTTGTAGGTATTCATCGCGATGGCGTGGACCAAAGCGAAACGGCCGGTGTGCCGGTCGCCGACCCCGGCCACGACCTCGAAGGCGTTGCAGCCCTGCAGATTCTCAGCCAGCGGGTGGAATTCGCCATCGGCGGGCAGCAGGATTTCCGCCCCCCGCCGGCCCGTTGAACGGATCGCGCCCTCAACGTCCAGCTCGTCACGCGGCTCCGATATGCCGATGCCCATGCGGGGCGGCCGGACCGCGTCGCCGCCCTCGATCGTCACCAGCGGGTCGGCGGTGTAGCCCGACACCGCCGGCCGCTCGAACGTCAGCCTGTTCAGCGCGTCGCCGAACCCCAGCCGCCATTCCGCCCCGCCGGTCGAGCGGGGACTGTAGAAGCTCATCAGGGCCGCGCTTTCACCGAGCGAGGTGACGCGCAGGCCGTCGGGCGCTGTCTTGCTGAAGCCCTCGTCGTTGATGTTGAGCGCCGAGTCGATCAGGTCGCCGAACTCGTCCTCGGTGGGGCGGTGTCCCTCCCGGAAGTAGGCCCTCAGGGTTTCTCGCGATTGGCGGCTCATGCGTCGTCCTCGACCAGGGTGCGGTCGGCGGGCCCATTGGCGCCGCGGCCGACGACGAAGGTGCTGCCGATCTGGACGCCCGCCACGCCGGCCCCGGCGGCGACCCCGGTCCAGCGGGTCTCGTCGACGCCGTCATCGGTGACGATGTCGATGAAGTGCTCATCCATCGGCAGGGCCATGCTCCAGGGATGCCGGTGCTGGGCCCGGGTCGGCGAGACGCCGTCGGGATAGGCCGGCGGCGGCAGGGCGGTGTCTTCGAAGAGATAGCTCGATCCCGCCGGTCCGCTCTGGTCCTCGCAGACGTGCACCAGCGAGATCCCGGTGACCGACTCCACCTCCGGCAGCCGCCGGACGCAGTCCTCGATGTCCTCGCCCCGCACCTCCCAGTCGAAGTGCGCCAGGTAGCCGCCGTCATGCCAGGGCGACAGGTGCGCGACGATGGCGGCGTTGATCCGGCGCAGGATGTCGCCATGCGCCCCCGGCCTGAGCGCCACGCGGCAGCGCACCTGGATGAGGTCGTAGCTGGCGTTGCGCACCCGGACCTTGGCGAACGGCGAGGATCGCGCCTGCAGGTATCGCTCGATACTGTCCAGCTCCAGCGGGTCCAGGCGCATGGCGCGGCTGGCATACTGGCTGTCGTTGCGATGCGCCGCCGGCGCCACGACCACCAGCACCTGCCCGGGCGCCGCGGCGCCGGTGCGGTCCGCGCGGTTGGACAGGCAGCGGGCCTTGAACACGTTCGGGAACCGCTCCAGCACCAGCCGCTCGTAGTCCCACGGCGTGGAGGCGCGGTTCTTGTGCCGCAGGCGCTCGCCGATCCGGGTGCGCTCCTCGTCCTGGCGCTCCGCACAGCGCAGACCGTAGCTGGCCTCCGGCTGTTGCAGCGCCAGGATGCCCGGCAGGGCGGCGCTCTTCATGTCGATGCTGCGCGGGGCCAGCGGGGCCTCTGGCGCGGCGGCGGCGCTGAGCACCCGGGTGGCGCGCAGCGTCTGGGCGGTGACCCCCTTGAGCCCGGCGAAGCACCCGGAGGAGGCGTCCGTGGCGGCCCGGAGCCAGTAGAGGTCGCTCGGCATGAGCCGATTGCCGGGGCGGATGTCCGGCGGCAGGTCCAGGGTGACCACCCCCGAGGTCAGGAAGCCGGAGGTGGTGTCCGACAGGACACGGCGGCGGTCCAGCGGGCGCCACTCGTCCTCGGTGAGCCAGGACCACTCGATCGTCGGGCGCGGTGTCTGGCGTGCCTCGGCCTCGTCGGCGGCGTCCCTGCGCAGGTCGAACAGCAGGGTCAGCACACCCCGCAGGTCGCGCCCCGACAGGCCGATGTAGAGGTTGCCGTCGCGGCCGAACCCGGGCGCCACGGGACGGCGGCGCTCCGAGGGGTAGGGATAGATCTGTTCCACGCCGAACGGCCGCAGGTAGAGCACCCGCTCGGCGCCGCCGGCGGTCCGCGCCTCGTTCGCCCGCCCGATCGTGATCCGCGTGCTGGCCGCATAGGTCAGGGTGACCCTGCCGAGCAGCGGCGTATAGGGCGGGTTCGGCATCGGCTGGGCCTTGCGGCTCCGGGTCTTGGCGCTGAGGGCGTTGGTCAGGGCGGTCGGATAGATCTGGTGGCCGAACCCTTCCTTGGGCGCGGCCAGCTGGACCCGGAAGAAGCCGCTGCGGGCGTTCTGGTCCAGGATCAGGTCGGCATCGGTGGGCCGCCAGCCGGTGACCAGCGCCGCGGCGCCGAAGTCGATTGGGCGCCCCTGCAGGCTGCCCTGCGTCGTGAACAGCGGTTGCGGCGGCAGGTCGGACTCGATCCATAGCCCATCGCGCAGGATCGCCGTGGTGGCGGTGAAGGCGCCGTCGTCCATGCGCGCGCCGTAACCGTCATAGTAGTCGGCGAACCCGTCGGGCGGCAGCCCCACCCACTCCGGGCAGACGGTGAGCGCGGTGACATATTTCCGCGCCAGCTCCGGGGCCGCGATGACCAGGTAGGACGCGATGTTGGGGATTGGCCCGAAGGGCATGAACGGGCGGCTGGGGTCGAGGGGCCCGAGCTGGTTGTAGGCCCGCAGGTCGCGCACGCCGGACACCGCCACCTGCAGGCCGAGGCTGTCCAGCATCGCCCCGTCCAGCAGCGACAGCGGATAGAACGCCGCCTGGTCGTTGATCAGCAGGCGCATGACCGGCGCCCCGGTCGGCAGGTCCGGCCCGTGGACCGCCGCCGTGCAGGCTTCGATCGGCGGATCGTCGTTGCCGAGGTGCAGGGCCAGGGTCATCGACGTGGCGCCCGACCCGGGCTGCAGGACCACCCGCGGGCACTCGAACCAGCCGTCGGCCGTGCTCAGCGCGACCCGGAAGAGGCTCTCAAGCACCTCGTCGCGGATCAGGTCGCGGCTCGCCTCATCGGGCTCCACAGCGCCCAGGAACAGGAACAGCGGGTCGGTGGGCGAGACGCCGTCCATATCCGCGGAGATCTCCGACGCCTTGCGCTCGAAGGGCGTCAGATCGATGAAGCCGGCCGCCAGAGCCCGGATCTCCTTCAGGTCGGCCGTGGTCAGGACCTTGGCGTCCGGCAGCACCCAGCGGCCGAACAGGCGGCCCAGGACCCGGAAGAACGCCGTCGCCTTGGCGGCCGGGTCGGGCTCTGGCGCGGCGCTGGCCTCGCGCAGCTGGGCCAGCAGGGCCTGCGGGTCGTCGTCGAAGGCGAAGCCGATGGTCAGCCGGACCTCACGCTCGCCCTCCTTCAGCCACAGCACCGGGGCGGCGACGGCCAGGCCGATGCGGGCGTTCTCGCCCTTTCGGATCGAGCCTCGCACATCGCCGCCGAACAGCGGCGCGGACTGCGCCCCCGGTGGCCCGGCCGAGCCGACCTGGGCGGAAAAGGCGTCGATCTTGACGCGGGTGACGTAGGCGAACTCGCGCTCGGGCGAGATCAGCCGGTCCCGCTGCAGGCGCAGCGTGCACAGGGCGTCGACCCGGGTCTCGGTGACGTAGAGGGCCTCGTCGGCGAGGAACTCCACCGCCGGGCCGGCCGCCGACGCGGGCACCAGGAACCGCGCCCCGGCTGGCACGATCACCTCCGCCGCGTAGGTCGGATCGCGCTGGAAGACCAGGAGCACGCTGTCGGCCTCGGCGCCGTGCGGCTGCATCCGCAGGACGTCGCGGTAGTAGAAGTCGGTGAGCCGGTCGGTGAACCGGTTCATCTGCTGCTGCACGCGCTCGAACATCTGCAGGAAGGCCAGCAGCAGCGCGGCCGCGGGCTCGTGGGCCCCGCTCTGCAGCGACCGGCGCCATTCCTGCTCCGCCATCGCCTGGACGCGGGCGATGGACTTCAGCAGCGCGAAATAGAGCCGGCGCATCTCGCGCAGCGTCGGCGGCTGTGCCCGGCGGCGCGACCGCGCCGCGCCGGGGCGCAGGATCGGGTCCAGCCGGTCGTCGATCAGCGTCGTGGCCTCGGCGATGGTGCTCGCCGTCGCCGGCGCGAGCTCCGGGGCCAGGAACTGGGTCACCACCTGCTCGACCCGTTCGCTGAACGCCTTGGTCCGGGGCCGGTCGATGGCGGTGAGATCCCCGAACCAGTGGGCCAGCCAGCGCGCCAGGTCGCTCAGCCGATCGGCCACCCCGTGCGGCCGGGCGCCCGTGAAGTCGTCGAGGAAGGCCCGTTCGTGCTGGCGCAGCGGCCGGCTGAGGCCGCGGGCCAGCATCACCGTCTCGTCGCCGTCCAGCAGACGGCGCCAGTCGCCGTCGACCCGCCCGTCCTCGCCCACGAAGTCCAGCTCGCGGGCGAACCGCCGGCTCATGGTCAGCAGTTCGTGCGCCGGCGTCTCGTCGACGCGGAACCGCTCCGCCGACAGCCCCGCGGGATACCGCTCCGCCTGGTTGGTTCCGCCGCTCATGCGCGATGACCCACGCCGGAGCCCTGCTCAAGATACAGCGGGAAGACCAGGTTGTTGCGCGTGTTGGTCCCGCGGATCGTGTAGTCGAGGTTCAGCTTCAGGATTCCCTCGATCCATTCGCCTTCGTCGATGTCGATGGCATTCAGGGTGATCCGCACTTCGAAGAACCGCACGGCCCGCTCGATGGCGTCCTTGAGGTCGGTGAGCACGCTTTCGTCGATGGTCTCGAACACCATGAACTTCAGGTCGCAGCCGTAGGTCGGCTGCATGACCCGCTCGCCGGGCGTGGTGGAGAACAGGATTCGCAGGCTCTGGGCGATGTCCTCCTCGGCCGAGACCAGGGCCGCCGCCCGGGTCCGGGTGTCGAACGATGGCGGAAAGCTCCAGCCCGTCCCGAGGAAGCTGTTGTCCCGCGTCATGGTCTCAGCCGCCGATCATCACGTTCAGGCACCCCATGACGATATTGCCGCCATGGGCCGTGATGTCGCCGACCCGCACGGCCGGCCGGCCGGAGATCAGCACCGTCGCCGAGCCCTTGACCAGCGAGTCGGGCGGACCGACGCAGATCGCCAGGTCGCCGACCACCGCGGCCGGCAGCTTGCCGATCAGCACATTGGCCACGCACGGCCCGCTCACCGGCCCGCCCACATGCGGGATCGGCGGCAGGCCCGGGGTGACCATCGGGCAGAGATGCATGTCGGTAATGCGGGCCGCGGGCGGCATGGGGTCCTCAGGAAGCTCGGTTGCGGTTGTCGGTCATCAGTTGATCATCACCATCGCGCCCTTGACGGTGGTCTGGCCGGCGGCGGAGAGCTCGGCGCTGGCGGCGCCTTTGCCGGTGAACGCCACCTGCCCCTCGCAGGTCACGTTCATGCCGGTCATCGTCACATCGGCCTTGGAGGCGATCGAGACCGGGCCGACGGCGTCCAGCTGCATGGAGCCCTTGGCCGAGATGGTGATGTCCTTCGGGCTCTCCAGGCTGATGCCGGAGGGGCTGAGGGTGACCTTGTTGAGGGTCTCGTCCTGCACCAGGATCGTCTTGTCCTTGTCGCTGAGGACGATCTTGTTGTTGGCCGGCGTGGTGATGGTGATCGACTTGTCGTCCTCGCGGATCTCGATCTTGGCGAGGCAGCGGGTGACCAGCGCCTTGACGTTGTTCTCGGCCTCGATGGCGTAGGCCGGCTGGTTCTTGCTGGAATAGAGACTGCCCAGGATCACCGGGTGCGACGGGTCGTTGTTGAAATAGCCCAGGATCACCTCGTCCCCGACCTCGGGCAGGAAGAACGCCCCGAAGGCGCTGGAGGCGTAGAACTGGGCCAGCCGCGCCCAGACGCCGGGCGTCTCGGCATCCAGCACCGGGACCTTCACCTGGATGCGCTGTTCGCCCAGCGGGTCGCCATCCAGCTTCATCACCACGCCGACCTGCAGCCCCTCGGCCCCCGGCAGCCAGCCCGCCGCCGGCGGGGCGACGATGTCGGTGCGCTCGGTGAACCAGTCCGGCGAAAGGCCGAACTCGGCCTCGGTGGTCCAGTTGCCGTCGGCGATCTCATGCTCCAGGCCGCCCACGAACACCTTGCCATTGAACCGTTCGCCCACGCCCTCCAGCTCGATCAGTTCGCCGACCGCGGCCTTGGCGCTGCCCTGGAACCTCATGCGCCCGCGGATGCGCGCCAGACCCGCCTTGACCTGCCGCGCCTTGGCCCACTCGGTCAGGCTGGCCGCTTCCAGGGGCGTCGCCGTCTGGATTGTCAGGGTCGCCAGGCCCAGCACCTGCGCCAGGGTGGCCGAGGTGATGTTGCCTTGGGCGTTCAGGGTGGGCGGGGTCGCCGCCGACCCGCGGACGATGTCCTGGGTCTTGGGATCCCAGGCCACGGCCTCGACGCTGGCGAACTGGGTCCGCGAATCCATCTCGGCCTGGAATTCAATCAGGTCGGCGCCGTAGGTCACCTTCAGCACGGCGGCGCCGCTGACCTGCGGCGCCTTCACCGACAGCTTGCCGTCCGTGGCGATCACCAGCAGGCCGTTGGCCTCGGCGCGGGCCAGCAGATAGTCCCAGTCGGTGCAGTAGTACTGCACCAGCTCCTGGTAGGTCGTGTTGGTGGCGTCGACTTCGATCGACAGACCGTGCGCCCCGGCCAGCTTGCGGATCACCGCGTCGTCGGTCTGCTGCACATAGTTGGCGTTCTTGCGGCCCACGGTCATGGCGACCGCCTTGTCCTGGCAGTCGACCACCAGGCGGCTGACGTTGGCGGTGGCGATCTTCATGCCCAGCTTCACGACGATCCCTTCGAAGATCGTCTCCTCCTCGTCGCCGTAGCCGGCCTTGATGGTGATCGCCGCGCCGGGGACGAAGGTGGCTGCGTTGGCGACCGGCCAGTCGCTGGCGGCCATGTCGCCGTCCTCGACCAGCAGCCGGGCGCTGGGGATGGTGTTCGCGCTGCGCTGCACGCGCACCGAGATCAGCTGGACGCTGTCGGCCACGGCCGCGCCATTGCTCAGAATCGTGACGCGAACCGGCCCTTCGCTGTCGAGTTGCGGCGAGACGGGCATCGGCTACCCCAGCGGCGGGAAATGGAGCTGGCTGCCGGGCGTCAGGCGCCGAAAGCCGTCCAGGCCGTTGAAGCGCGCGACCTCGACGTAGTAGCCGGGGTCGCCGTAGATGCGGTTGCAGAGCAGCGGCAGGGTGTCGCCCTCGCGCACCTCCACCAGGTGGCTGAGATCGGGCGACGAGCGGTTGGCCGCCAGCTCGGCCTCCTTGGTGCTCATGAAGCCGGCGAACTTCAGGTCGACCTTGGCGCGCAGCGGATCGCCGCTGGGCTTGAACAGGGTGTACTGCGTCGACATCGATTCCATGCGGCCATAGAGGATCAGCGTTCCCCACAGCAGCCGCACATGGTCGGGCTCATGCTCCTGGCCGTCGTACTTGTAGACCACGTCGGTCAGCACCTTGAGGTGCTCGATCACCTCGAGCTGGGGCTCTCCGGCGATCCGGGGCACCGCCCCGGTGCCGTCCAGCAGGATCGAGAAGCTGACCGTGTCGGGCTGGACG
Organism: Phenylobacterium sp.; assembly: GCF_025351295.1. Taxonomy (GTDB): domain Bacteria; phylum Pseudomonadota; class Alphaproteobacteria; order Caulobacterales; family Caulobacteraceae; genus Phenylobacterium. Next base: position 16,042 of record NZ_JANXWD010000106.1, read on the forward strand.
CCGCTGAACCGCAGCGGCGACCCCAGCTGGCCCAGGGTCATCTGCTTGTTGTAGCGGATCTTGCGCTCGTGCTTGAACTCCGACGGATTGAGCATCGCCTTGAACGGCTTGGACCGGTCGACGGTGATCGAGCCGTTGGTCTCCACCGTCACCCGGTTGATCGCCAGCTGGGATTTTTGCGCGCTGCTCGGCATCGGGTCAGCGCTCGCGGGCCTGCTGGAGCTTGTCCTCCATCCAGGCCTTGCACTCGGCCAGGATGTCCTCGCGCAGGCGGTCGAGGCCCTCGCGGTCGTCCTGCGGCTGCGCCGGCGCCGAGGCGCCGCCCACCGTGGACTTGATCAGCATCTGCCGCACTTCGATGGTCATCGGCCTAGAGCTTTCGTGTGGAGACGGCGTAGTTCAGTTCGATCTTCTCGATGGCCACGGCGTTCTTATCGGCGCGGAACTCATCGACCGTCCAATGGGTCGGGTAGGCGTTCTCGAACGACCAGCTCCGCAGTGGCTTGGCCTCCGCGTCGAGCAGATGGATCAGCACCAGCTGCGGCTTGATGCGTTCGGCCAGGCCGCCCTGGAGCACCGACTGACACCAGGCCACCAGCGGGGAGTCGCGGTTGGCGACCCCCCGCTTCAAGGTGAGCTTGGGGTGTTTCACACCCTTCGGCAGCGAATGGACGAAACGGTTCTCGCCGCCCTCGCGAAACGACTCGACCTCCATCTCGGGGCCGATGCCGCCGACTTCCTGAAACGAGGCGTCCTCCGGCGCGGTGCTCGGGCCGAAGCTCACCCTGAAATAGAAGGCTGAGGGCGGATAGGCGTCCATCTTACTTGTTCGCGATCGTGAGACCTTCATGGGCGATGACGATGGTCTCGACGGCCACCTCATTGCCGGTCGACTTCAGGTCGGTGCCACTGATCTTGGTCGGCCAGGCATTGGCCAGCGTCCAGACCATGGTCGGGCTGCCCTCCTCGTCCAGCAGGCTGATGGTCACCGGAACACGCTTGATGGTGTTCATCTTGATCTGGTTGAACCAGTCCCAGAACTTGTTGTCGGACTTCAGCACGCCCTTCTTCATGGTGATGTCGGAATACTTCTTGATCCCTGGCATTTTCATCACCGAGAACGCTTTGCTGTCGCCGGCCCGGTATTCGATGGGCTGGGATTCGATGTCGAGGCCGGAGACCTCCTGGAACGACATCACGTTCGAGTCCCATTTCACCTCGAAGCGGAACTTCGGGATCGGCCAGGCGGTGGTCGATTGTTTGGAGCCATCATCGGCCATGGCTTATCTCCAAGGGTCGGATTGAGGGGTCTGATCGCGCCGGACGGCCGATCAGGATTTCTGCATCTGCTGCTGGAAGGTGATCTCGATGAACTCGGCGGGCCGGCTGACCGCCACCAGGACGGTCACCCGCAGGATGCCCTCCAGGATATCCTCGGGCGACATGGTCTCGCCAAGGCCGACGTAGACGCCGAAGGCGTCCTCTGGCGTGCCACCTGCCAGCCCGCCGCGCTTCCAGATCCCGGTCAGGAAATTCTCGATCATGGCCTTGATGGTGAGCCAGGTGCCCGCGACGTTGGGCTCGAACACCGTCGCCTTGGCGGCGAGCCGGCAGGACTCCTCCAGCATGATCATCGTGCGGCGCACGTTGATGTAGCGCCAATCCAGGCTGTTGCCGTCCAGGGTGCGCGCGCCCCAGACCAGCACGCCCTCGCCGATGAACGACCGGATGGCGTTGATCGATTTGCCGGTTGCGCTGACGTTGAGGTCTTCCTGGTCCTGCGACGAGACGCTGACCGCGGGCGCGGTCACGCTGTTCAGGCTGACGTTGGCCGGAGCCTTCCAGACCCCGCGGCTGTTGTCGACCGTGGTGTAGACACCCGCCATGGCCGCGCTGGGCGGCAGCAGGTTGAGGTGGCGGGCCGCCTGTTTGGCGACGTTGGCGTAGGTGTCGCTGATCCGGAACAGGGCGTCGTTGGTCTGGGCCTTGCGCAGGTCGATCCAGGCGGCCTGGCCATCGGCGATCCAGGCGGCCTTGACGGCGGCGGGGTCCGTTCCGTCCGGAACCTTCGACCGGGAGTTGGTGTCCCAGTACTTGCCCGCCTCGATCGCCCAGTCGTCGTCGCTCCGGGCGGCGTCGGCCAGCACGGCCTGGACGTCGGCCGGGGCCTTGGCCAGGTCGGCCGCCAGCAGCAGCGGCAGGGTCACATCGCCGGTCTCGAAGTCGAGGTAGCTGATGTTGCGATCCTGCACGATCGTGGTGTGCACCCACGGGTAGTAGGCCGCGCCGAACATCAGGTCGTTGACGCCCAGGGTGTCGCGGAACTTGGCGATCGGATCGCCGCCGGGGTCGTTCTGGGCCTTGTCGCCACTATAGATGTCGAGGATGGCGACGCGATTCTTCATCTTCTGGCCGCAGTGCAGCAGCACGTGCTGATAGAGGCTGATGCAGCCGGGCTGGTCCAGGATGACCGCGTCCGGGATCACCACCATCGTCGGCTCGATCTCGCGCTCCAGGCTGTCCACCCCGGCCATCAGGGCGTTCAGATCCGGCGTCGCGTCATAGTCGCCGACCGAGACGATGTAGCAGGCCCCGCCGCCGTTCTGGAAGAAGTGGCGCATCCCGTAATAGAGCAGCCGGCGCCCCGACATCGTCAGGACGTAGCCCTGCTTCGCGTCGCTCGCGGCCCCGGCGGCCAGCTTGGCGGCGGCGGCGGCCTTGGCGGCGGCGTCGGCGGTCCCCGGCGCGCTTTTGGCCAGCGCGGCCGCATCGGTCGCGGCCTTGGCGGCCTTGGTCGAGCTATCCGCCCCGGCCTTGGCGACCTGGGCCGCGGCGGCGGCGGCGGCGGCGGCCTTGTCCGAGGCCGCGGCGGCGCTCTTGGCGTCGGCGGCGGCCTTGTCGGACGCATCGGCGGCGGTCTTGGCGTCGGCGGCGGCCTTGTCCGAGGCCGTGGCGGCGGCCTTGTCCGTCGGGTCGGCGGCGGCCTTTGTAGCGGCGGCGTCAGCCGCCGCCTTGGCCGTGGTGGCGGCGGCGGCAGCGTCCATGGCGGCCTTGGCTGCGGCGTCAGCCGCCGTCTTGGGCGCAGTTGCGGCGGTGGCGGCCGCATTGGAGGCCGTTTCCGCGTCGGTTTGCGCCTTGGCGGCGTCGGCGGCGGCCTTGGCGGCGGCGGCGGCAGCGTCCGGCGCGGCATCGGCGGCGGCCTGGGCGACCAGGGCCTTGGTCGCGGCCTCGGCGGCGGCGGCGTCCAGGGCGCCGATCCGGAATTCGGCGTCCTGCAGATCCGTCCCGCCCTCAACCGGCTTCGGCCGCCCGATCTTGAACTTGGTCGGCGGCGCGCCGCCGTAATAGGTCTCGAACTCGGCCATGGTGCTGATGCGGAAGGGCTTGCCCTTCAAGGGTGCGCCACGATTGCTGGCCGTCTGGGTGTAGCCGACGAAGGCCGGGACGGCGGTGGCCACCTCGACCACGGAGTTCGGGAACGCGTTCTTTTCGACGATATAGACACCGGGCGTTTTCATGGTCGCCATGGCGAGCTCCTGGAGGTGCGAGGGGTTTGAATCAGCTGTGGACGTAGATTTCCGAAATGAGGCCGGGAGCCCGGTCCGCCGGTTCGAGCGTCAAGCCGCTCATCCGGGGGCCAGGCAGGCGATTGATCAAGACCCGCGCGGCGGCGTCGCCATCGCGGAGCTGGAAGGTCTGGTCGCAGCGTTCCGCCAGCGGCAGACGGGTATCGGAGCGGATGGCCAGGCCCAGGCGCCCGTCGGCCAGCGGCTCTTCGACCGGCCCGGTGAACGCCACCTCACCGCTGGGATCGACGACCCGGGGGGTCATGCCCTCCCAGTCGCCGGTCAGGATGTACTTCCAGGTCGTCTCGCGGGGTTCGAGCTGTAGCCGATAGGCCGGCGCGGGATCTCCGGGCAGACCCTCCAGCGGGATGGCGACCGCGAAGTCCGGCCGGCGGCCGCCGGCCCAGGCCGCCCAGGGACCGTCCGGCTCCAGCAGCGGCCAGGCCTCGCCGGGCCGGAGCACCGCGATGCCGGGGCCAAAGCCTGTCGGCCCACCCGCGATCGGGCCCAGGCCATCGGTATAGCCGGCGAACATCGGATCGGCCGCGGTGACGCCGAACCGCAGGTCGACCGGCGCCACGGTCGCGGCCAGCGGCGCGCCCCCGCCCCTGGGTTCGGTGTCATAATAGACCCGCAGCACATTCGCCGCGGCCTTGGCCACGGCGCCCGTCCGCGCGAGCCAGCTATCGGTGTCCGGGTCGGGCCGGAACGCCAGGCGCAGCCGCGCGGGGTCGCGGAAATAGCCGTGCCCGACCTCCACCGAGAACAGGAGCGCGTAACCGGCCATCGCTCAACCCACGCCTTCCGGCAGCACATTGACCACCGGCCGGACCACCTGCGGCGCCTGGGCCTCGATCCGCGAGCTGTCGATCACCACCATGCGCATCCGGTAGAGCAGCGACGGCAGGTATCGCCCGCCCAGCACGCCCCACATGTTGCCAAGGTCGGCGATGCTCAGGTTCTCGATCTCCAGGCTTAGCCGTTCGATCCCGGGATCGAGGTCCGGCGTGTTCTGGTGATCGAACACCGGCTGTCCCTGAAAAAAGGCGGCGGCGCCGGAAATGGCCTTCAGGGCCTCGGGGTATTTGGCGCCGCTGAAGTTGGCGACGAACATCACCATCAGGTTCAGGAAGATCGGCGGCTGGACGACCGCTGTGCGACCGGCGCCGGGAATATGGTCCGGAGTGCGCCGCGGCGAGGGCTCGCGTTCGATGTTGACGAGGAAGGCGACCAGCTTGTCGACGGACTGCGGAACGACCGTTCCGTCGGCTTCCAAGAGGTTCGAAACAACCACCAAGTCCTCAGTAGACTGGGCGTTGCGCTTCAGCGCCTGGTTGAGCTCGCGCGCAACCCTGGTGATGGCCGCAGCTATCATTGCGCCCCCTTTTCGCCGGCCTGGCCCGACAGCTTAACCTTGAGTAGTACGCGACAGTAGGCCGCACTCGCGACTGTCCGCAATCGCTTTTGACGGCGCCAGACGCCTGACTCGGCAATCAGCTTCACCGGGACGGCGACGAACCTGCGGTTGCGTGGTTTCACGCGGACGCGCGGCCCGATTCGGACTAGCGTCAGTTGGTGACACGCTCTTAAGAGAGCTTGCCTAGGATTTGTGCTGTGGCTACGCCGGATGTGAACGGGCTAGGCCGTTGAGGCTCGCTGACGGCAAGGCCGCTTGATGCTTGGCGACGAAACCACCAATTCCGTACGCGCGGCCCTGGCGCGGGGCGATCTGCTCGCGGCCTATGACGAAGTCGCGCGCGGAAAGGAGCTGGGCCATCGCGGCCTGGACTACCTTGAGGTGCTCACCCTGGCGCGGCTGGGCGACACCGAACGTGGCCTGCGGCTCTATGAGACCTATCGCCTGGCGTCGATGGGCGACGTCGACGCCCTGTCGCTGAAGGCCCGGCTGCTCAAGGACGAGGCCTTCGCGTCCGGGCTGGCGCCCAACCGCGAGAAGCTGCTGCAGGCCTGCGCCCTCTACGCGGCGGTCTACCGGCGCACGCGATCCAGCTATCCGGCCATCAACGCCGCGACCCTGGCCCGGATCGGCGGCCGCTCCCGCCTGGCCAATGCCCTGGCCGGCGTGGTGGTCGAGCAGCACAGCAGTGAAGGCCGCCAGGACTATTTCTCGCTCGCCACCCTGGCCGAGGCTCTGGTGGTGCTGGGCGACATCGACGGCGCTGCGGCCGCGCTCAGCCGCGCCGTCCGTGCGCCCGACGCCGACGTCGGCTCCCGGTCGACGACCTTCCTGCAACTGCAGCGCCTGGTCTCGGCCAGCTACGACGCGGAGGAGTTGAAGGGTCTGCTGGAGCCGGTCCGGCCCCCGAAGGTGGCGATGTTCTGCGGCAACATATTCGTCGGCTATCCCGAGCTGGAGGCCCGCCTGGCCGCCGACATGCGGCAGGTGATCGTCGATGAGAAGGTCGGGTTCGCCTACGGCGCCCTGGCGGCCGGCAGCGACATCCTGATCGCCGAACAGCTGATCGACGCCGGGGTCGAGCTGCACATCGTGCTGCCCTTCGCCGAGGCGGACTTCCTGACCCAGTCCGTCGCCCCCAGCGGCGAGGAGTGGGTCCGCCGCTACGCCGGGTGCAAGGCCCGCGCGGCCTCCCTGACCCTGGCCAGCAACATGAGCTTCGTGGGCGAGCAGGCCCAGTTCGCCTACGGTTCCAAGGTGACCATGGGCATGGCCATGCTGCGCGCTCGCCACCTGAACGGCGACTCCATCCAGCTCGCCGTCGTCGAGGCCGAGGGCACGGGCACGCTCAGCGGCTCCGACATCGCCGCCTGGGGTGCGGCGGGCGGCCGCTCGGCCGTGCTCCGCGCCGACCGGCTGCAGCGGCCGGTGAAGCCGCCGCCGCCGCCGGAATCCGTCGTCAAGCGCGGCACCTACGGGCTCATGTTCTCCGACTTCCCGGGGTTCACCGGCCTGGACGAACGCGCCCTGCCGATCTTCTGGGAGGAGGTTATGGGCCGCGCGGCCACCGCGCTGGAGCGCTACGAGGACGTCATCCGCGAACGCAACACCTGGGGCGACGCGCTCTATGTGGTGTTCGAGGACGCGCGCTCCACCGCCGCCGCCGCCCTCGACCTCTCCGAGGAGTTCGGCAAGGTGGACTGCAAGGCGCTGGGCGTGCCGGAGGGCACCGCCATGCGCATCGCGCTGCACTACGGCACCACCTACTTCGGCCACGATCCGGTCAGCCGCCGCACCACCTACTACGGCAGCGAGGTGTCGCGCGCCGCGCGGATCGAACCGGTGACCCCGTCCGGCAGCGTCTATGTCACCGAGCCTTTCGCCGCCGTCCTGGAGATGGAGGCCGACCACCCGTTCACCTGCAACTATGTGGGCAAGACGGAACTGGCCAAGGGCTATGGGGTCTATCCGCTGTATCGGCTGCGGCGCGACCCGATGATGACCTCCGACGACCTCTAGAGATATCTGTGCTTCCCCCAGCGCCCGTCATCCCCGGCCTTGTGGCGGGATGGCGAACCGCGGGTGAGGATCGATGGGGATGGCGAACGTGAGCGCCGGTTCCCTACAGCCGGGCCTGTTTCGATGGCGCCAGCGCGGCGCAGATCGCGGCGTTGGACTTGGTGAGGCTGGCGGTCGCGCCCAGGGTCTGGTTCAGGATCGCCAGCCCGGCCGCGCAGTCGGCGCGGGCTTCGCCCATGCGGCCCGCCTTGGCCAGCACGGTCGCGCGGTTCACGAGCAGGTCGCCGTGGTTCGGATGGACCTTGCCGTAGCTGGCGTCGTAGTTGCGCTTGGCGTCGTCCAGCGTGGCCAGGGCGCCCTCGGTGTCGCCGCGCTGCGACTGGATCAGCCCCAGATAGACGTCGTCGATGCCGATCAGGTAGTGCGGCCCGCCGAACGCCTTGCGGTAGATGGCCACGGCTTCCTGCAGCGCCCGCTGGGCGTCAGCCAGCTTGCCGGTGGCCTGCAGGATCTGGCCCTGGATGGACAGGGCGTCGGCGATGCTGGGGTTGTCCTTGTCGAGCACCGCCCGCTCGATCCGGAGCGCCATGGCGATCTGGCGCTCGGCCAGGGGCTGCTTGCCGGCCAGGAAGGAATTCTGCGCCAGGGCGAACCAGGCCTTGCCGGTCAACAGGTGCTCGGCGCCCAGCGTCCGCTGGTCGATCGCCAGGGCCTGGCTGAGCGAGGCCTCCGCCGCCGCATACTGCCCGTCGTCGGACAGCAGCAGGCCGCGGTTGCTCAGGGCGGTGGCCACCGAGGCCGGCGGCGCGCCTTCCGACACCCGGTAGAACGCCAGCGCCCGGTTGAAGGCGGCGACGCCGGCGCGCACGTTCGACGAGGAGGTCAGGATCTTGCCCTCGGTCAGCGCGGCCTGCGCCCGGGTTAGGGTGTTCTTCTTCAGGTCGGGACCCAGCATGACCTCGGCCCGCTTCACGGTCGCCAGCGCCTTGTCCAGGGCCCCCTGCTTCAAATAGGTCGTGGCCAGGACGAGCAGCGCCTCGGCCCCGTCCACGCCGGCCTTGGCGATCGCCGGCTGCGAGGTCTCCACCGCCGTCCGGGCCTCGTTCAGCAGGCCCAGGTTGTTGTAGGCCCGCCCCAGGGTCCCGATCAGCCGGGCTTGGATCGCCGGCTGGTCGGCCAGTTCGCGGTGGGCGCGCTCGGCGCTGCGGCCCAGGATGGTCAGGGCGGTGATGGTGCGCGGGTTTTCGGTGGCGGGGTTCGAAAGCTCGAAGGTGCCTACCAGGTAGTCGGCGGCGGCCTTGGCGGCGGCGGCCTCCTTCTGGGCGATGACCCGCTGCTCGTTGGCCTCGATGCGGCGGGCGTTGGCGTAGAATGCCAGGCCGCCGGTGACCACCATGCCGCTCATCGCGCCGGCCGTCAGCGCCGCCAGCCGCCGCATCCGGCGCTGGGTCTCGCGCTGGACCAGCTCATCCAGCTTCACGCCGGTCAGCCCGGCGATCAGCTTCAGCTTGGCCAGCCGGCGGCCATCGGCGTCGGGGCGCAGGTCGGCGGCGATCGGCTCGGCGGGAACGTCCGACAGCTCCCCGTCCGGACCCAGCTTGTAGCGCAGGGTCCGGGGGAAGCACTCCTGGTCCTCGCGCCCCGGCGTGTCCGACGCGTAGGGCGTGCCGTCGATGATCAGCGCCAGCAGGCGGCTGTCGCCGTGGATGCGCTTGTACTGCAGGATCTCCTGCTCGACCCAGTGCGACTTGGCCGCGCCGGTCGAGCAGATGACGATCAGGAACATCGAGCCGCGGATGGCGGCGCTGAGTTCGCCGCCCAGATCCGCCGAGGCCGGCAGCTCGTCTCGATCCCGGAAGACCGGGGTCAGTCGCCGCGGAATCTCACCGATCGGCGTGACCTTGCCGACCAGCTTGGGGGGAATGCGATAGGACTCGATATCGCGATGCAGGCGCGTGGCGAACGCCTTATCGCGATGGCTGTAGCTGATAAAAGCCCTGTAGGAGTAGACGTGCCCCTGCCCGTCGACCAGCTTCCCGTTTTCAGCCATGGACGATCAGGCGTGAGCCAGTTCGCGCCGACGCCGCAACGCCGCCCCAAGCAGGCCGAAGCCCAGGATCAGGCTCATCCAGGTCGCCGGTTCCGGGACACCCGCGCTGAACGTCAGCACGCCGTCCTTGAACGTCGGACGCACGAACGTGCTGGGCCCGAAGTTCAGGCCGGTGATGCCACCCGTGCCCAGCGGCGAGAGCAGCGACAGGTCCGCTACCTGGGCCCGGTCGGCGCCGCCGCCACGACCGATGGGGTCGCCGAAGCCCGCGAAACCGATCAGGCAGGCGCCGGAGGCCAGACATTGAGCGTTGGTCAGGCTGGTCACCGTCGTCCGATAGGTCAGGGTCTGGTGCGCGGCGCTGCCGATACCGAACGAGATGTCCGTCGCGTCCCAGGCGTAGGCCAGCGACGACCCATCCGAGGCCGAGGTCCGGAAGCCGTTCAGCACGCTGCGAGGCCCGACGTCCGCGTTCCCCAGGGCATCCGTTATGCAGAACCCGTCACAGAAGTCGTTGTTGCTCAGGAAGAGGCCGCCATCGAGATGATAGAGCGTGGCGTCGCCACTCGTGACTTCAAAGGTGAACCCGACGGCGCCGATCAGGCCGTTGCCGCCTTCGCCAAGGCTCCGCAGATCGCTCAGTAGGCCGGGCCCGGCGGTCTGCCCGCAGGAGGAATAGAGGCAGCCGCCTGCGCCCGTGTTGGACAGATAGAAGCCGAGGCCGGCCGGCGTGATGGTCGAATTGAACTGCACCGCCTCGCCGGTCGGGTTGGTGAAGTCGATGTTGACCGTCGAGCTCGAGGTCATCGCCACGAACGAGGTCGGGCCGGAGACCACGTTGTTGCTCTCGAAGCTGACCAGATGAGACCCGACATCGACGAACGAGTTGAAGTCCCCGCCGGTCGGGCCGCCCGGTGCGTAGGTGCCCCTGCCGTAGCCCAGATCCGTGGGGGTCACGTCGACAGACGACGTGAACGTCACCTGGCTGGTGGCGGTGGAAGTCACCGTGCCGACCTGGGCATGCGCCCCGGACGCCGCCAGCACGACACCGCAAGTTATAGCCAATCCCAACCGGCCCATGATCGAAACTCCCTTACCCCTGAACGCCGGTCGCATCTCGCGCGATCAGCTTTACCTATCATTCACCCTAGCACGCCGGTCCGGAGACGCGATTCCGTTCTTCTGTGAGTTGAATCACGTTCCGAACATGTCCTGAACGAGGCCGCCAGGCAGATGCGCCAATCCCCGATCCGTCAGGCCACCGCCGCAAGCCGCCGCCGCATGGCGGCGCCCAGCAGGCCGAAGCCGAGGATTAGGCTCATCCACGTCGCCGGCTCCGGCACGCCGCTGCCCGTCGACACGAAGCTCAGCACGCCAGTGGCGGGATTGAACGCCGGCAGACGGAAGGACGCCGGCGAGAAGGTCACGCCGTCGATCGCGTGGCTGCCCAGCGCGGCGACGTGCGGCCCCGCGCGAAGCGACTTGAGCGCGAAGTCGGCGCCGCCGCCGCGGCCGATCGGGTCCCCGAAGCCGGAATAGGCGACCAGGCAGGTGTACTGGGCGCGGCAGGTGGTGTTCGACATGCTGTAGACCGAGGTCCGATAGGTCAGGGTCTGGTGCGCGGCGTTGCCGATCCCGAAGGCGATGCGCGTGTTGTCCCAGGCATAGCCGATCGCGGTATTGGACCCGAAGGGCGTCACCTGGCTGAAGTCGTCGAGCACGGCCCGCGCCGTCCCGAGCCCGTCGTCGACGTACAGGCCCTTGTGCCCGAGGTTATAGGTCAGGCTCAACTGGCCGGCGACATGGTAGAGGCTCTCCTCGCCGCTCAGGACTTCGAAATCGAAGCCGACCGTGCCCAGGACGCCCTTGCTGGTGCCCGGCAGCATCAGGTCCTTCAGTCCGAAGGTCGAGAGGCTGGAGATCTGCGGGCAGTCCGAATAGAGGCACCCGCCCCGCGTGTCGGCCAGGTAGAAGCCCAGCCCGGCCGGGGTGATGGTTGACTCGAACGTCGCCGCCTTGCCGGTCGGATTGTCGAAGTCGATCAGCACGGTCGACGTCGAGGTCGTGCGCACGAATGGGCCCGAAACGGCGTTCGAACTTTCAAAGCTGACGTTGTCCTTGGCGATCGTGACGAACGAATTGAAGTCCGATCCGCTCACCGCGGAGGTCTTCCGTCCCTGGCCCGCACCCATGTCGTAAGTCACCGGATGGGCCGCCGGCGGGAAGCTGACTTTGCTCCCCGCAGTATAGTTAACGGCGCCCACCTGGGCGTTGGCGGTGCTCGCTGCAAGCGCGACACCGCAGGCGATGATTAACCCAAACCGGTTCATGTAGCTCACCCCTTCTAGTCTCTCGAGTTCCGGCCCCGCTACGCGCCGACGCATTAACCTTCTCTACACCTTAACAGATTTATCGCATTAAGCGACCCAGTTCCCCTGTAAGTTGCCTGGAGGACGTATGGATCGTTTTGCCATGATTGGAGGCGTCGTCTGCGTAGTGTTGGGGCGAAAGTCGCCGTTCAGGTGGCCCCCGGCGGTTGTTCGACCGATTCAATTACGTTGCCGGCCGGCTCAAAGATGTGGACGCCACACCAATCTTCTGCGCCCGGGGCGCGGGTGGGCCTGCGCCAGGTGGACCAGCACCGCGCGGTGGCCGGCCATGAGCCGGCGATGCCTGTGGCCGACGGGCAGATCTGCCGGCCCTGACGCCCCGAGCCCGAAGGCCGGCTAACGCTTCGGCTTGAGGTCCGGTCGTGACGCCAGGAACGCCGCCCGCTCCGCCGCTGTCAGCACCTTGGCCCGCTTCTGTCGCGAGACCATCGGCGTCGGCGGCGCAAACGTCCCGGCCTTCGGCTTGCCGCCCTTCAGGTCCGAGAGCCGCTTGGTGGGGGGTTTCATCGGTCCGCGCTCCGCCGATCCGCCGAGCGCCCCGGATCCGAGACCCTCATCGCAGATTCTGCGGCGCTTCCCTACCGGCCTCGAACCTGCGCCATCGCGGTGGCGCATCAGCGCTACAGCTCCGCCAGCACCTCGGCGGTGTGTTCGCCTAGCGTCGGCGAGGGCCGAATCAGCGCCGGGCGGGCGCCGTCCAGGGCGAAGGGCGCGGCGGGCATCAGGTGGCGGCCGACGTAGCGGCGGTCCATCTCGGCCCAGAAGCCGCCGGCGATCAGCTGCGGATCGTAGCCCAGGGCGTCGACCCGCTGGACCGGGGCGGCCGGGACGCCCGCCGCCTGCAGCCGGGCCGCCGCCTCGCCGGGATCGAGCCGCCGCGACCAGGCGGCGATCTCGGCCTCGAGGATGCGGGCGCTCTGGTTGCGGCCGGCCGGCGTGGCCAGCGCGTGGCTCTCGGTCCAGCCCTCCATCTCCAGCACGTCGCAGAGTCCGCGCCAGGCCTCCGGCCCGTCCACTGCCACGGCCAGCCAGCTGTCCGGCTCCGCGCCTGCCACCACGCACACCGGCGCGGCGCGAGGCCTGGCGCTGCCGGTGCGGGGCAGCGGGCCGTCGTGCAGTTGCTGGGCGATCAGGGCGTCGGCGGCGAACTGGAATAGGCAGGCCACCTGAGCCAGGTCCACCTCGACCCCGCCCTTGCGCGCCCGGCCGCGGATCGCCGCCAGCACGGCGCCGGCCGCATAGAGCCCGGCGATCGGGTCGCCGAACGCCACGTGCTGCAGGCAGGGCGGCCAGTCGTCGTGGCCGTTGGCGAAGGGCATGCCGCTGGCCTGCTCCACCGTCGAACCATAGGCCCTGATGCCCGACAGCGGCCCGCCGTTGCCGAACGCCGGCATCGAAACGGCGATCAGGTCGGGATTGAGCGCGCGGCGTTCGGACGGCCCCAGGCCAAGCTTCTCCAGCACCCCGGCCGCGAAGTTCTCGACCATCACGTCGGCGCCGGCCACCAGGGTGCGGGCCCTGGCCAGGCCGTCAGGCGTCGAGAGGTCGAGGTACACACCGCGCTTGTTGCGGTTCATGGCGATGAAGTTGAACTTGGTCTCGCGCGGCGGGGGGTCGCCGGACTGGTCGGTCTCCCAGCCGCGCCACCAGTCGGGGTGGGCCTCGGACTCCACCTTGACCACGTCGGCGCCCAGGTCGGCCAGGGTGCGGGTGCAGAGCGGCCCGGCCCAGCCCATGGTGAAGTCAGCGACGCGGAGGCCGCTCAGCGGCGCGGCCGGTCCGGAGGCCGCGAACGCCGCCGCCGGCGGGCCGGTGAAGGTCATGCGGTAGGGCATCGTCGGCGCCGGCGCCTTACTGCCGTCGAAGGGCCCGAACGCCCCGCGGTCGCGCCAGTGTGGGACGTCCGGCAACTCGGTCAGATCGGCCATCGGGGTCACCGGCACCCGGGCCTTGCCAGCAATCGCCACCCACTCGGCCGTGGTGCGCTCCAGGAACGGCGGGGCGACCAGGGCGTCGACCTCGTCGGCCAGCAGCAGGCGCTCGAGGGTGGTGGTGAACCGGCGCTCCAGGGCCAGGTCAGGCCGGCCGATCATGCCGCAGAGGCCCCGCCACTGGGCCGGGATCAGGGCCGTCACCCCCACCCAGCCGTCGGCCGTGCGATAACTGGAGCACGGATAGCTGGGCACGAAGCGATTGACGCCCAGCCGCACCGAGCCGCCGCCTTCCATCAGCGCCGAGACCGCGCCGGTTTCGGTCAGGCACATGAAGGCCTCGAAGACATTGACCTCGATCCGCCGCGCCTGGGGCCGCGCCAGCAGGGCGGCCTGGGCGGCGTTGAAGCCGACGATGCCGGCCACCACCTGCGGGCCGTGCCCTTGGGCCAGGATCGGGGGGCCGGCCCGCTCGCCGAACGCATAGGCCAGGCCGCCCAGCGCCAGGATCACCTCGTCGGTTCCGCGCCAGTCGCCATAGGGGCCGTCGGGGTGGAACCAGGTCAGGGCCAACAGCGCGGGCGCGCCGGGCGAGCCGGCGGCCAGGGCCTCGCCCACCGCGACGCCCGAGGCGTCCTGGCCGGCGATCACCAGGTCGACGGGGCCAGCGGCGGTCGCGACCTTGTCCTGGTCCAGCCAGCGGCCATAGGCCTCGCCGGCCTCGCCCCCATACCCGATCGCCTGGTCGTCGCCGCCCTCGGCCCGCACCACCGTCGCGCCCAATTGGGCGAAGAGCCGGCCGCAATAGCGCACGGCCACGCCGCGCGAGGCCTCCACGACGGTCAGTCCGGCCAGCAGGGAATCCATCTCGCCTCAGCCCCCAGCCTAGCGGAACCGCGGGTCAGCCCGCCATCAGTTGCGCGTGGACCGCGTCGGCGCACTGGCGGCCCTCGCGGATCGCCCAGACCACCAGGGACTGGCCGCGCCGCATGTCGCCGCAGGAGAAGATGTTCGGCTGGCTGGTCCGGTAGTCGACGACATTGGCTGCGACGTTGCCGCGCGGGTCCAGGGCGACGCCGCTCTGCTCGACCACCCCGGCCTTGCGCGGGCCCACGAAGCCCATGGCCAGCAGGATCAGGTCGGCCTTCAGCTCGAACGCCGAGCCCGCGACCTCGACCATCTTCATCCGCCCGTCGGCGCCGGCGACCCACTCCAGCCGCGCGCACTCCAGGGCCGTGACGCGCCCGTCCTGGCCGATCACCCGCTTGGTGGCGACGGCGAAGTCGCGCTCGCAGCCTTCGGCCTGGGACGAGGAGGTGCGCATCTTCAGCGGCCAGTCGGGCCAGGTCAGGGCCTTGTCCTCATGCTCTGGCGGCTGCGGCATGATCTCCAGCTGGGTCACCGAGGCGGCGCCCTGGCGGTTGGACGTGCCGATGCAGTCGCTGCCGGTGTCGCCGCCGCCGATCACCACCACATGCTTGCCTCGGGCCGAGAGCGTGCCGGTGGGCGCGGCCACGGCTTCGTCGTCGCCGGCGTTGCGCTTGTTCTGCTGGGTCAGGAATTCCATGGCGAAGTGGACGCCGGCCAGGTCGTCGCCGGGGGCGCCTAGGGCGCGCGGATCCTCGGCCCCACCGGCCATCACCAGTACGTCGTAGTCGTCCAGCAGCCGCTGCACCGAGACCGTGACGCCGACCTCGAAGTTGGTGCGGAAGATCACGCCCTCGGCCTCCATCTGCCGGATGCGGCGGTCGATGAGCGGCTTCTCCATCTTGAAGTCGGGGATGCCATAGCGCAGCAGGCCGCCGATCCGATCGGACTTCTCGAACACGGTCGTCGCGTGGCCGGCGCGGGCCAGCTGCTGCGCGCAGGCCAGGCCGGCGGGCCCGGAGCCCACGACCGCCACCCGCTTGCCGGTGCCGCGCGCCGAGGGTTCGGGGACGATCCAGCCCTCCTCCCACCCGCGGTCGATGATCTGGCACTCGATGGTCTTGATGGTGACCGGGGTGTCCGGGATGTTCAGCGTGCAGGAGGCCTCGCAGGGGGCGGGGCAGATGCGGCCGGTGAACTCCGGAAAGTTGTTGGTGGACAGCAGGTTGTCCAGGGCATCGCGCCACTGGTCGCGATAG
The DNA here is from genome assembly GCF_025351295.1 of Phenylobacterium sp. GTDB lineage: Bacteria > Pseudomonadota > Alphaproteobacteria > Caulobacterales > Caulobacteraceae > Phenylobacterium. The sequence goes on from NZ_JANXWD010000106.1 coordinate 31,541, forward strand.
ACCAGCTCGTTGAAGTCCGGGATCTGGTTGTTCACCGGGCAGCCCTGGTGACAGAACGGGATGCCGCAGCTCATGCAGCGCGAGGCCTGTTCGCGCACCTCGCCCTGCGGCAGCGGGTGGACGAACTCGTTCCAGGTCTTCAGGCGCTCGACCACGGGTTTGTAGCCGCGTTCGCGCCGTTCGATCTCCAGGAAGCCGGTCGGCTTGCCCATCTGCGTCAGTCCCCCAAAAGTCGTTCTATTCCGCCGCCACTGCCGCCGCGGCGGTGCGTTCGGCGGCCATGTCCTGCAGGGCGCGCCGGTAGTCCTTCGGCATCACCTTTACGAACGACGGCAGGACGTCGTCCCAGTATTCCAGGATCTCGGCGGCGCGCCGGCTGCCGGTGTGCAGGTGGTGGCGCTCGATCAGGATGCGCAGCCGCTCGGCGTCGTGGGCCAGCAGGTCGCCCATGCCGGCGTTCTCCACCGAGATCGAGCGCTGGCTAGGCCGGCCGGCGTCGTCGGCGCCGGCGGCCGGGGCCGGCTCGACGGGCTCCAGGTCGACCATCGCCTTGTTGCACAACTCGGTGAACCGGCCGCGCGGGTCGTAGACATAGGCCACGCCGCCGCTCATCCCGGCGGCGAAGTTGCGGCCGGTGTCGCCCAGCACCACCACCACGCCGCCGGTCATGTATTCGCAGCCGTGGTCGCCCAGGCCCTCGACCACCGCCACCGCGCCGGAGTTGCGCACCGCAAACCGCTCGCCGGCCACGCCTTCGAAATAGGCCTCCCCGGCGATGGCGCCATAGAGCACGGTGTTGCCGACGATGATGTTGCGGGTGGGATCGCGGCTGGAGTCCTCCGGTTGGCGCACCACCACCCGGCCTCCCGACAGGCCCTTGCCGACGTAGTCGTTGCCGTCGCCGATCAGGGTCAGGCCGACGCCGCGGGCCACGAAGGCGCCGAAGCTCTGGCCCGCCGTGCCCCGGAAGGTCAGCGCGATGGTCTCGTCGGGCAGACCCGCGTGGCCATAGCGCCTGGCCACCTCGCCCGACAGCATGGCGCCCACGGTGCGGTTGATGTTGCGCACGGCGTACTCGCCGCGGACCGGCGCGCCGTGATCGAGGGCGGCCCGCGCATCGGCGATCAGCGTGTGGTCCAAGGCCTTGTCCAGCCCGTGGTCTTGGCGGTCGGTGTTGCGGAGCGCCTTCTGCCCCTGCGACGGGACCCCGTAGAGGATCCGCGACAGGTCGACGCCGTGGGCCTTCCAGTGGTCCAGGGCGGGGCGCATGTCGAGGCGGTCGACGCGGCCGATCATCTCGTCGATCGTCGCGAAGCCCAGCTCGGCCATGATCTCGCGCAGCTCCTCGGCCACGAAGAAGAAGTAGTTGATCACGTGCTCGGGCTGGCCGGTGAAGCGGGCGCGCAGCACCGGGTCCTGGGTCGCCACCCCCACCGGGCAGGTGTTGAGGTGGCACTTGCGCATCATGATGCAGCCCGCCGCGATCAGCGGCGCTGTGGCGAAGCCGAACTCGTCGGCCCCCAGCAGCGCCCCGATCGCCACGTCGCGCCCGGTGCGCAGGCCGCCGTCGACCTGCACGGCGATGCGCGTCCGTAGCCCGTTCAAGAGCAACGTCTGCTGGGTCTCGGCCAGGCCGATCTCCCAGGGCGAGCCCGCGTGGGTCAGGGAGGTCAGCGGGCTGGCGCCCGTACCGCCCTCGAAGCCCGAGATCGTGACATGGTCGGCGCGCGCCTTGGCGACGCCAGCGGCCACCGTGCCGACGCCCACTTCCGAGACCAGCTTCACGGAAATCCGGGCGCCCGGATTGACGTTCTTCAGGTCATGGATCAGCTGGGCCAGGTCCTCGATCGAGTAGATGTCATGGTGCGGCGGCGGGCTGATCAGGCCGACGCCGGGGGTCGAGTGGCGGACCCGGGCGATGTTCTTGTCAACCTTGTGGCCGGGCAGCTGGCCGCCCTCGCCCGGCTTGGCGCCCTGAGCCATCTTGATCTGGATGTCGTCGGCGTTGACCAGGTACTCGCTGGTCACCCCGAACCGGCCTGACGCCACCTGCTTGATCGCCGAGCGCATGGAATCGCCGTTGGGCAGGGGCACGAACCGGTCAGGCTCCTCGCCGCCCTCCCCGGTGTTCGAGCGCCCGCCGATGCGGTTCATGGCGATGGCCAGCGTCGTGTGCGCCTCGCGGCTGATCGAGCCGAACGACATGGCGCCGGTGGAGAAGCGCTTGACGATCACCGAGGCCGGCTCGACGGCTTCGAGCGGGATCGCCGTTCCCGGCTTCATCCGCAGCAGGCCGCGGATGGTCAGCAGCCGCTCGCTCTGTTCGTTGATCGACTGGGCGAAGGCCCGGTAGCTGTCCGGCAGGTTGCCGCGCACCGCGTGCTGCAGGGCCGACACCGACTCCGGCGTCCAGGCGTGGGCCTCGCCGCGCAGGCGCCACGCATATTGGCCGCCGACGTCCAGCATAGAGCGATAGATCGGGTTGTCGCCATAGGCGTCGGCGTGGCGGCGCACGCTCTCCTGGGCGATCTCGGCCAGGCCTGCGCCTTCGATGGTGCTGGCGGTGCCGGTGAAATAGGTCTCGATCAGCTCCGACGAGAGGCCGACCGCGTCGAAGATCTGGGCGCCGCAATAGGACTGGTAGGTCGAGATGCCCATCTTGGACATCACCTTCATCACGCCCTTGCCCACCGCCTTGATGTAGTTCTTGCGCACGTCGTAGGCGCTGAGCGGCAGGCCGTTCCTGACCCGTAGCTGCTCGAGGGTCTGGAAGGCCAGGTAGGGGTTCACCGCCTCGGCCCCATAGCCGGCCAGCACGCAGAAATGGTGCACCTCGCGGGCCTCGCCGGTCTCGATGACGAGGCCGGTCTGCATGCGCAGGCCCTGGCGGATCAGGTGGTGGTGGACCGCCGCGGTGGCCAGCGCCGCCGGGATCGGGATGCGATCCGACGAGGTCTCGCGGTCCGACAGGATCAGGATGTTGTTGTCGGCCAGCACCGCGTCGGTGGCCTCGCGGCAGATCCGGTCCAGGGCGTCCTCCAGGCCGTCGGCGCCCTCCTCCGCCGCCCAGGTCGCGTCCAGGGTCGCCGTGCGGAAGGCGCCGTCCAGGAGCTCGCTGACCGCGCGGATCTTGGCCAGGTCCTCGTCGGTGAGGATCGGCTGGGCCACCTCCAGGCGCTTGTGGGTCCCCGCCTGGCGGCCGAGCAGGTTCGGCCGTGGCCCGATCATCGAGACCAGGCTCATCACCAGCTCCTCGCGGATCGGATCGATGGGCGGGTTGGTGACCTGGGCGAAGTTCTGCTTGAAATACTCGTAGAGCAGCTTGGAGCGCCGCGAGAGCACGGCGATGGGGGTGTCGAAGCCCATCGAGCCCAGCGGATCGTCCCCGTCCCGGCCCATCGGTTCCAGGAAGAAAGCCAGGTCCTCCTGGGTGTAGCCAAACGCCTGCTGGCGATCGAGCAAGGTGCTGGGATCGTTGGCGACCGGCGCGCCGCCGATCCCGTCCAGCGACAGCTCCTCCAGCTTGAACTGGGTCTCGGCCAGCCACTCCTCATAGGGCTCGGCGTCGGCGAGGGTCCGCTTGATCTCCTCGTCCTCGATGATGCGGCCTTCTTCCATGTCGATGAGCAGCATCTTGCCGGGCTGAAGCCGCCATTTGCGCAGGATGCGTTCCTCGGGAACATCGAGGACGCCGGCTTCGGACGCCATGATCACGTGGTCCTGGTCGGTGACGATGAAGCGGGCCGGACGCAGGCCGTTGCGGTCGAGCGTGGCGCCGATCTGGCGGCCGTCAGTGAAGGCCACGGCGGCCGGCCCGTCCCAGGGCTCCATCAGGGCAGCGTGGTACTCGTAGAAAGCCCGGCGCTTGGCGTCCATCAGCGGGTTGCCGGACCAGGCCTCGGGGATCAGCATCATCACCGCCTGGGCCAGCGGGATGCCGCCGGCCAGCAGGAGTTCCAGCGCATTGTCGAGACATGCTGTGTCGGACTGCCCATGCGGGATCAGCGGCCACATCTTGTTGAGGTCGGGGCCCAGCAGGTCGCTCTGCAACGAGCGTCGGCGGGCGTTCATCCAGTTCACATTGCCGCGGACGGTGTTGATCTCGCCGTTGTGGGCGATGAACCGGTAAGGGTGGGCCAGCTTCCAGGACGGGACGGTGTTGGTCGAGAACCGCTGGTGGACCAGGGCCAGGGCCGACTCCGCGCGTTCGTCCAGCAGGTCCGTGTAGAAGGTGCCCACCTGGCCGGCCAGCAGCAGGCCCTTGTAGACCACCGTCCGGGTGGAGAACGACGGCAGGTAGAGCTGGGTCAGGCCCGGCAGGTTGCGCTTCACAGCCAGCTCGGCCAGCGGGTTCTGCAGCTGTTTGCGCACCGTCAGCAGCTTGCGCTCGTGGGCGTCCTGGTCCTTCACGTTCGGCCCGCGGCCGATGAAGGCCTGGCGGATCACCGGCATCGAGGCCAGCACGGCCTCGCCCAGTCCCGTGGTGTCCACCGGCACGTCGCGCCAGCCGATCAACGGCTGCTTCTCGACCTTCAGGAAGTGCTCGAACTGCTCGAGGGCCGCGTTCCGGGCCAGCACGTCCTGCGGCAGGAAGCACATGGCCACGGCGTATTCGCCGGCCGGCGGCAGCTCGACGCCTTCATCGGCCGCCCAGGCGCGATAGAGCCCGTCCGGGATCTGGATCAGGATGCCCGCGCCGTCGCCCACCAGCGGGTCGGCGCCCACGGCGCCGCGATGGTCGATGTTGACCAGAATCTGCAGGCCAGACGTGATCACTTCGTGGCTCTTGCGGCCCTTGATATTGGCCACGAAGCCCACGCCGCACGAATCGTGCTCGTTCCTCGGGTCGTACAGTCCTTGCCGCTCGGGCAGCCCCATCTTCGTCTCTCACCCAGGCACGCCGAAACGCGGCCCTTCAGGCTCGACGTGAGCAGGGCCGTGCGCGCATTTCAGCGGCATTTACCCGGCAAGATCATGCCTTGTCGATGGGCCGAGGGCGGGCCGTGGGGCAGAACCTTCCAACCGACGCCAAAGTGATCGCCCGCTCAGCGCCGCTGCACGCTCGAAAGGAGGCGTGCTCACTTCCGCACGTACCGCACCACCGCCTTCTGCAGCACCTGGGCGCCGTAGACGACGCCGTGGCGATCGGCGGTGATCCCCTCGGCGCCGCTGGTGGACTGCTTGTCCGGGTTGGGCTCGGTGTCGGGGATGAAGGCGGTGACCTGGCCGGTCCGGGCGCTGCCGATCCGCAGGCCCCGCGTCCAGCCGGGGTTGTGGCCATAACCCACCGGCGCGCGGGATTCGCTGTCGCCGACGTAGAGGACATCGGCCTTGTCGATGAAGATGCCGCTCGGCCGGCCGAACTGGCGCCAGCTGTCCAGCAGCTTGCCGTCCTGGTCGTAGATCTGGATGCGGTTGTTGCCGCGGTCGCCGACGAACAGCCGGCCGCGGCTGTCCATCGCCAGGGTGTGCGGCATCTCCAGTTGGCCGGGCGAGGCGCCCAGCCCGCCCCACTGCTTGAGGAACTTGCCCGAGGCGTCGAACTTGACGATCCGCTGCGGGCTCCTGCCCGGCGTATGGCCGTCGGCGACGAAGATGGTCCCGCCCTGCGTCACCAGGACCGCATTGGGCTCGGCGAAGGTGTCGGGGCCCTCCGCCGAGACGCCGGCCTTGCCCAGGGTGCGCAGGACCTTGCCCGAGGCGTCGAACTCGAACACCTGGGCGCCCTTGCCGGCCTGGCTGTGGCCGTCGGTCAGCCAGATGTGGTCGTGGGCGTCGATGAACAGGCCGTGGGGGAACAGCAGCATCCCGGCGCCGAACGCCTTGATGAAATTGCCCTTGCCGTCGAACTCCATGACCGGGTCCAGCGGACTGCCGGCGCAGTTGTTGGCCCCGCAGCGGTCGGCGACCCAGATGTGGCCGCGGCTGTCGACGCCGACGGCGCTGGACGAGCCCATGGTGCGGCCGGGCGGCAGTTTGAAGAAGCCGGTATCGCTGGCGTAGGGGTTCGGCTGGCTGTTCGGCGCGGCATCGGCGACGGTCGCGAACGCGTCGGTGGCGAACGCGTCGGCGGCGCTGGCGGCCGGCTTCAGCGCATCCGGCTTGAACGCATCGATGCGGACCCCGGTCAGGAACTCGCTGCGTTGCGCCAGCTCGGTCGGGCCCGCCGGATAGCCGTTGAACTTCAGCAGATAGGCCAGGATGTCGGCGTAGGCGCTGCGCTCCAGGCTGCCGGGATGCTCCTGCGGCATGGTGGTGCGGGTGCGATCGAGCAGTTCGCCCACTGAAAGGCCATTCCAGCTCGACAGGAACTCCGGCCCGGCCAGCGGCTTGGCCTCGCCGGTGCCCGCCAGATCCGGCCCGTGGCAGAAGACGCAGGACTGCGTATAGGCCGCCTTGCCCCGCTCGGCCTGGGCGTCGGTGTAGACCCCGTCCCAGACGGACTTGGGCCCGTCCTGCGCCCGGAGTTGGCCGGCGAGCAGGAGGCCGGCGCCGGCCGCCAGCCCGATGATGAGGCCTGCCCTGCGCATCAGTTCGGCAACGTATAGGCGACGTATTCGCCAGAGTAATTGCCGCCACTGATCGCGACGACCAGGTACTGCTTGCCATTCACGGTGTAGGTCATGGGCGACCCCGATTGCGGCGCCGGCATCCAGACCGCGCCCACCTCCTTGCCGCTGGCCTTGTCGTAGGCCCGCAGCATCGCCCCGCGCGGATGCTCGGCGGTGGTGGTGACGATGCCGTCGCCGGCGACGACCAGCGACTTGGTCACCAGGGTGCCGATCTGGTAGCCCGACTGGCCGGTGCGCGGAATGGTCAGTCCCTTCAGCGCCGGGTGGTTGCGGATGAAGTCCGGCGTCTCGCCGGCCGGGATCTGCCAGGCGATATCGCCAGTGTCGAGGTTGATGGCGCTGATCGTCGAATAGGGCGGCTTCAGCAGCGGCAGGCCGTCGACCGTGAGCCGCGGCCCGCCCCCGCCGCCGCCCGCCGGCGCGACCTTCGGCGGCGGCGGGGCGTCGGCGCCGACCCCGTCGCCGGGCCCACGGATCATGTTCACCGGCTGGCCGGCCACGCCGATGACGTAGTTCATGTCGGACAGGCCCGGCGGCGGCTTCTGCAGGCCATAGGCGCCGACGCAGGAGTTGCAGGCGTAGAGGTAGGCCATGTGGGTCTCGGGGTCGAACGACCCGCCCGGCCAGTTGGTGCCGCCCTGCGGCGAATAGGACAGCACCCCCAGCGGCCCCGGCAGGGTGCTGACCACCGGCGGGGTATAGACCGGCCCCAGCTTGAAGCTCTTCACCAGCTCCAGCGCCTTGGCGTGAAGTTCGGGTGTGAAGTCGACCAGGTCGTCGGGCGCCACGCCGTTGCGGGCATAGGCCTTGGGCTTCGACGGGATCGGCTGGGTAGGCGAATACCATTCGCCGGGGACCTCGCCCTTGGGGACCTTGGTCTCCGGCATCGGCCAGACCGGCTTGCCGGTGACGCGATCGAACACGTAGAGGAAGCCCTGCTTGGACGGCAGCGCCACCGCCTTCACCGGCTTGCCCGCCACGGTGATGTCCATCAGCAGCGGGGCCGAGGAGTTGTCGTAGTCCCAGAGCTCGTGGTGGATCAGCTGGAAGTGCCACTTGCGCTGGCCGGTGGTCAGGTCGACCGCCACCAGGGTGTCGCCGAACAGGCCGTTGCCCGGCCGGTGACCGCCGTAGAAGTCGCCGGTGGCCGACTCGACCGCCAGGTAGGCCAGGTTCAGCCCCTCATCGACCGTGATCTGGGTCCAGACGCCGGTATTGCCGGTGTCCTCCGCCGATCCGTTCAGCCAAGTATCGTAGCCGAACTCGCCCTTCTTCGGGATCGTGTGGAAGGTCCAAAGCCGCTTGCCGGTGCGCGCGTCATAGGCGCGGATATAGCCCTTGGTGTTGTTGCGCTTGGCCGGGGTGAAACCCTCGCGGAACGCCGCGCCGACGATGATCGTATTGCCCACGATCGTCGGCGCCGAATGCAGGCCCGCCTCGCCAGAGGTCAAATCGACCTCCTGGTCCCAGTCGGTCTTCAGGTCCACCTCGCCGGCGGTCCCGAAGGCCGGAACCCGCGCGCCGGTCTTGGCGTCCAGCGCCAGCAGGCGGTAGCCGGTGGTGACGTAGAAGATCCGCTGGTCCTTCCCGTCGGCCCAATAGCTCACGCCCCGCCCGGAAAGCTGTCGCGGCGAGGCCGCCGCGCGGGCGCCCTCCCGCTCGGAGTGCATCCACATCAGCTCGCCGGTGACCGCGTCCAGGGCGACCACACCCCGCCGGGAGCCGGCGGTCGCATAGATCACCCCGCCCACTTCCAGCGGTGTGCCCTCCAGCTTGAACTCCGGCCGGTTGCCGATGGCGTCGGTCTTGAACCGCCAGGCCACCTCCAGCTTGGAGAAATTGCCGGCGTTGATCTGGTCCAGCGGCCGGTAGCGGCTGCCCGCCAGGTCGGCGGTGTAGGTGGGCCACTCCACATCCTTGGCGGACTGGGCGAGCGCGCTGCCGCTCATCAGCAGCGCGGCAGCCAGGGTTCCGGCGGCGAGCCGGGGCGCAGAGATCTTCATTGGCGTTCCCCCAAGGCCTCGGTTCAGGCCATGTCCTTCAGCTTGTCGAGGGCGAGCTTGATCGCCGCCTTCTGGTCGCCGCTCACGTCCACCAGCGGCGGGCGCGTATAGATTGGCGGCCCGCCCATCTGCAGGCTGAGGCCGTACTTCATGGCCGGCGGCGACCCGCCGAGCCCCCGGACGTCGCGCTGCGCCATGCGCAGTTTCGCCAGCGCGGGCTGGTAGTCCCGCTTGGCCCGATAGGCCGCGAAGACGTCGGCGCACAGCTTGGTGAACACGTTGCCGTCCGCCAGGATGGCCCCCATCCCGTGGTCGAAGGCCTGCTCCAGGTTGTTGTTGGTGCCGGTGCGCATGTTGAGCGCGGGAAACGCCTCGACGAAGGCCTTGTAGCCCTCCGGGCTGCCGCTGGAATCCTTGATCCCCGCCAGGTTGGGATAGTGCGCCAGATTCTTCAGCAGCTCGAGGCTGATCGGCGCCTCGCTGGTGCCGGGGATATGGTAGAGGTTGATCGGGATCCGAACGGCGTCGAACAGGCCCGAATAGTAGCGCGTCAGCCCCTCGACCGGCGGGTCGTTGAAGTAGAACGGCGGGATCACCAGCAGGCCGTCGGCGCCGTGGTCCTGCGCGTGCCGCGCCAGGTCGATGGTCTCCGGCAGGTTGGGCGTGCCGGGCCCGACGATGACGTTCAGGCCGACCTTGTTCTTCAGCGCCGTCTCGGCGACCAGCTTGCGCTCCGCCACCGAGAAGTGCGGGAACTCGCCAGAGGTCCCCAGCACCACCACGCCGTCAGCGCCGCAGTGCTTGAACCAGGCCAGGATGTCCTTCATCGCGCCCGGATCGAACCGGCCGGCCCTGTCGCACGGCGTCACCGTCGCCGCCCAGAACAGCGTCTTCACCGGACTGCCCAGCATGGGCGCCGCGCCGGCCGGCGCCACACCAGCCGCCAGCGCCACCGCCGCAACGCCGGCCAGCCCCAAGGCCTCTCTACGGGTCGCGTCCATGCTGTCCTCCAGATCGCGTCTTCTTATCCCCCCACTCTCGCCCAACAGGCGCGCGGCGCAATGGGAAAAGCCACGGCGGATCCTCACCCCCTCGACCTGCGCCGACCTATATGCTCCCTCTTGGCCGCCCTTCCGCGCCGGAGCCGCCCTTGGCCGATCTCGCCGTCTTCTACGAACATCCGCAGTGGTTCGAGCCACTGTTCGCCGCCCTGGACCGGCATGGCGTCGCCTGGACCCCGATCCGGATCCAGGACCACACCTTCGACCCGGCCGACCCGCGGCCGCCCGCGCCGGTGATCCTCAACCGCCTGGCGATGTCCTCCTTCCTGCGCCAGGAGGAGCACGCCCTGTTCTATTCGACGGCCGTCCTCGGCCATTGGGAGACGGTGGGCGCGCGGGTGATCAACGGCGCCGGCGCGCTCGCCTACGACACCAACAAGGCCCGCCAGCTCGGCCTGTTCGCGGCCGCCGGCCTGGACATCCCGAACACCCGCGTCGCCCACCGCCGCGCCGACGTGCCGCGCCTCGCCGCCGAGGTGGGCTATCCGGTGATGGTGAAGGTCAACGTCGGCGGCTCCGGCGCCGGCATGATCCGTTACGACAGCGCCGAGGACCTGGCGGCCGCGGTCGCCGACGGCCTGACGCCGGTGGGCGTCGACGGCGTAGCCCTGGTGCAGGAATACGTCCCGGCCCGCGACGCCCGGGTGATCCGCTGCGAGGTGCTGGACGGCAAGCTGCTCTATGCGCTGGCCCTGGACGGCGCCGGCTCGACCTTCGACCTCTGCCCGGCCGACGTCTGCATGGTCGACAAGCCCACCATCACGATCAGCGCCTTCACCCCGCCGCCAGCGATGACCTCCGCGGTGGAGCGGATCGCGGCCCTGAGCGGCCTCGACGTGGGCGGCATCGAGTACATGATCGACGACCGCGACGGACGGGCGAAGTTCTACGACCTCAACGCGCTCTCCAACTTCGTCGCCAGGCCGCTGGAGGTGCTGGGCTGGGACCCGCACGACAAGCTGGTCGACTATCTCAAGCGCGAGATCGGCGCGCGCCCCCAAACCTCGAACTCCGAGGTGGCGGCGTGAGGTACGGCTTCTGGACCCCGGTGTTCGGCGGCTGGCTGCGCAACATCCCCGACGAGGGCATGGCCGCCACCTGGGCCTACACCAAGCGCCTCTGCCAGCGGGCCGAGCAGATCGGCTATGACCTGACCTTGGTCGCCGAGCTGAACCTCAACGACATCAAGGGGACCGACCAGCCGGCCCTGGACGCCTGGTCCACCGCCGCGGCCCTGGCGGCGGTCACCGAGACGCTGGAACTGATGGTCGCGGTCCGCCCCAACTTCCACCATCCCGCCTTGCTGGCCAAGCAGGCCGCCAACATCGACCGGATCAGCGGCGGCCGCCTGGCGCTCAACGTGGTCTCGTCGTGGTGGGCGGAGGAGGCTGAGAGCTACGGCCTGCAGTTCGACCAGCACGACGACCGCTATGGCCGCACCGCCGAGTGGCTGGACGTCGTCGACGGCCTCTGGCGCGAGCCGAAACTGACCTATGCGGGGACGCGCTACCAGCTGCACGACGCCATCTGCGAACCCAAGCCGGTGCGCAAGCCGGTGATCTACGCCGGCGGCGAGTCAGAGGCGGCCAAGACCATGATCGCGGCCCAGTGCGACGCCTATGTCATGCACGGTGACGAGGCCCCGGTGATCGCTGAGAAGATCGCCGACATGAAGGCCCGCCGCGCGGCGACCGGCAGGCCGCCCATGACCTTCGGCATGGCCGCCTACGCCATCGTCCGCGACACCGAGGAAGAGGCCCGCGCCGAGGTGGCCCGCATCACCACCCTGGACCCCGCCGCGCCAGGCTTCGCCAACTTTGACCAATGGCTCTCCGGCACCCAGCTGGAACGCGAGTTGAAGCTGCAGGAATATTCCGTCTCCAACCGCGGCCTGCGCCCCAACCTGGTCGGCACGCCCGCCCAGGTCCGCGAGCGCATCGCCGCCTACGAAGCCGCCGGCCTGGACCTGCTGCTGCTGCAGATGAGCCCGCAGTACGAGGAGATGGAGCGCTTCGCCGCGCAGGTGATCGCGGGCTAGGAGCCACTCATCTCTTCCACTCTTCCCCTTGATCGTCATCCCCGGCACAAGGCCGGGGATGACGATCAAGGGGTTGGGATGAGCGGCCCTTAAAACACCGACCACCCCATCTTCGTCGCCAGGCTCTCCAGGGCCATGGCGCCCACGTGGGAAGTGCCGGCCTCGTTGAGGCCGGGGGACCAGACGGCGATGGCGGCCTTGCCGGGGACGATGGTCAGGATGCCACCGCCCACGCCGCTCTTGCCGGGCAGACCGACCTGGAAGGCGAACTCGCCCGAGGCGTCATAGTGGCCGCAGGTCATCATCACCGCATTGATCCGCCGGGTCCGATTGGCGGTGGTGACCTGGACCTTGGTCAGCGGGTCGACGCCGCGGTTGGCCAGGAACAGACCGGCGCGGGCCAGCTGGCGGCAGCTGATCCGCATGGAGCACTGATGGAAATAAGTCTGCAGCGTGTCTTCGACCGGGCTCTTCAGGTTGTCGAAGCCGCGCATGAAATTGGCCAGGCTGTAGTTGCGGAAGCCGGTGGCGGCCTCCGACGTGGCCACCTCCTTGTCGATGTCGATGGCGTCGGTGTCGGCCAGGCCGCGCATCGTGTCGCGGATGTCGGCGATCACCGCACCGGGCTCGCGGCCGGCCATCAGGGCGTCTGTGACCACGATGGCGCCGGCGTTGATGAAGGGATTGCGCGGCACGCCCTTCTCGTTCTCCAGCTGGACGATGGAGTTGAAGCGCGATCCGGACGGCTCGCGCCCGACCCGCTTCCACAGCTCCGCGCCCAGCCGCTCCAGCGCCATGGTCAGGGTGAACACCTTGGAGATGCTCTGGATCGAGAACGGCATCCAGGCGTCGCCGAACTCGGCGGTCTCGCCCTCGCAGGTGATCACCGCCAGGCCGAAGCGGCGGCCGTCCACCCGGGCCAACGCCGGGATGTAATCGGCGACATGGCCGCCGCCCAGATGCGGCTGCATCTCCTTGCCGACGGTGGCGACGACGGCGGCGAGGTTCGGGATCGGGCTCATGGCGGTCCTGACTACAGCAGGATTTCCGTGAAGTCGCCGCGCATGCAGTGGTTGGAACTCATCGAGGCCCCGTAGCCGCCAGTGTTCAGGAAGGCGATGCGGTCGCCCTCGGCCAGGGGCGGCATGGGCTTGGCCGCGGCCCAGATGTCGAGCGCCTCGTTGATGTTGCCGGCCAGGGTCACCGGCCGCCACGCCGTCGGGTCCAGGCCGCGCGGGACGCAGGCGACGGCCTCGGACGGGCGGTCGTAGTAGGCCGGCTCGGGGGCCAGGTTGAAACCGCCGTCGACGCTGGCGAAGGCCACGTCGCGCTTCACCTCCACGTCGGTCACCGACAGCGCCAGCAGGCCGGCGTCCTTGACGATGTAGTCGCCCGGCTCGACCGCCAGCGTGACGTCCCGACCGGCGAACAGCCGCTGCAGAACCGCCGCCCAGCGGGCAAGGTCCAGGGGCGCATCCCCATCCTGGCAGGGCACGCCCAGGCCGCCGCCGATGTTGACGGTGGTCACCTCCGGCGCGTCGTCGAGGAAGGCCAGGCCGGCGCCGACCGCCTCGGCCCAGCGGTCGAGCTGGGCGGAGAGGTAGCCGCAGCCGACGTGGAAATGCAGGGTGCGGATCGTCAGGCCGTAAGCCCGCGCCGTGGCCAGCGCCTCGGGCCACTGCTCGCGGTAGATCCCGAACTTGGTGGCCTCGTCGCCGGCGTAGGTCAGCCGCGGGCTGTCGCCATAGCCCACGCCACGTCCTGGATTGACCCGCACCCCGATGGCCCGGCCCGGCGCGCGCTCGCCGATCCGTCGGATCATGCCGACGGTGTCGCAGTTGATCGTCAGGTCCGCGTGGGCCAGCAGCCGGTCGAGGTCGCGGTTGGCCACCCCGGCGCCAGTGAAGCTGATGTCCTTGGCCGCAAAGCCGCAGGCCAGGGCCAGGTCCAGCTCGTTCGGCGAACAGATGTCGGCGCCGCACTGCCCCCAGCCGGCCATCGCGGTCAGCAGCGGCGCGAACCGGTTGGCCTTGATGGCGTAGTAGACCCGCGTGCGCGAACCGGTCCGCGCCAGGCCCTCGCGCAGCCGCGCCAGGTTCGCGGCCACGCGCGCGGCGCTGTAGAGGTAGAGCGGTCCCGGCGCGGCCTCGGCGGCGGCGGCGACGTCCCGCCCGGCGAAGCGCAGTCGGCCGTCCACGTAGCCCAGATCCTCGCGCGCCCACCAGAAGGCGGGCGCCGGCGTCGCGACACCGGCCACGCTCATGTCGGCGGCAGGCCCGCCAGATAGGCCTGCCCCTCGGCGTTCGGTCCCTCGAGCCGCCCGGTGATCCAGTGGCGGCACGCCGCCGCGCCGCAGTGGCAGGCGAACTGGCGGAACAGCACGTCCTCGCTGGCGGCATAGTCGATGGTCAGCAGGTCGCCGGCCGCAGTGTCGCGCAGCGCCACCAGCTCGAACCGCCCCATGTCCAGCCGGCAGTCCGGATCGCAGCTGTGCGACAGGAAGCCGATGAACCGGGTCTCAGCGATATGCTGGCCGTCGGGCATCTGCAGGGTGTGCTGCTTCAGCTCCGGTCCGATCACCCCGGTGAAGCGGTGCGCCACCTCGCCCGCCGCGCGAGCGGTCAGGGTGCGGACGCCCAGGCCATAGGGCCCGTCGGTCTGGCAGATCTCCAGCGCGCCATCTTCGTCCACGACCTCGATGAATCCTTTTGGCGTGATGGACGACATGTCCGGCCCTTCCCCACTCTGCAACCCAGGATGGCCCATCGACCGTCCGTCAGGAAGGCGACGCTGACGAATAGGCCTTGGAAAACCGTAAATGGTTGTGCCCGGCCCGCCGGTCATAGTCGACGGCGTCCATCAGCTTGCGGACCAGATGGATGCCGAGGCCGCCGATGGCGCGCGCCTCCATGGGCAGGGCGGTGTCCGGCGCGGGCTGGTCGATCGGATTGAAGGCCACGCCGTCGTCGACCACCTGCACCGCCACCCGCCCCTCGCCGACCCGCAGGGTTACGCGCACCATCGGCGTCGCGCCGGCCTCTCCGCCATGGTCGAGCGCGTTGCTGATCACCTCGTCCAGCGCGATCAGCACCGGCGCGATGACCGAATCGGGCGCCTCGGACGCGGCGAGCTCAGCCTCGATGGCGTCGAGCAGGGCGGGGAACCCTGTCCTGCCGTCCGAGAGCGTATGGGAGAAGTCGCGATCCATACCGCCCGCCTGCCACGGGACCTTGCGGGAACTCACCGCGCCAGCTTAGTCACGTGGAAATATATCTCAATGTCCCCGCGGGGATCGGCGATACTGACCCGGTCAGGGACGAGGCGCGCAGATGGACATCCGGGAAGAGAGCGTCGGCGGGGTGCAGGTGGTGACCGCGTCCGGCCGGCTGGACAGCGGTTCGGCCGGCGCGCTGGAGGCCGTGCTGCCGGCCCGCATCCAGGCGCACGACAAGGTGGTGCTGGACCTGGCGGGCATGGCCTATGTCAGTTCCGCGGGCCTCAGGGTCCTGCTGATCGGCGCCAAGGCGGCCCGCGCCAACGGCCACAAGCTGGTGCTGGCGGGTCTGGCGCCGTCGGTGCGGGAGGTGTTCGACATCTCGGGCTTCACCAGCATCTTCGCCATCGAGCCGGACGTGGCCTCAGCCCTGGCCGCGCTCGGCTGAGCCCGGCTTGAGGACCGCCACCATGCCGTCGGCGACCAGCAACGCCTCGAGGTCGTCGGCGACGGCCTGGGCCGGCAGATCCCCGCCCCGCGCGGCATAGGCCGCCGCGCGCGCCGCGTTGTCGCCGTCGAGCAGGGCCAGGCTCGTCGCCGCGCCCGCTCCGGCGATCCACTGCGTCCATTCCACGCGCCCGAGATCGAAGGCCTTGCGGCCCTGCTCGACCCGATCCGCCGCCGCGCCGTCCAGCAGGCGGCGCTCGAAAAACCGCCGCGCGGCCAGCGCCTTGGCCAGGGCCTCAACCGGCGTCGCGCCCCTGCATTCGCCCAGCACCAGCCCCGCCCGGTCGCCGTCGGTCGCCAGGGCGTAGAAGCACCCGGCGCCCGCCTCGCCCAGCCGGCGCGCCGCAAGCGCCACCCCGGCGGCCTGCGTCACCAGCGGCGGGAAGGCGGTCTCGTGGACCGCCGCCACGCCGGCCGCCTCGTCGCGCTGGCGGTCGCGCAGCGCCAGCTCGCGGCGGCTGCGCGCCAGCCGGCCCGTGACCCCGGTCTTCATCAGCCGTACGGCGTTGGCCAGGTCGCGGGTCTCGCGGATCGACAGGGCATCCAGGTCGGCCGGCGCGGCGCCGGCGCGGATCGCCTCGACCATGGCGCTGTTGCGGGCCAGTTCGCGGGCGATGCGGCTGGCCACCGTCCAGGCGAGGCCGAAGCCCAGCAGGGCGGCGGCCGCCACCAGCCCGGCGATCAGCCGCCCCAGCGCCGCCACCTCGGCGAACAGGGGCTCGGCGTCGATCTGGGCGATCACAAAGCGGCCGCCCCCAGCGGCCGCCAGGGCGGTGGCCAGGCGCGGGCGGGGCGCGTCGGCGCGAATCGGCAGAGCCAGCGGCCGGGCAGGCGCCGCGAACCGTCCCGGCCCCGCGCCGGCCCCGCGCCCGGCGATCCGCACCGGCACGCCGTCGGTTCCGACGACATAGAGGCCGGCCAGCCCGGGGATGTTCGCCGCCGCGGCCTTCAGCGCCGCCGCCCGGCGCGGGTCGGCCAGGGTCGCGGCCAGGTCGTCGGCGCCGGAGGCGAAGGCGGCCGTGGTCACCGCCGCGGAGATCGCCTGGGTCTCGATCCCCCGCGCCGCCTCGCCCCGCTCCAGCAGGAACAGCAGCGCTCCGTTGACCCCCGCCAGCAGCAGGAACAGCGGCATGACCAGCAACAGGAAGGTGCGCCGGATGGTCATGACCGGGCGCCGCCGAGGTCGCGCAGGCCCACCACGAACTCGGGGCACTCGCGCGCGATGGTGAAGACGTGCGGCTTGGCGATCAGCAGGGCGCTGAGGCCCGCCGGGCCCGCCACATGATCCGCCCGGGCGGCCAGGCCGAACAGCAGGCCGGGCGCGTCGAACACCGCCGGCGCCGGCGCCGCGCCGGCCAGAGCCTCACCCTCGACCTGCACGAACAGGGCGTCGGCCACCGTTCCGGCCGCCAGCACCACGCGCCCCGGCGGATAGGTGCGCAGCCGCGCGTGGCTGGCGATCAGCAACAGCTCCAGGTCGTCCAGCCGGGCGAACGGCTCGACGGCGCGCAGCGCGAACAGGGTGCGGACCACCTCGGCGCCGATCATGCCCGCGCCGCCCAGCCTATGGTGATCGGTCCGGCGGGTGTGAGCACGCTGAGCATGGCCCCGGGCGCGAGGGCGCGGCCCTCTCCCGGCGCAAGCGTGACCTCGTCCACCGCGCCGATCCGCAGCCTCACCGGCCGCTCGCCGGCCGCGCGCACGACTCCAGCCCTGCGGTCGATGGCGAGCAGCGCGCCCGGCGCGGCCTGCGCCAACGCCGTCCAGTCCGCCGCCAGCTCCGGCGCCGCGGCGATCCGTTCGGCCAGGGCGCGCATCGCCCGGCGGCCCAGCCGCGCCTCGGCCCCCTCGCTATCGTCGTCGGCGGCGATCCAGAGCCCCAGCAGGCCGTCGTCGTCGACCAGGCTCACCACGGCCGGCTCGTCGGCCAGCAGGTCCTCGATCAGCCGCCGGTTGCTGGCCCGGTCCTGGTCGGCGGTCTGGGTCCAGGCTGTCCGCATGGTGGCGATCAGGTCGAGGGCCAGTTCGGCCAGGTCCTGGCGCAGCCGCTCCACCTCGCGCGGCGCGGGGCGCACCGTGGGCGGATTGCGGTCGCCGGCGGCGAAGCGCAGGGCGTCGCCCTTCAGCCCCTCGATCGGCTGCGCTACCCGGCGCAGGATCATCAGGGTCGCCAGGGCGCAGGCCAACAGCGAGGCCACCCCGATCAGAGCGCTGGCGAACAGGGCGTTCTGGGTCGCCACCTGGATCACCGAGATGTTCACGTCGGCCCCGGCGGTGGCCACGATCCGGCCGTCGCGGCCGCGCATGGGCGCCGCAGCGGTCTTCAGCAGGCCCCATTGCTCCTGGAACTGGATCGGCGAGACATAGACCACACCATGGTCGGTGACGGCGCGCAGGCCGGCCCGCGTCTCGCCCGGCAGCTCGTCCTCCGAGCCGATGGTCGAATGCTCGGACCCCTCGGTCGAATCCAGCACATAGACCACGTCCTTGGTCCCGCCGAGCACCTGGGAATAGAGGTAGGTCAGGCCCAGCTCGCGGCGGATGCGCCGCATCGGCTCGACGTTGCGCCGGTAGCGCGGCATCGCCTCCACGAGGTCCGACGCGGCGCCGGCGCGGGCGGCGGCGATCAGCCAGTCATGGTCTCCCGGGTCCACCAGGGCCGCGGTCAGCGAGCTGGTGGTCACCAGCTTGCGCGAGAAGCCGTCGAGGATGGTGTCGTAGAGCCGGCTGTAGACCAGCGCGCCCAGGGCGATGGCCACGACCACGATGGCCGGCGTGAAGGTCCGCCACAGCAGCGCCTGGATCGGGGTCCCCTCAGGCCGCATAGCTGCGTCCGTCGCGGGCCTTCAGCAGCACCAGCGCCAGGTCCGGATAGCGGGTAGCGACGTCGTCGATGTCGGCGCGAGAGAGCCAGAACGCGCGGCCGTCCACGGCCACTTCGGTCGGCCGGCGCCCGAAGGGTTCGGGCGTCGCGCGCTCAGCCAGGGCGACCAGGGCGTCGATCGAGGCGGCCGCGAAGTCGGGCAGCGCGCGCAGGGCGCCGACCATATCCACCACCGTCGCGCGGCCCTCGCCTGGCAGGGCCAGCAGGGTCGCCAGGCTGTCGCGGAAGATCGGCGCCAGGCCGGGGCGAAGGGCGCCGCGCAGATGCCGGGCCAGGTCTTGCGGCGGCACGAGATCGCGCAGCGCCTGGGCCGCCGCGGCGGCTTCGAAGCCGCGGCCGTCGTCGATGGCGGCCTGCAGCAGCGGCAGCATGTCGCCTTCGCCCACGCCCGCCGCAGCCCGCGTCGGACGCCGGCTGATCAGCGGCTCCAGCCGGCGGTAGGTGGCCGCGCCGACCCCGCTGGCGATGGCCTCGATGGCGTTGCCGCGCACCTTGGGATTGGCCGAATGCAGCGAGACGATCAGCAGGTCGAAGTCGGGCACCAGACCGCCCAGGGCCAGCAGCTCCAGGGCGAAGTCCACCGAGCCGGCGATCCGCTCGCGATACGCCAGCGCCAGCAGGTCTATGGCCGGCGAGCGGTCCCGCTCCGCCTCGAACCGCTCGGCCACGGCCAGGCGCGGCCCGGTCTCGCCCAGCTCTTCGCCCACCAGCCGGTCGAGCTGGGAGACGAACTGGGCGTGCGACAGCGCACTCAGCGCGCGGGCCGCCACCGCCCGGGCGCGATAGGGCGCCTGGTAGTTCGCGAGCATCTGCATCAGCCGCGGGATCGCTGCTTCGCCCAGGCTGACCAGCATGGCCTCGGTGGCGCGCAGCTCGCGCGGACTGAGCCGCGCGGCCGCGATCAGCACCGGGGGGATCGCCTCCACGTCGCCGATGGCGGCCAGCAGGTCCAGGATGGTCTGGCGGGTGGCGCGGTCCATCCGGGTCAGGTTGTCGATAAGCGGGGCGACCAGGCCGATGTCGCCGGGGCCGACCACGCTGACCAGGGCCTGGAGCGCGTACTTTCGCACCGACGGCGAGGGGTCGGCCAGCTTGGCGGCGAAGGCGTCGGTGGCGCCGGAGGAGTCGGTCTCGAGCACGTCGCTCACGTCGGGCCGGGCCGACGGGCGGTGCAGCAGGGTCCGGGCCGCGGCGGCGATCCCGGAGTCGGTCTCAGCGGCCTTGGCCTTCAGCAGGGCCAATCCTGCGGCGTCGAACTGCGGCGCGCGCAGCGCCCGGTCGCCGAAGTTCAGCCAGCCCCGGCGCATATTGGCCTCCATGGCCGCCGGATAGACGTGGCGCAGGCCCATCACGATCGCCACCAGCCCCGCGCCCAGCAGCACGCCCACCCCGGCCAGCTCGCGCACGTCTACATGCCGGGCCGCCAGCAGCAGGAAGGCGCCGGCCAGCAGGCTGGCCAGCGGCTCGCACATCCCCTCGACGATGGTCCGGAACGGCCGCTTCACCGCCGACGGCGTCGCGTTGAACATCAGGTTCTGGTTGTTGTAATCGATGGAGGTCAGGACCCCGTGGTAGGCGAAGAAGGCCGCCAGGGCCGCGCCGGTCCCGCCCGCCAGGAAGAAGTATCCGAACGCCGCGAAGTAGGTCAGCGGCAGGATCAGGGCCACGTTGCGCACCCCCATCCGCGTCACCAGCCGGTTGAACACGAACAGGCAGACAATCAGGTTGAAGACGCTGGAGGCCGCATAGAGCTCGCCGAACAGCGCCGCCAGCCCGGCCTCGCTGCGGCCCTTCTGCAGCACCGAGGAGTACTGGAACTCCGCCAGGTTGGTCATCAGCAGGGTGACGAACAGGGCCAGCGCCAGCAGCGACGCATAGCGTGAGGTGCGGAAGGTGCGGGCCACCAGCTTCAGCTGGATCCGGACGCTGGCGACCTCGCTGTCCAGGTCGGTGTCGCTGTCGGCGATGCGCGTCCAGCGACGGCGGATCGCGCGCGCCGCTGGCAGGGTCCCGGCCGCCACCGCCGACCACACCAGCAGGAACCCGGCCAGCGGCACGACGCCGGCGAAGCTGCTGACGATCAGCGCCCCGATGGCCGTGCCCAGCGCGCAGAAGGCGGCGAACAGCGGGAACAGCCGCTTGGCGTCCTGGATATCGAAATAGGCGTCGGTGAAGGTCCAGAACAGCGAGTAGAGGCCGATGTACCACATCGCCAGGTACAGCTTGAGCGCATAGTAGACGTAGACGCTCCAGCCCTTGGGCAGGTGGGCCGACAGCAGCGCCCAGCCGATCATCCCGCCCGCCACCAGCATCAGCAGGGTGACGTCCATCACCCGCCCGGGCGAGAAGCGCACCTGCAGGTATGAGAACAGCGCCGTGTAGACGACCATCACCGCCGGGGTCAGCAGGAAGATCACCGGCAGCTTGCCCGGCCCCACATGGCTCAGGAACGCCGCGTCGCCGGCGCTGAAACCGATGCCGACGCCGGTCTGCAGCAACAGGCCGAACAGGCCGAACTGCAGCAGTTTCGGCCAATCGCCGGGCTCGACCTTGAAGAGGCGGTTCAACAGAATTGGCGCGCCCTCCCTGGCTTGAGACCCCCACCTTGGCCAGCGTTAGCGTGGATGGCGGATTCCCCTATAGAATAGCTTCGAATTCGCGAACGGCTGTCGGTGGGTGCTCAGGGGCGATGAACGATCTCGCAGGAGACAGCGCCGAACGCCGCCGCCGTTTCGGGTTGCGGTCGCAACTGCTGCTGCTGCTGTTCACCCTGAACCTGGTGGCCGCCACCGCCTATTCGGCGGTGCTCTACAGCATCGACCGCACCGAGATCATGGCCGGCATCGATGCGCGGCTTCGCGCCGCCGCCCTGGCGGTCGCCGAGATCGTGCCAGACGTCTATCACGCCCGCATCACCGGCCCGGACTCCATCCCGGCCGAGGAGTACTACCGCCTGCAGTACCGCCTCTCGCGCTTCGCCGACGCCTCGCAGCTGCAGTACGTCTACACCTACATGCAGTTTGGCCGGGAGATCCGCACCGTCTCCACCAGCGCCACCCCGCGAGAGTGGGAGACCCGCACCCGGACCGGCTTCTTCAGCCTCTACAAGGACGCCCCGCCCAAGCTCTACCAGAGCTTCGCGGACGGGAAGCCGCGGTTCGACGAGTACACCGACAAGTTCGGCACCTTCCGCTCGATCTACCTGCCCATGCGCGGGGTCGACGCACGGCCCTATGTGGTGGGCGCCGACATCCCCCTGGGCACGGTCCGTGACCGCCTGAACCAGGCGCTGAAGACCTCGATCGCGGTAGGCGCCGCGATGTTCGCGTTGTCCATGGCGCTTGGCTGGCTGCTGGTCGACCGGATCATCGGCCCGTTGATCCGGCTCACCTCCTTCACCCGCAACATCGGCCAGCGGAATTTCCAGCCCGACCGCGCGGAAACCGCGGCCCTCGAAAAGATCAGCCACAGCCGCAGCGACGAGGTCGGGAGCCTGGCCGAGGCCATGACCGCGATGATCGCGCGGCTGCAGCGCTACCTGATCGACATGGAGGCGGCGACCGCGGCGCGCGAGCGGGTCGAGGGCGAGCTCTCCGCCGCGCGCGACATCCAGGCCGGAATGCTGCCCCGCCAGTTCCCGCCGTTCCCGGAGCGCACCGACGTCGACATCCACGCCCTGCTGGAATCGGCCAAGCAGGTCGGCGGCGACCTCTACGACTACCTGCTGATCGACGCCAACCGGCTGTTCTTCGTGGTCGGCGACGTCTCCGGCAAGGGCGTCCCGGCGGCCCTGTTCATGGCCATGACCACCACCCTGTTCAAAGCCAGTGCGCTCGCCGCCCAGACCACCGGCGAGATCATGGGTCGGGTCAACGCCGGGCTGGCGCGGGAGAACGCCGCCCAGATGTTCGTCACCGCGGTCTGCGGGATCCTCGACCTGCGCACCGGCGCCGTGCAGTACAGCGACGGCGGCCACGACGCGCCCTTCGTACGCCGCGCCGACGGCGCCCTGGAACGCCTGCCCAAGCTGCCGGGCATCGCGCTGGGGGTGTTCGACGACGCGACCTTCGAGACCGGCGCCTTCCAACTCGCGCCCGGCGACGCCCTGGTGCTGTTCACAGACGGCGTCTCGGAGGCCGCCAACCTCGCCGACGACCTCTTCACCATCGCCCGCATCGAGACCGCCCTGGGAACCGCGCGGGCCGACACCTCCGCACGCCGGATCGCCCAAGGCCTGGCCGACGACGTCCGCGTCTTCGTGGGCCAGGCGGCCCAGTCCGACGACATCGCCATCCTGGTGGTGCGCTACGAGGGGCCATAGGCCGGGCGGGACCGTGTTGTAGCCTGGCCTCCAGGGCTCCAGGCCTCCAGGAGCGAGCATGAGCGACGAACCGGACGGCGACTCAGCCGAGGCGAGCGACATCGTCTCGATGACCGCGCGCGGCCTCGCCAAGGCGATCCGGGCGCGCAAGGTCTCTTCGCTCGAGGTGATGACCGCCCACCTTGACCAGATCGACAGGCTCAACCCGGCCGCCAACGCCGTGGTGGCCCTGCAGGATCGCGACGGCCTGCTCAGCCAGGCGCGGGACCGCGACGCCCAACTGGCGCGCGGCGGCCCCATCGGACCGCTCCATGGCTTTCCCCATGCGATGAAGGATCTGCAGCCGGTTAAGGGCATCCGCTTCACCCGGGGCTCGCCGATCTTCAAGGACCTGGTCGCCCCGGCCGACGGCCTGACGGCCGAGCGGCTGCGCGCGGCCGGCGTGATCTTCATCGGCAAGACCAACACGCCGGAATTCGGCCTGGGCTCGCACACCGTCAATCCCGTCTACGGGCCGACGCACAACAGCCATGACCCGAGCCGGTCGGCGGGCGGCAGCAGCGGCGGGGCGGCGGTGGCGCTGGCCCTGCGGATGGTCCCGCTCGCCGACGGCAGCGACTATGGCGGCAGCCTGCGCAATCCCGCCGGATGGAACAACGTCTGCGGCTTCCGGACCAGCTTCGGCCGCGTGCCGGTCGATGCGCCAAACGCCTGGCAACCGTCGATGGGCGTGCAGGGGCCGATGGCGCGCAACGTCGCCGACCTCGCCCTGCTGCTCTCGGTCCAGGCCGGGTACGACCCTCGCGCGCCGCTGTCGCTGGAGGGCGACGGGGCCGGTTTCGCCGGCCCACTGGACGCTGAGCTGAAGGGCAAGCGGATCGGCTGGCTGGGCGATTTCGGCGGGGCCACGCCCTGTGAGGCCGGCGTGCTCGACGTCTGCCGCGCCGCCCTCAAACGGTTCGAGGCCCTGGGCTGCGTCGTCGAGGCGGCCATGCCGGACTTTGACGTCGAACGGGCGTGGCAGGCGTTCATTCGCCTGCGCGCCTGGCAGCAGGCCGGTCAGTTCCTGCCCTTCGACCACGACCCGGCCCAGCGGGCCCTGCTCAACGCCCAGTCGATCTATGAGCTGGAGACCGCGCTACGCCTGTCGGCCGTCGACATCATCGCCGCATCGACCGTGCGCACCCAGTGGAGCCAGGCCGTCCAGGGGCTGTTCTCGACCTACGACTACCTGATCGCACCGACCGCCCAGCTTTTTCCCTTCGCCATCGCCACGCGCTGGCCGACGGAGATCGCGGGCGTCGCGATGCGGACCTATCATGAGTGGATGAAGGGGGTCTGCCTGGTCACGATGGCGGGCTGCCCCGCTCTGGCGATGCCTGCGGGGTTCAGCCCCCAGGGGCTGCCGATGGGCCTGCAGATCATCGCCCCAGTCCACCAGGAGATGGCGTGCCTGCAACTGGGCGCGGCCTACGAGGCCGTCGAACCGCTCTGGCGGACGCGGCCGCCTCCGGGTCTGCGCCGGACGGCCTAGCCTCGCGGCTGGCGCACCATCGGGTAGATGCCGGGGAAGTCCCCCGGCTGCACGAACCCCATCACCTCGAAGCCGTAGCGTTCGTAGAGCGGCACGTTCTTGGGATTGGAGCTCTCGAGGTAGGCCATGACGCCGTCCTCGTCGCAGCGGCGCAGCGACTGCTTCAGGATCGCCGAGCCATAGCCGCGGCCCTGCCGCGCCGGGTCCACCCCGATCATCGCCAGGTACCAGTGCGGCGCGTCCGGGTGGTAGGCCGCCATGGTCTCGCCCACCTCGCCCAGCACCGGCAGTTTCTCCTCCCGCGCCAGCTCGCCGATCACCGCCAGCATCGCATCCCGGTCGGACGAGACCCCGGGCGGCAGCCACAGCGCCGCGGCCGCCCCGTCGTCCGCGAGCCAGGCGGTGCCCTGGGCCACCGCCGCCCCGCCCATACCCGTCGCGAAGGCCCGGAAGCCCTTGAAGAAGGCGTCGGGCGAGGCGAGCAGATAGCGCAGGCAGGGGTCTGTGCTGAAGGCCAGCATCAGGGTATTGAGCACCGCGTCCCCTTCGGACGCCTCGGCTGTGCGTACGTCGATCATGGCGTTTCCCATCCGCGTCAGGCCCCCAGTCTGGGCGGCTTGCGCTCGCGGCCGTGCATCTTGCGCAGGTAATGGCGCATCTCGTCGATCATCCGGCGCAACTCGGCCGGCGGGGTCGGCGACGCGGCGACGGCGGCCGCCATCAGCGCATCCTGCTCGATCTCCCACGGCAGGAACGAGAACCGCTCGCTGGCGTCGTGCATCAGGACGATCGGATAGGCGCGGCCGAACATCACCCCCTTCAGCGGCTCGCGGCCCATCATGTAGAGCGCCGCGTCGCCGGCGTTTCGCGCCCCCAGCACCACCTCCAGCACGTCCAGCGAGATCACCAGGCTGTTGGGCCGCGCGAACTTGCCGATCCGGAAGCCCAGGTCGATGTCCGGGCCGATGTAGTCGACATAGGCGCCCTGGCCGCTGGACAGTTCCGGGATCTCGATCTCGATGTTCGGCCCGTCGAAATCGGCCAGCCAGGCGGTGCCCTTGAGCCTGAGCGGCAGGCCGCCGAAATGCCGCTCGTCATAGAGCCTCATGGTCCGCAGCAGGGCGATTAGGACCGAGGTCAGCTCCTCCGGCGTCTCGGGGGTGGTCACGAACACCACCTCGTCGCCCATCACCTTCCAGACCGAGATCGCCGGTGTCGCCTGTTCGTCGAGGAACTGGAACCCGATCTGGCCGGCGACCATCAGCGGAAAGTTCGAGAAGAAGCTGCGGAAGACATCCAGCCAGCTCTCGGATCCCTGGCCGGCCGCCCGTGCCTTGAAGTCGGTCGAACCCACCATGTCGACCGACAGGAACAGGCGATTCATGGGTCCTCCTCCGGCTGCAACGCGGCGACTATGTCAGGCGCCAGCGGCGTCCGCGAGGGGAAGCGTGCGCGCCGAGTTCGAAGAATCCAGTGCCAAATCCTTCCCCCACTGGGGGAAGCGGCCCGCTGGCGAAGCCGAGGGTCGATGGGGGAAGCGTGAGTCAGACTCTTCCCGGACACCTCCCCCATTGTCGCCCGCCTGCGGCTTTGGCGACCTTTCCCCGCAGGCGGGGGAAGGAAGCGACCGTTGTCGCCGATGCGTCCGGACTCGGGCGGACTGTCCTAAGCCCCGAGCCGCTCGGCGTGCCAGCGGAGGTGGTCCTCCAGGAAGCTGGCGATGAAATAGTAGCTGTGGTCGTAGCCCGGCTGGCGGCGCAGCGTCAGGGGGATGCCGGCGTCCCGGCAGGCGGCCTCCAGCAGCTCCGGCTTCAGCTGTCCGGCCAGGAAACTATCCGCCTCGCCCTGGTCGATCAGTAGTTCGGCCACCCGCGCGCCGTCCTCGATCAGGGCGGTGGCGTCATGTCGGCGCCACGCCGCGCGGTCCGGCCCCAGATAGCCGCCCAGCGCCTTCTCGCCCCACGGGCAGCGCATCGGCGAGGCGATCGGCGCGAAGGCCGAGACGCTCTTCCAGCGGCCGGGGTTTTTCAGCGCCAGGGTCAGCGCCCCGTGCCCGCCCATGGAGTGCCCGGTCAGCCCCTGGCGGCCGAGGTCGGCGGGAAAGTTGGCGGCGATCACCTCCGGCAGCTCGGAGACGATGTAGCGCTCCATCCGGTAGTTGGCGGCCCAGGGCGCCTCCGTCGCGTCCACATAGAACCCCGCGCCCAGGCCGAAGTCGTAGGCGCCGTCCGGATCGTCGGGCACGCCCTCGCCGCGCGGGCTGGTGTCCGGCGCCACGAAGATCATCCCCAGCTCGGCGCAGGCGCGCTGGAACTGGCCCTTCTCGGTGACATTGGCGTGGGTGCAGGTCAGGCCCGACAGATACCAGACCACCGGCAGCCGGGCGCCCGGCGCCGCAGCCTGCGGCGGCAGGAACACGCTGAAGGTCATCGCGGTCCGCGTCTCGCGGCTGGCGTGGCGATAGACCCCCTGGTAGCCCCCGAAGCTCTTCGCCGTCGAGACCGTCTCCAGGCTCAATAGACCACCACGGTGCGGATGGAGGTTCCGGCGTGCATCAGGTGGAAGGCCTCGTTGATCCGCTCCAGCGGCAGCCGGTGGGTGATCATCGCGTCGATCTGGATCTTGCCCTCCATGTACCAGTCGACGATCTTCGGCGTATCGGTGCGCCCGCGCGCCCCGCCGAACGCCGTGCCCTTCCAGACCCGGCCGGTGACCAGCTGGAACGGCCGGGTCGAGATCTCCTCGCCGGCCGGGGCCACGCCGATGACGATCGACTGGCCCCAGCCGCGATGACACGCCTCCAGCGCCTGGCGCATCACCGCCGTGTTGCCGGTGGCGTCGAAGGTGTAGTCGGCGCCGCCGTCGGTCAGCTCGACCAGGTGGGCCACCAGGTCCTTGCCGTCCAGCCGGTGCGGATCGACGAAGTGGGTCATGCCGAATTTGCGGCCCCAGGCCTCGCGCATGGGCTCGATGTCGACGCCGACGATCATCCCCGCACCCACCAGCTTCAGGCCCTGGATGACGTTGAGGCCGATACCGCCCAGGCCGAACACCACCGCGGTGGCGCCCGCCTCCACCTTGGCGGTGTTGACCACCGCTCCCACGCCGGTGGTCACGCCGCAGCCCACGTAGCAGGCGGTGTCGAACGGCGCGTCCTTGCGGATCTTGGCCACCGCGATCTCCGGCAGGACCGTGTAGTTCGAGAACGTCGAGCAGCCCATGTAGTGATAGATCGTCTCGCCCTTGTACGAGAACCGGCTGGTGCCGTCCGGCATCAGGCCGCGTCCCTGGGTGGACCGGATCGCCGTGCAGAGGTTGGTCTTGCGGCTGAGGCAGCTTTTGCACTGGCGGCATTCGGGCGTGTAGAGCGGGATCACATGGTCGCCCACCGCCACCGAGGTGACGCCGGGCCCCACCTCGACCACCACGCCCGCGCCCTCATGGCCCAGGATCGACGGGAACAGGCCCTCGGAGTCCAGGCCGTCCAGGGTGTAGGCGTCGGTGTGGCAGACGCCGGTGGCCTTGATCTCCACCAGCACCTCGCCGGCGCGGGGGCCTTCCAGGTCCAGTTCGACGATCTCCAGCGGCTTCCTGGCCTCGAAGGCCACCGCGGCGCGCGTCTTCATGGTCTCGTCCCCTCGACTCTCCAGGCGACGCGCAGCATTTCTGAAGCGCGCGACGATGTGAAGGTGGAATGCGCCCGCCGGATTCGGCCTAGCATGCCAGCATGACTTCGCTTCACCCCGCAGACTGGAACCCCGACACTGCGCGCGCAATCGTTGACGCGCATGCCGGGCTGGACGGGCCGCTGCTGCCGATCCTGCGGGCAATCCAGGCGGCGTTCGGCTGCGTCCCCAAGGCGGCGATCCCGTTCCTGGCGCAGGCCCTGAACCTGACCCGCGCCGAGGTGCATGGGGCGGTCAGCTTCTACCACGACTTCCGCGACGCCCCGGCCGGCCGGCGGCTGGTTCGCCTGTGCCGCGCCGAGGCGTGCCAGGCGATGGGCGGCGAGGCCCGGGCCGCCGGCCTGCTGGCTCGCCTGCGCCTGGCCTGGGGCGAGACCACCGCCGACGGCGCGGTGACCGTCGAGCCGGTCTACTGCCTGGGCCTCTGCGCGGTCGCCCCCGCCGCCCTTGTCGATGGCGAGCCCCTGGGGCGGCTGGACGCCCGCCGCCTGGCCGCGGCCCTGGGGGCTGCATGACCCGCGTCTTCGTGCCCCGTGACGCCGCCGCCCTGGCCGTGGGCGCCGACGCCGTCGCCCGGGCCTTCGCCGCGCAGGGCGCCGAGGTGGTCCGCACCGGCTCGCGCGGCCTCGTCTGGCTGGAGCCCCTGGTCGAGATCGAGACGCCGGCCGGCCGCGCCGCCTACGGCCCCGTGACCCCCGCCGATGCCGCCGCGATCCTGGCCGGCGGCCACCACCCGCTGGCGCTGGGCGACATCGAGCGGTACCCCTGGCTGGCTGGCCAGACCCGCCTCACCTTCGCCCGCTGCGGCGTCGTCGACCCGCTGGTTCCGCCCGGCTTCGCCGGCCTCGATCGCGCCCGCGAGATCGGCCCCGACGCGGTGATCGAGACGATCAACCGTTCCGGCCTGCGCGGCCGCGGCGGCGCGGGCTTCCCGGTGGGCGTCAAGTGGAAGACGGCCCGGGAGGCGGCCGGCGACCTCAAGTACATCGTCTGCAATGCCGACGAGGGCGATAGCGGTACCTTCGCCGACCGCATGCTGATGGAGGGCGACCCCTTCCTGCTGATCGAAGGCATGGCCATCGCCGCCTTCGCGGTCGGCGCGGCCAGGGGTTTCATCTATTCCCGCTCCGAATACCCGCACGCCAACGCCACCATGGCCCGGGCGCTGGAGATCGCGCACGGCGACGGCCTGCTCGGATCGTTCAACATCGAACTACGGGTCGGGGCGGGCGCCTATGTGTGCGGCGAGGAGACGGCGCTGCTGGAGAGCCTTGAGGGGCGGCGCGGCCAGGTGCGCGCCAAGCCGCCGCTCCCGGCGCACCGCGGCCTGTTCGGCCGGCCGACCATCGTCAACAACGTGCTGTCGCTGGCCGCCGCGCCCTGGATCCTGCAGCACGGCGCCGCGGCCTACGCCGCGCTGGGGACCGGCCGCTCGCGCGGGACCAAGCCGATCCAGCTGGCCGGCAATGTCGCCCGCCCCGGCCTCTACGAGGCGCCCTTCGGCCTGACGCTGGGCCAGATCGTCCACGACATCGGCGGCGGCACGGCCACCGGCCGCCCGGTCCGCGCCGTCCAGTGCGGCGGCCCGCTGGGAGCCTATTTCCCGCCGGCCCTGTTCGATACGCCCTACGACTACGAGGCGTTCGCGGCCCGTGACGGCCTGATCGGCCACGGCGGCGTCGTGGTGTTCGACGACAGCGTCGACATGGCCGCCCAGGCCCGCTTCGCCCTGGAATTCTGCGGCCTCGAGAGCTGCGGCAAGTGCACGCCCTGCCGCCTGGGCTCGAAGCGCGGCGTCGAGGTCATGGACCGCATCCGCGCCGGCCGCGAGGTCGCC
This sequence comes from Phenylobacterium sp., assembly GCF_025351295.1. Lineage (GTDB taxonomy): Bacteria > Pseudomonadota > Alphaproteobacteria > Caulobacterales > Caulobacteraceae > Phenylobacterium. The sequence goes on from NZ_JANXWD010000106.1 coordinate 61,198, forward strand.
GCCAACCTCGCCCTGGTCGAGGACCTCTGCGAGACACTGAAATTTGGTTCGCTCTGCGCCCTGGGCGGGTTCACACCCTATCCGGTGATGAGCGCCATCCGGCACTTTCCCGAGGATTTCGCGGCGCCCGTCACGGCGGCGGAGCCGGTCGGATGAGCCGCGTCCTCGAGATTGACTTCGGCACGCCGCAGGCTACCGGCGAACCCGTGACCCTGACCATCGACGGCCGCGCCGTCACCGTCCCCGCCGGGACCTCGATCCTGCGCGCCGCCAGGCAGGCCGGGACCTCGATCCCCAAGCTCTGCGCCACCGACAGCCTGGAGGCTTTCGGCTCCTGCCGCCTGTGCCTGGTGGAGATCGACGGCCGCGCCGGGACGCCGGCCTCCTGCACCACCCCGGTAGCGGCCGGCATGGTGGTCCACACCCAGACGCCGAAGCTGGCGAAGCTCCGCCGCGGCGTCATGGAGCTCTACATCTCCGATCACCCGCTGGACTGCCTGACCTGCGCGGCCAACGGCGATTGCGAGCTGCAGGACATGGCCGGCGCGGTGGGCCTGCGCGAGGTTCGCTACGGCCATGAGGGCGAGAGCCACACCGGCCTGCCCTGCGATGCGTCCAACCCCTACTTCACCTTCGACCCGGCCAAGTGCATCGTCTGCTCCCGCTGCGTGCGCGCCTGCGACGAGGTGCAGGGGACCCTGGCGCTGACCGTCGAGGATCGCGGCTTCGGCTCGAAGATCACCGCCAGCCAGAACGAGCTGTTCCTGTCGTCGGAGTGCGTCTCCTGCGGCGCCTGCGTCCAGGCCTGCCCCACCGCGGCGCTGACCGAGAAGGCCGTCATCGCGATCGGCCAGCCGGAGCGCGCCGAGGTCACCACCTGCGGCTACTGCGGCGTCGGCTGCACCTTCAAGGCCGAGCTGCGCGGCGAGGAGCTGGTGCGCATGGTCCCGTGGAAGGACGGCAAGGCCAACCACGGGCATTCATGCGTCAAGGGCCGCTTCGCCTGGGGCTACGCCACCCACCGCGAGCGGGTGCTGGAGCCGATGATCCGCGCCTCGATCCAGGACCCCTGGCGCACAGTCTCCTGGGACGAGGCCATCGCCTACGCCGCCGCCGAGTTCACCCGCATCGAGGCAACGTATGGCGCCCACGCCATCGGCGGCATCACCTCCTCGCGCTGCACCAACGAGGAGACCTACCTCGTCCAGAAGATGATCCGCGCCCGGTTCGGGGTGAACAACGTCGACACCTGCGCGCGCGTCTGCCACTCGCCCACCGGCTACGGCCTGAAGACCGCCTTCGGGACCTCTGCCGGCACCCAGGACTTCGACTCGGTCGAGGACTGCGACGTCATGGTGGTGATCGGCGCCAACCCCACCGACGGCCATCCGGTGTTCGCCTCACGGATGAAGCGGCGCTTGCGAGCCGGCGCCAAGCTGATCGTCATCGACCCGCGCCGGATCGACCTGGTCCGCACCCCGCACGTCGAGGCCGCCCACCACCTGCCGCTGCGACCCGGGACCAACGTCGCCGTGCTGGTCGCCATGGCCCATGTGATCGTCACGGAGGGTCTCTGCGACGGGGCCTTCGTGCGCGAACGCTGCGACTGGGACGAGTTCCAGCACTGGGCCGAGTTCGTGGCGCGCCCCGAACACTCGCCGCAGGCCAGCGAGGCCGCTACCGGCGTCCCCGCCGCCGACCTGCGAGCCGCCGCCCGGCTCTACGCCACCGGCGGCAACGGCGCCTTCTACTATGGCCTCGGTGTCACCGAGCACAGCCAGGGCTCCACCGCCGTAATGGCCATCGCCAACCTCGCCATGGCCACCGGCAACCTGGGCCGGCCGGGGGTGGGCGTGAACCCGCTGCGAGGCCAGAACAACGTGCAGGGCGCCTGCGACATGGGCTCGTTCCCGCACGAGCTCACCGGCTATCGCCACATCTCCGACGCCGCGACGCGGGCGCTGTTCGAGGCGGCCTGGGGGGCGCCGATCGATCCGGAGCCCGGCCTGCGCATCCCTAACATGCTGGACGCCGCGGTCGCCGGCCGGTTCAAGGCCATCTATATCCAGGGCGAGGACATCCTGCAGTCCGACCCCAATACCCGCCACGTGGCCGCGGGCCTGGCGGCCATGGAGTGCGTGGTGATCCACGACCTGTTCCTCAACGAAACCGCCAACTACGGCCACGTCTTCCTGCCCGGCTCCACGTTCCTGGAGAAGAACGGCACCTTCACCAACGCCGAGCGCCGCATCCAGCGGGTGCGCAAGGTGATCGGGCCACGCAACGGCTACGAGGACTGGGAGGTCACCGAGCTGTTCTCAAACGCCCTGGGCTATCCGATGGCCTACGGCCATCCGGCGGCGATCATGGACGAGATCGCCGCGCTGACCCCCACCTTCGCCGGCGTTTCCTACGACCTGCTGGACCGCGAGGGCTCGGTGCAGTGGCCTTGCAACGAGGCCGCGCCCCTGGGCACCCCGGTGATGCATCTGGAGCGGTTCGTCCGCGGCCTGGGCAAGTTCGTGATCACCGAATACGTGCCCACCGACGAGAAGATCGGTCCGCGCTTCCCGCTGCTGCTGACCACCGGGCGCATCCTGTCGCAGTACAATGTCGGCGCCCAGACGCGGCGGACCGAGAATGTGATCTGGCATGAGGAGGACGTGCTGGAGATCCACCACACGACGCCGAGGAGCGCGGCGTGGCCGCGGGCGACTGGGTGCGGCTGGCCAGCCGAGCGGGGGAGACGACGCTGCGGGCCCGCATCACCGACCGGGTCGCGCCGGGGGTGGTCTACACCACCTTCCACCACCCGGTGACCCAGGCCAATGTGGTAACCACCGAATATTCCGACTGGGCCACCGACTGCCCGGAATACAAGGTCACCGCGGTGCAGGTCGCCCCCTCCAACGGCCCCTCCGACTGGCAGGCCCGGTATGAGGCGATGAGCGCGCGCAGCCGGCGCGTCGCTGGGGCGCCGGCCGAATGACGCGGCCGGAACGGCTCATCTACATGGCCAACCAGATCGCCAAGTTCTTCGCCGCCCAGGCGGGCGATCCCGCCGAGGGTGTCGCCGGCCACCTCCGGAGCTTCTGGGACCCGCAGATGCGCGCCGAGCTCGTCGCCTGGAACGCCGCCGGCGGCGACGGCCTCGACCCCATCTCCGCCGAGGCCGTGGGCCGCCTGGCGTGACCGCGTCCCGGCCTTACGGGCGGACCCGCTGGACGACATCGGGTCCGGAGACGGGGCGCCGCGAGCTGCCGGAGGAAACCGCCGTCGCCCTGGTCCACGACGCGACCACCACCGCGGTGATGATGGCCACGCCGGCCGACCTGGAGGACTTCGCGGTCGGCTTCAGCCTCACCGAGCGGCTGATCGCGGCTCCCGACGAGATCACCGGCCTCGAGGTCGTCCCGGCCGCCGACGGGATCGAGTTGCGCATATGGCTGAGGCAGTCCGCGGCCACCGCCCTGGCCAGCCGCCGCCGCACGCTGGCCGGCCCCACGGGTTGCGGCCTCTGCGGGATCGACAGCCTGGCCGAGGCCGCCCGCCCGCCGCCGCGCGTGCCGCAGGGCTTCAGCGTCTCGCCCGCCGCCATCCATGCGGCCATGGCCGCGCTGTCGCCCGCCCAGCACCTGGGCGCCGCCACGCGCGCCGTCCATGCCGCGGCCTGGTGGACGCCGGCGGACGGCATCGTCGCCCTGCGCGAAGACGTCGGCCGCCACAACGCCCTCGACAAGCTGGTGGGCGCCCTGGCCCGTTCCAGTGTCCGCGCCGGAGACGGCCTGCTGCTGCTGACCAGCCGCGTCTCGGTGGAGATGGTGCAGAAGGCCGCGATGATGAACGCCCAGGTCCTCGTCGCGGTCTCGGCGCCGACGGCGCTGGCGGTCCGCACGGCGCAGGCGGCCGGGATGACCCTGGTGGCGGTGGCGCGCGACGACGCGTTCGAGGTGTTTACCCATCCGCAGCGGTTCGCCCGCTGAGCCTTCCTTTCCCGCCGCAGGCGGCGGAGGGGGACCGCACCCCGAAGAAGGCGGTTGCCCTCTGCGACTTCGTGGAAAAGGAAGGGCGTTCGCTAGAGCGCGTCAGGCGAAAGTGGATCCCGGTTTCGCCGCCCGACACGCTCGAATTCAAAGAGTTAGAGCCTTTTTATCTGGTTCAAGTGACTCCACTTGAACCAGAAAGGCTCTAGCTGGACGCAAAGGCGCGGCGGTGACGAATCAGTGAGCCGGCGGCGCCAAGGCCCAGGATCAGCATCGCCCAGGTGGCAGGCTCGGGGACCCCGGCCGCCGCTCCCGTAGTGAAGTCGACATTGTCCATCCCGACATTGAAGCCGCTCGGGCCCCACTGGATGCCGATCCCTGTCGCGCTGGAGAGGTTGAAGCTGAAATGGCGGGCCGTTATGGGGCCCGTGCCAGCCATGATTGTGCCGGAGGCGTAGAGTACATTGTTCAAGCCATCGACGATGGTGACCTGGGTCTCGCGCTCGGCAAGCAAAAATCCCCCGAGGTCGAACCCGTTCAGGGTGACCGTGCGCCCCGTCACCGGCTTCAGGAAGATCATCGGCGTCCCGGCAGCGTCGTTCACGCCCCCCCACGCGACGTTGACGAGGTCGTTGTAGCCCGTGTCCCACCACTGGAGTTCTGCGCCCGCCGCGCCGGTCGTGTTGGCCGGACTGGTGATGTCGTGGTTGTACTGCACGTCCACCGCGGCGGTGTCGCCGTAGGTCTGATCGATGCGCAAGCTGTCGCTGCAGGTGAGGCCGCCGTTGCAGATGTCGCCGTCGAAGGTCAGCACCGAGGCGTCCGCGCCCGCCGCCGCACCGACGGCCAGGGCCAACACAGCGGCCGCGGCCGCGAGCTTGCAGTTCCGAGTCATGCAGTTCCTCCTGATGGCCGCCGGATGGCCTCGCCATCTTCTCACGCTCTGTGGCCCCGACTTGGCGCCAAGCTCGAAGATCCAGACTGGTCCGCGCGCCACGCGGAAACCTGATGGAATCAGAGGGTTTTCATTAGGATTCCGAGCGTTCGCAGGGCGGACCGGGAACGCTCGACAGTAAATCAGGCCTCAGGCCGGCCTTTGACATCCCTGCTCAATTGACGAACGTATGGACGACGCTGGGCAGGCCAAAATGCACGTCATCGCCGACTGGGTCTTCGACCCGAACTCGCGATACCTGTCTTCAGGGCAGGCGAAGCATCGACTTTCGCCGAAGGCCGCGCAAGTTCTGCTGAACCTGGTCCAGGAACCCGGGCGGGTCTGGTCGCGCGATGCGCTGTTGGACGCGGCGTGGGGCGGCCAGACGGTCGGCGAGGAGGTGCTGACCCAGGTGATCGCCGAGCTGCGCCGGGCCTTCGGCGACGATTTCCGCCGGCCGCGATACATCGAGACGGTCCACAAGACGGGCTACCGCCTGCTTGCGAGTCCCGCCGGCGAGGACGGCGTAGGCGCGCTCCCCGGCGGCTGGGCCGCGGACCTGGAAGCCTACGGGACCTACCTGCAGGCGCTGTCCTTGCGCGAGACGGGCGGCCGGACCGGGCTGTACGCCGCGATCGAGCTCTACGGCACGGCCTTGCGGATGAACCCTAGGCTGGCGGTCGCCCACGCCGGCCTGGCCGAGGCGCTGCTGTTCACGGACTATGTCGAGGATCCGATGGACGTCCCACGGGTTCGCGGCCATTGCGAAGCCGCCCTGCGCCTCGAGGGCGGATTGGCCGAGGCCTGGTCGGTGGACGCGCACGCCTGCGCCTACCAAGCCGACTTTGCCGGGGCCACGGACCTGATCCGGCGTGCGGTGGCGCTCGGGCCCAGCAGCAGCGTCGTGTTCTACCACGCGGCGCGCGTGTGCATGTCCGCGCTGGCGTTTCGACCGGCGGCGGCGATGCTGGAACGCGCGGCCCGCCTGACGCCAGGCGAGCCGTACGCCCTGGTGCTGGCTGGCAAGCTGAGGCGGATACTGGGCGAGGCGTCGGCATCCCGTCAGAACTTCAGCATAGCGCTTCCGCGGCTCGACGCCCGCCTCGCCGAGCATCCTGACGACTTCCGCGCGCGGGCGGGTCGTGCACGTTGCCTCCACGCCCTGGGCCGTCCCGAGGACGCGGCCATCGACATGGAGCTCGCCCGCACGCACGCCGAGCCGTTGGCCTTCCACCTCGCCAACACCCTGGCGCACAACGGCCGCACGGAGGCCGCGCTGGACGCCCTGGAGCAGGTGGTGGATTGCGGCTGGCGCGGCCCCTGGGCGCGGCCCTGGCTAGACCGGGACAGCGACTTCGACGCGCTGCGCGGGAACCGCCGGTTCGCACGGCTAGCCACCCTGGTCGGGCCATCGGCCTGAGAACGCGGATGGTTTGGCCCACCTCCCCGGCCGCGGAGGACCTGATATGCTTCCTTCCCATGGCCACGACCTCCAGCCCCCGCCCGCACCCCCTGAATATCGGCTTCGCCTGGCAGGACGCCCCGCGCACCGACTTGCGCACGCTCGGCCTGGAACAGGTGGACGCCTTCAACGCCCATGGCTTTTTCGTCTACCGGGCCGCCTTCACCCCCGACGAGATCGCCGCGGTCACCGCCGCCATCGACCCGCTGGAACAGGCCACCATGGACTTCGCCAACAGCAGGCCCGGCGGCCGATTTCGCCTGACGGTCACCGAAAGCATCAGCTTCACGATCCATATCGCCGGCCAGTCACCGGTGCTTGGGGCGTTCGCGCAGCACCCGGTGGTGCGCGGCATCTGCCACGACCTGATGCGCGGCCCGGTGCGGCTCTACTGGGACCAGTCGGTCTACAAGAAGACCGAGAAGCCGCAGGAATTCCCCTGGCACCAGGACAACGGCTACACCTTCGTCGAGCCGCAGCAGTATCTCACCCTGTGGATCCCGCTGGTCGACGTGGATGAGCAGAACGGCTGCCCCTGGATCGCGCCCGGCCTGCACAAGCTGGGCACCCTGGAGCACTGGCAGGGCGAGGCCGGCCGGGTCTGCCTGGAGGACGCGCCGGACGCCGTGGCCGCGCCGGCCCGGGCGGGCGACATCGTGGTCTTCTCCTCGCTCGCGCCCCACCGGACCGGCCCGAACCTGACCGACGCGGTGCGCAAGGCCTACATTCTGCAGTACGCCCCCGACGGCGCCCACGTCCGCCTGCCGGACGGCACGGTGGTCACCCAGGACGACCCGGAGCGACAGTTCCGCATCCTGGAGGGGCAGTGAGCCTCGCCGCCCTGGACGACCGCGTCGCCGACCTGCTGCGGCAGATGACGCTTGTGGAGAAGGTGCGCCTGCTGGCCGGCGCCAGTTCCTTCACCCTGCACCCCATCGAGCGGCTGGGGCTACCGGCCCTGCGGATGACCGACGGCCCCACGGGCGTGCGCTCGATCGACGGTGTGCCGGCCACCGTCTTCCCGGTCGGCGTGGCCATCGCCGCCACCTGGAACCCCGACACCGCCGGGCAGGTCGCCGCCGCCATCGCCCGCGAGGCCCACGCCCTTGGGGACCACGTCGTGCTGGCGCCGACCATCAACATCATGCGCATCCCCACCTGGGGCCGCAACTTCGAGACCTATTCGGAAGACCCCTACCTGGCCGGTGTCATGGGGTCGGCCTATGTCCGCGGCCTGCAGGGCGAGGGGATCGGCGCGTCGCTGAAGCACTTCGCGGCCAACAACCAGGAGCTGGAACGCTTCCGGGTCGACGCCCGGGTCGACGAGCGCACCCTGCGTGAAATCTACCTGGCCGCCTTCGAGCGGGTGGTCCGCGAGGCCGACCCGTGGACGGTCATGGCCTCCTATAACAAGTTGAACGGGACCTACGCCTCCGAGCATCGCCGCCTGCTCACCGACATCCTGAAGGACGAGTGGGGTTATGCGGGGATGGTGGTCTCCGACTGGGCCGCTGTGCACTCGACCGTCGACGCGCCCAACGCCGGCCTGGACCTGGAGATGCCGGGACCCGCCCGCTGGTTCGGCGACAAGCTGCTGGCGGCGGTGGAGGCCGGCGACGTGCCGCTGGCCCAGATCGACGACAATGCGCGGCGTGTCGTCCGGCTGATCGTCAGGGCCGGGCTGATGGACGCCGGCCCGCGCCCGGGCGGCGAACTGCGCACCGCCCGCCACCAAGCCATCGCCTTCGACGCCGCCTGCGAGGCGATGACGCTGCTGAAGAACGACGGCGGCCTGCTGCCCCTGTCGCCCAAGCTCAAGACCGTGGCCCTGATCGGGCCCAACGCCGCCCGGTGCCTGTTGCAGGGCGGCGGCAGTTCGCAGGTGGTGACCGATCGCGTAAAGACGCCGGCCGAGGGGCTGCGGGATCTCCTGGGCCCGGAGGTCACCGTGATCGAGGCGCGCGGCGTCGACAACGACCCCTTCCCGCCGACCCCCGCGGCCTGGCGGCTCAGCCCGACGCGGGCGCGCGACGCCGAGGGGCTTCAGGTGGACTATTTCGCCAGTCCCGACGGCTCGGGTGCGGCGCACGCCACCGCGCTCGAACGCACGCCGATCGCCTGGGGCGCCCCGCAGATCGCCAGCGGCGACCGGCCCGCCTATGCCTCGCTGCGCTGGAGCGGCTGGTTCTGGCCGGAGGAGAGCGGGGTCCATGAGTTCGGTGTCCGCGCCACCGGCGCGCCGCGCTTCTCACTGGACGGCGCGCCGCTGATCACGACCGACACGTCCGCCGCCGAGGACCATTTCGACGTCATCGGCCGCCGCGTCCCGCGCCGCCTGGCCAGCGCCCCGCTGGAGGCCGGCCGTGGCTACCGGCTCCAGGTCGACTACACGCCCCGGGCGAAGGGCTACGAATACCTGAGCCTGGGCATCCGCCCGCCGCGCCCGGACGCGGCCGTGGCCATCGAAGCCGCCAGGGCCGCCGACGCGGTGATCCTGGTGCTGGGATCCGGCCTCGTCACCGAGGCAGAGGGCTACGACCGCGCGGACATGGCCCTGCCCGGCGGCCAGGACGACCTGGCCCGCGCCGTCCTGGCGGCCAACTCCAGCACCGTGGTGGTCATGAACACCGGATCGCCCTTCGCCCTGCCCTGGATCGACCAGGCGCGCGCGGTGCTGCAGATGTGGCTGCCCGGCGAGACCGGACCGGACGCCCTGGCCGCGGTCCTGTTCGGCGCCCAAGAGCCCGGCGGCCGCCTGCCGATCAGCTACCCCAGGGCCTTTGGCGACCACCCCGCGCACGCGACCGGCCCGGACCCGCTGGTCTGCGACTACGCCGAGGGTCTGGCGGTCGGCTACCGCGACTTCGACCAGACCGGTGTCGCGCCGCTGTTTCCGTTCGGCCACGGGCTCGGCTACACGACCTTCACGCTGTCCGACCTGGCCGCGCCGGCGACCGGTGTCGCCGGCCAGGCGGTCACCGTCGAGGTCTGCGTCACCAACACCGGCGCGGGGACCGGGAGCGAGGTGGTCCAGGTCTACGTCGCGCCCCAGGCCCCCCGGCTCCCGCGCCCGCCGAAGGAGCTGAAGGCCTTCGCCAAGGCGACGCTCGCGCCCGGCGAGACCCGCCGCCTGGCCCTCGAGCTGGAGGCCGGCGCCTTCGCAACCTGGGACCTGGCGGCGGAGGGCTGGGTGGTCGATCCGGGCGCTTACGACATCCGCGTCGGCCGCTCCGCCGGCGACATCGCGCTGATTGCCACGATCCGCCTGTCCTGATCGCTCCCTTCACCGGCCCGCCTGGAACCGTCCGCGCCGAGCCGGCGTTTGGTGGGACGGTTCGGCATGGAGGCTCCCGAAATGCCGCGCAGAAACAGGTCCGCCCACATTCATTAACCGTACGATCAGCCCAGATTTGGAGAGACAGATGGCGACGACCGCGAAGGCGACGTCCAAGACCACCCAGGCCCGCCGCACCCGCCGCACCGGCCGGCGCGACCCCCTGGCGATCAGCCTGCTGAAGAAGGACCACCGCGAGGTGGCCGGCTGGTTCGACGAATACGAACAGCTGGAGGGCGACGCCGAGAAGCAGGCGCTGTTCAACAAGATCGCCCTGGCGCTGAAGGTCCACACCCAGATCGAGGAAGAGATCTTCTATCCCGAGGAGCGCGGCGATATCGAGGACGACATGCTGGACGAGGCCTATGTCGAGCACGACGGCGCCAAGAAGCTGATCGCCGAGATCGAGGGCATGAAGCCGTCGGAGCAATACTACGACGCCAAGGTCAAGGTGCTGGGCGAGTACATCACCCACCACGTCAAGGAAGAGGAACAGCCCGGCGGCCTGTTCGCCCAGGCCAAGAAGGGCGACGAGGATCTTGACGCCATGGGCGAACGCCTGAAGGCGCGCAAGGAAGAGCTGATGGCGGAGCTGGGCGGCAAGAAGCCCAACTAGAGCGCGTCAGGCGAAAGTGGATCCCGGTTTCGCCGCCCGACGCGCTCTAATTCAAAGAGGTAGAGCCTTTTTTTCTGGTTCAAGTGACTCAACTTGAACCAGAAAGGCTCTGGCGCGCCCTCCGTCTCATCGCTTCACGCTGAGCCGCCTCCCCTGTCCTCTTCGGGACGGGGAAGGCGCTTAGAGACCGAGCTGGTCGCGTCCCGCCCAGCAGGCGTGGGTTCCCGACGAGATCCGGTGCGGCAGCAGGATCCGGCAGACCGGCCCCGCCGCGATATCCTTGGCGTCCACCACCACGCACTCCGAGCGGTCGGCGGCCAGGTCGGTGACGAAGCTGATCAGGTAGCCGTCGTCCTCGTCCGTCGCCCCGACCCGGGGCGCGAACGGGGCCTCGGAGCCATAGCGGTCCGGCCCGAACTCCAGGCTCCAGGAGCGGCCGGTGTCCAGATCGTGCTTGACGATGCCGGTGAACAGGAACCAGCCGGGCTTGGCCGTCGTCGAATAGAGGTAGCGGCCCTTGGTCCCGGCGATCTTCTGGTTGAACGAGCCGAACTCCAGCACCCGGTCGTCCAAGGCCCCTTCGCGGACCGCCCCGGTCTTCAGGTTGAAGCGCCAGCGGTACAGCTTCGGCTTCATCGAGTGCTCGTCGAGATAGGCCATCATCTGGCCCAGCTTGCGCGGCCAGCCCTCCAGCGCCGGCGGCTCCGGATCCTCCTGGAAGTAGCCATCCAGGACCACCTCGTCGCCCGCCTCATAGGCGTTCATCCAGTGCAGGCAGTAGCAGGGCTTGGCCTCGAACCAGCGGATATCCTGCGGCTGGCCGTAGCGCGGGATGATGGCGAACCGCGTGGGAATGTCGCGGTGGAAGCGGGCGGCGTGATAGCCCTTCAGCAGCAGCTCCGGATCCCAGAATAGCGGCAATTCGTTCAATATCGAATAGTTTTTCGTGAACGCCATGTCGTGCGGCAGCCGCGGCCCCGGCAGCGGGATCGGCACATAGTGCTTCAGTCGATTGTCCGGCCCCACGACGCCATAGTGCATGTAGGGCGCCTGCTTGGAGTAGTTGAAGAACAGCAGCTCCCCGGTGGCCTCATCGACCTTCGGGTGGGCCGAGATGCCGTCGGCGGGCACCCAGCTTTCCACGCCCAGGTCGGCCAAGGTGTTGGCGTCAAGCCGGTAGCCTTCGCCGCACTGGTAGAAGGTCGACAGGATCTGGCCCGCGTGAACCACCACGTCGGTCGAGGAGGAGTCCTTCAGGCTGCCCTGGGCGCCCCAGCCGGGCCGCGTGGACTTCGACGGATGCTCCGCCAGGCCGGCCCACAACGCCCCGCCCGCCGCCTGCTCGGCCGCGAACCCCTTGGTGCGGACAAAGCGGTTGCGATAGCTGGCCTTACCGTCCTGGAAGCTCATGGCGTGGATCATCCCGTCGCCGTCGAACGGGTGGTAGAGGCCGATCGGCGCGTGCACCGGGTTCTCGGTGTTGCGGACATAGACCCCGTCCAGGTCGCCCGGAATCTCGCCGATGACGACGAGGTCGTCGGCGTCGTGTTCCTCGAAGGTCGGGGTCCAGGCCCCGGTCATATAGGGGTGGTCGGTGTCGCCTAGGGTCGAGCGGACGCGGTTGACGAGCGGCATGGCGGAGTCCTCAGACGCTGTCGGGCCCGGCCGGCTTCGGCGGCCAGGGGATAAGCGGGCTGGTGCGGCGCTGGTAGTCGTCATAGCCGGGCCGGGTCTTCGTCAATCGCCGCTCATAGGTGACGCCGCCGCTCCAGCGGGTCAGCAGGAAGATCAGCAACGCCGGCCCGGGCAGCGCCCACAGGCCCAGCGGCGCGCCGGCCGCGATCAGCCACAGGCCCACCCAGGTCAGGATGTCGCCGAAGTAGTTGGGATGGCGGGTGTAGCGCCACAGCCCGCCGGCCAGCACCCGGCCGGCGTTGGCCGGATCGGCCTTGAAGCGGGTGATCTGGGCGTCGCCGACGGTCTCGAAGGCGATGCCGGCCAGCGCCAGGCCGGCCCCGACCCAGGTCAGCGGCCCCAACGGCGCCGGCCCGGCGGCCATCTGGCCCAGCTGGACCGGCAGGGCGACGACCCACATCAACGGCGCCTGGAGCGCGAAGACCAGGCGCAGCGACGCATAGCCGTAGCCCCAGCCCCGCTCGGCCTGCGCCTTCTGCATCATGCGCACGTAGCGGCGGTCCGGACCGTGACGCCGCCAGCGCAGCAGCAGGTGCAACCCCAGCCGTAGCGCCCAGGCCAGACAGATCGCCACCAGCAGCCCCTGCCGCGGCCCGGTCCAGCCCACCTGGGCCCACGTCGAGAGCGCGACGCCACCCATGCCCAGCGCCCACACCGAATCGATGAAGCTGACATCGCGGATCGCCGCCCCGACCCGCCACAGGATCAGGAACCCCGCCACGCACAGGGTGAAGTTCACGGCCAGGACAGTCAGGACTTCGGAAATCGGCAGCATGCGGGTCGCCTGGTGGGTTTCGACGTCAGCGTTCCACGCGCGGGCCGGTCCTTCAACCCGTCGACGAAACCAGAGCGCGTCAGGCGAAAGTGGATCGCGGTTTCGCCGCCCGACGCGCTCCAATTCAAAAGACTGGGAGCCTTTTTATCGGGTTCAAGTGAGTCCACGTGAACCAGAAAGGCTTTAGGCGTCGTGGGGCCGGAGCGTATGAGCCACGTGGAAGGAACCGGAGTGGGACAGCACGATCCAGTCACCGGCATGGGCGACCACCGGGCCTTCCGGCGTATGCACCTGGACGGCGGACGCCTCGGCCACCGAGCGCGCCTGGTCCCCCAGCCAGCGCCAGAGCACGGCCCAGTTCTTCCGGTCATGGGCGGGTGGCACGCGGAGGGCTGCGCCATGGTCGAACGGGGGATGCAGTTGGATGACGCGCATGGCCTTCGGGAATCACAACTCTGTGTCGCGACACTTCCGGGGTGCTTCGGTCACCAAGACCTTAACTTGCCACTCGCCTCCTACGGGCCGTACCGATTGTACGAAATCCCCTGAGGGCTGAAAAGGCTTTGCAGTTCCGCAACAAAGGATTTTAGTCGCAACTTGGGCTTGCGGCGCGGACGGGGAACACCGCGCAAGGGAGGAATCTATGTCGGAGGTGTCGACCAAGGCGCCGGATCCTATGGATATCGCGCTGGGAGCCGCCGTGCGTATTCGCCGTCGCACCATCGGGATGTCGCAGGAAGCGCTTGCCGAGCAGTGCGGGGTCAGTTTCCAGCAGATCCAGAAGTACGAAAACGGCGCGAACCGGATCTCCTTCTCGCGGCTGGTGCAGATCTCTCGCGCGCTGCGCTGCCGGGTCACCGATCTGATGGATGTGTTCGACGGCGCCGACAAGGAGACTGCCGAGGACCTCGACCTGCTGACCCGCATGCGCACCCCGGGCGCGCTGGAACTGCTCACCGGCTTCGAGAAGCTGCCGCCGGACGTGCGCAGCTCGCTGGTCAGCCTGGTCCGCACGCTGTCGAACCAGCAAGCGGCCCAGGCGGCGAAGCAGGCTGTCCCGGCCTAGGGTCCGTACCAATACCGCTATCCTGGCGAAGGCCAGGACCTAGATGGAATGGCTCAGATGTGGGCTCCAGAAGCGCTGAGCCCGTCCAACCCGCATCTCCGCCATCGGATCTGCGTCCCGGCCTTCGCTGGGATGAGCGCTCCTGGTTGTCTATGATATTGAAATTCCAAGGGTCTAGCTGAGTCTGGCCCCTGGGCTGCTTCATCGTTGCGCTCAGCCCCCCGCCAGCGCCTTGTCGACCAGGGCGCGGGCCTCGGGGCTGGTCCAGTCGGCGTCGCCGGCGACCCGGGCCTGCTCCATGCCATCCTTGCCGTAGATCACCGTGGTCGGCGTGCCCGGCGCGTTGATCTTGAAGACCAGCTTCATCTCGCGGTCGTGGTAGAATTTGAGCGGGCTGTTCTGCCCGATGAACAGGACGGCCTTGGCCGCATCCTCGGGCGTGTCGATGCTGACGGCGACCACCTCGACCGGCTTGCCCGCATAGGCGGCTTGCAGCCGGGCCAGGGTCGGCATCTCCACCTTGCAGGGCCCGCACCAGGTGGCCCAGGTGTTCAGCACCACGACCTTGCCCTTGAAGTCGGCCACCGTCAGCGCCTTGCCGGTGGAATCGTAGAAGGTGTAGTCCGGCGCCGGGGTCGGCTGGGTCGGTGTGCTCAGCTTCTTGGCGAAGGCCACGGGGGTTTCGGCCACCGGCACACTTGCCACCACAGGCGCCGTCTTGGTGGATGACTGGCCGATGATGTAGACAACCGCCGCGGCGCCCACCACGGCGGCGCCGACCACGGCCCAGGTCAGCACCCCGCGCCTGGGCTTCCCCGACGCCGCCTGGCCGCCTGCTTCTGGACCTTCGCTCATATGACCGACTCTTCCTCTGACCCGCCCGCCCGGCCCGCTTCGGCGGGACAGGCCATGTGGGGCGGACGGTTTTCCGGCAAACCGGCCGAACTGATGCAGGCGATCAACGTCTCCATCGGTTTCGACCGGCGTCTGGCGGCCCAGGACCTGGCTGGGTCCCGGGCGCACGCCGCGATGTTGCGCAGTGCGGGCGTGATTTCAAGCGACGACGAAGCTGCGATCCAGGGCGGGCTGGCCGCCATCGACGCCGAGATCGCCGCCGGGACCTTCCCGTTCCGCGACGAGTTCGAGGATATCCACATGAATGTGGAGGCCCGCCTGCGCGAGCTGATCGGACCGACGGCAGGGCGGCTGCACACCGCGCGCTCGCGCAACGACCAGGTGGCGCTCGATTTCCGCATGTGGGTGCGCGAGGCCTGCGAACGCAGCCTGGGCCAGGTCGAGGCGCTGCAGCGCGCCCTGCTGGCCAAGGCCGAGCCCCACGCCGACGCGGTGATGCCGGGCTTCACCCACCTGCAGCCGGCCCAGCCGGTGACCTTCGGCCACCACCTGATGGCCTATGTGGAGATGTTCGGCCGCGACGCCACGCGGTTCCGCGACGCCGCCATCCGGATGAACGAGAGTCCCCTGGGCGCGGCCGCGCTGGCGGGATCGCCGTTCCCCATCGACCGCGACATGACCGCCAAGGCGCTCGGTTTCGCCCGGCCGACCGCCAACTCCCTGGACAGCGTCGCCGACCGCGATTTCGCGCTCGAGGCCCTGGCGGCGGCCACGATCTGCGCCACCCACCTGTCGCGGCTGGCCGAAGAGATCGTGATCTGGATGACGCCGCAGTTCGGCTTCGTGAAGCTTTCCGACGCCTTCACCACCGGCTCGTCGATCATGCCGCAGAAGAAGAACCCCGACGCCGCCGAGCTGGTGCGCGCCAAGGTCGGCCGCCTGCTGGGGTCGTTCACCCAGCTGACCGTGGTGATGAAGGGCCTGCCGCTGACCTATTCGAAGGACATGCAGGAGGACAAGGTCCCGACCTTCGAGGCCTTTGACGCCCTGGAGCTGAGCCTGCTGGCCATGGCCGGGATGGTGGCCGATCTGCAGCCCGACCGCGAAAAGCTCAAGACGGCGGCCGGCGCCGGCTACTCCACCGCCACCGACCTGGCCGACTGGCTGGTGCGCGAGCTGAACCTGCCGTTCCGCGACGCCCACCACATCACCGGCGCGGCGGTCAAGCGGGCCGAAGCGCTGGGCGTGGCCCTGCCTGACCTGCCCCTGGCCGACCTGCAGGGGCTGGACAAGCGGATCACGCCGGCCATCTACGGGGTGCTGACCCCGGAGGCATCCGTGGCCAGCCGCAAGAGCTATGGTGGGACGGCGCCGGACCAGGTCCGGGCGCAGATCACGCGTTGGAAGGAACTGCTGGCATGAGCCGTCGAGCCCTGGCGATCACGAGCGCCCTGATCCTGGCGGGCGCTCTCGCCGGCTGCGGCAAGGTCGGCCAGCTGGAGCGCCCCGCCCCGATGTTCGGCGCCAAGCACCGGGCGCCGACCGCGGCCGACCGGCCGCTGCCGCAGGACCCGACGCGGCCGGTGCAGACGGTCGACCCGCGCGAACGCCCCACCGACGCGCAACTGCCCTCCTCGCCGCCCGACCCCGACGCGAACCCGCGATGAATCACTTCGAGCTCCTGGACGGTCCCGGGGGGGCCGAGCTCGCCTGTGAAGATGTCCCGCTGGCCCGGATCGCCGAGGCGGTGGGCACGCCGGTCTACGTCTATTCGTCGGCCACCCTGGAGCGGCACTACACCGTCCTGCGCGACGCCCTGGTCGGTGCGGGGCTCAAGGACCCGCTGATCGCCTTCGCCGTGAAGGCCAGCTCCAACGTCGCCGTGCTGCGGACCCTGGCCAGGCTGGGGGCCGGAGCCGACGTGGTCTCCGAGGGTGAGGTGCGCCGTGCGCTCGCCGCCGGCGTCCCGCCCGAGCGGATCGTCTTCTCCGGGGTCGGCAAGACCGAGGCGGAGATCGCGTTTGCCCTCGAAGCCGGCGTCGCCGAGATCAATGTCGAGGCCGAGCCCGAGCTGCACCTGGTCAATCGGGTCGCCCAGCGCCTGGGCCGGCGCGCCGCTGTCGCCATCCGGGTGAACCCGGACGTTGAGGCCGGCGGGCATGCCAAGATCTCCACCGGCAAGTCCGAGAACAAGTTCGGCGTCTCGTTCTCCGAGGCCGAGCGGCTCTACGCCAACGCCGCCAACATGGCCGGCGTCCGGCCGGTGGGCGTCGCCTGCCACATCGGCAGCCAGATCACCGACCTGGCCCCGATGGAGCAGGCCTTCGGCAAGATGCGCGGCCTGGTCGAGCGCATCCGCGCCGAGGGGCTGACCATCGAGCGCCTGGACCTGGGCGGCGGCCTGGGCGTGCCCTACTTCAACCAGCCGATCCCGCCCTCGCCCGACGACTACGCCGCCATGATCGGGCGCGTGATGCAGGGACTGGACGTGCAGTTCGCCTTCGAACCCGGCCGGATGATCGCCGCCAACGCCGGGGTGCTGGTGGCCCGGGTGATCCACGTGCACGAGCGGCCCGAGGGTCGGCGCTTCCTGGTGATCGACGCGGCGATGAACGACCTGCTGCGGCCGGCCATGTACGACGCCTACCACGACATCCGCCCGCTCCGGCCCCGGACCGGCGAGCCCGTGGCCTACGACGTGGTCGGCCCGATCTGCGAGACCGGCGACACCTTCACCCGCGACCGCCTCCTGCCGCCGCTGGAGGCCGGCGACCTGGTGGCCTTCATGAGCGCCGGCGCCTATGGGGCCGCCATGTCCAGCGAGTACAACTCCCGCCTGCTGGTCCCCGAGGTGCTGGTCAAGGGCGCCGAGTTCGCGGTGGTCCGGCCGCGCCCGACGTACGCCGACATGCTCGACCGGGAACGTCCGGCGCCGTGGCTCTAGACGCCCGCACCCTTGCAAGCAACGCCCGCATAGCTGGCGATCATCTCGGCGCCGGGCTCATCCCGTAGCAGCGCGATCACAGCCGAGGCGTCGAGACCGCGCGGGCCATCGTCAGCGCGGCGCCTTCTCGGCTTCCAGGCGTCGGCCTTCCAGAAACGCGTCGCTCGACTGGTCTTCCCGCACATGGGCCCGATAGAGCGCCTGCGCCCGCCGCACGTTCGACGCCATCGAGGTCAAGGCGCCGCGTCGCCGTCCACCGACACCGCCACCAGACCAGCGCCGGCGACACCCAAAGCCTCACGCGCAGCCTCGGGCAACACCATGCGGGCATTTGGCGCGATGCGAATATCGGTCGGTTTGGACATCAGGGATGGCCGGGGAAATGTGGCACGGGGCGTATGGTGTCACAAATTCAGGCTTGCCCCACTCGATTCCGATCGGCCGATCGAGTGACTTTAACGGGATGGACCACGCAACGCCCGGCGCGGTGGCTGGCCTAAAGCTCCAGATGCATGAACTGGTTGAAGTCGCTGGCCACATAGTCGCCGAACGCGCCGCCTGAGCGGAACCCGCGCCTGGCGTAGAGCGCCAGCGCGGCGTCGAACGCCGGGCCGCTGCCGGTCTCCAGGCTGAGGCGGGTCATCCCCCGCGCCTGAGCCGCGTCGATGATGTGCTCCAGAATCACCGCGGCCACGCCCTGGCGCAGATGGTCGGGATGGGTGCGCATCGACTTGATCTCGCCGCCGCCGCCGCCCAGGGCCTTCAGCGCCCCGATTCCCGCGATCGCTTCGCCGCGCCAGGCGCTCCAGACCGTGACCTCCGGGACCTGGAGCCCCGAAAGATCGAGCGCGAAGACGTGGCCCGCCGGGCTGTTCGCGTGCATGCCGGCCAGGTGCAGCGCCAGCAGGTCGCGGGTCGGCGCGCCCTGGAGATCGTCCTGGCGTATCGTCAGCCCGCTCAATCCATCGCCCCGATGTAGGGCAACCCGCGCATCCGCCCGGCCACGTCCATGCCGTAGCCGACCAGGAACCGGCCCGGCGCCTCCCAGGCCACGAAGTCCGGCTCCATGGCCCGCGGGGTCGGCCAGGGCTTGCGGGCGAACACCGCGGTCAGCACCTCGCTTGCGCCCGAGTCGCGGACCAGGCGGGCGGCCTCCGAAAGCGACAGGCCGGTGTCGAACACGTCGTCCACCACCAGCGCTTTGCGCCCGGCGATCGGGCGCTGCAGATCGGCGCGCACCTCGCAGCGGCCGCTGGACTGGCGCCCGTCCTTGTACGAGGCCAGCCAAAGGGCGTCGAAGCCCACCATCCGCCCGCGCCGCGCCAGAGCCCGGGTCAGGTCCGAGGCGAACCACAGGCCGCCGGTCAGCAGGCAGACCACCACCGTCTGGTCGTCGATGCGCGGCGCGATCCGGTCGGCCAGCGCCTCGACGCGCTGGGTCACCTCGGCCTCGGAGATCAGGATGGTGGGATCGGGGTCACTCATGCTTGGCCAGGGCGTCCGGAGAATCAGGGGAAAGCGGCTTGGCCTCGACCGGGGCGGGCGTGGGCGGCGCGCCGGATGGGGGCGACGTCGAGGCGGCGGGCGGGCGCAGAGCAGCGGCGAGGTCGAAGCCGATGTCGAGGTGATGGGCGCCGGCCGGCGGGTCCGGCAGGTTCCAGGCGAAGTAGCGGCGTCCGCCCGGCGGCACCCGCCCGTTCTGTACCGCCAGGCGATAGGTGGTCAGCGGCTGCTGCGCCTTGTCCAGCAGGCCGATGCGGACGGCGGGCGCGACGATGGTCTGCTTGCGCAGGTTGCGGATCGAGCCGGTCACCGCCAGCACCGGCCGGCCCGCCAGGAAGGCCGGCTTCCAGACCACGTCCTCGATCACCAGACCCAGCGAATTGACCGGCAGGCCGATGGCCGCGAACAGCCGGGCGCTGGCCGGGACCCGGTCGGCGATCTGCTGGCGCAGGACCACCGCCGCCCCGGCGGCCAGGGCCAGGATCGCCAGCACCGCCACACCGACCGCCAGCAGCGGCGATCGGCCCTTCGGCGCGGCCTTCCTGCCGGCCTTGGCCTTCGCCGAACCCGGAACGAAGAGGATGTCATCGTCGACCGCGCCGAGGCCGTCGTCTCCCGGTTGGGCGATCGGCGGCGCCGGTGGCGGCGGCGCGATTTCGAGCTCGGGCTCACCGTCCGGCAGGGCGCGCCAGCGGGCGCCGCAGCTGGAGCACTTGACCGAGCGCCCCCGTGGAGGAACGCGGTCGTCCTCCACGAAATAGCTGGTAGCGCACTCTGGACAGGTCAGTATCATGAGGTCGAATCGGACGCTCCAGCACCCTCACTCCGAGGTCGCCGATTTCGGCCTCCATGTCCAGAAACCCCAGCGCCGCAGCCGAAGACCCTTCGGCCGACGAAATCCTCCGTTTCGCTGGCGTTTCCATGCGCTATGGCCGCGGACCCGACGTGCTGAGCGATATCTCGCTCAGCCTGCCGCGCGGCTCGTTCCATTTCATCACCGGGCCGTCCGGGGCGGGTAAGAGCTCGCTGCTGAAGCTGATCTACCTGGCCGCCAGGCCGTCGGCAGGGACCGTGCGGCTGTTCGGGGAGGACGTGGCGGGGATGACCGCGCGCGACCTGCCCCGGGCGCGCCGGCGGATCGGGGTGGTGTTCCAGGACCTGCTGCTGCTGGACCACCTGTCGGCCTTCGACAACGCCGCCCTGCCGCTGCGCATCGCCGGCCACAAGCCGTCGGAGTATCGCGGCGACGTGGCCGAGCTCCTGACCTGGGTGGGCCTTGGTGGGCGCATGCACGCCAGGCCGCCGACCCTGGCGGGCGGGGAGAAGCAGCGGCTGGCCATCGCGCGGGCCGTCGTGAACCGGCCGGAAATCCTGCTCGCCGACGAGCCCACGGGCAATGTCGACCACGAGATGGCGCTGAGGATCTATCGCCTGTTTGTCGAGCTGAACCGCCTGGGCACCACGGTGATCATCGCCACCCACGACCAGGACCTGGTCGCCCGCTCGGCGCGCCCGGTGCTGCACCTGGACAAGGGCCGGCTGAAGCCGCTGCCGCCGCAGGGACCCACGACGTGAGCGAGTCGTTCGATCCCGCCCGCTGGCGTCCCGCCGCCTTCCTGCCAGAACAGGACGCGCGCGACCCGGCGCTGATCTTCGCTATCGCGGTCCTGTGCTTCCTGGCCTGCCTGACGGCGCTGGGCGTGATCGCCGGCGACCGGGCGGCGCATGGCTGGGCCGGGCAGCTGACCGGCGAGGCCACGGTCATCGTCCGGGCCCGGGGCGGCGAGACCCCGGACGCCGCCGCGGCCCGCGCGGCCGAGACCCTGGCCGGGGTCAAGGGCGTCTCCGAGGCCCGTGCCCTGGAGAAGGAGAAGGCCTACGACCTGATCCGGCCTTGGCTTGGCGACGTCAGCGACCTGGAGGACCTGCCGGTGCCGCGCCTGGTGGCCGTCAGCCTGGATCGCAAGCAGCCGGCCACCGCCGCCGGTCTTCGCCAGGCGCTGAAGGCGCAGGGCCTGGACGCCGTGGTCGACGACCACCAGATCTGGATCAAGGACATCCGCCAGGCCGCCGGCGTGGTCCGCTGGACCGGCGCGGCGCTGTTCCTGCTGATCGCGCTCGCCGCCGCCGCCGTCGTGGCCTTCGCCACCCGCGCGGGCCTGGCTGCGCGGCGCGACGTGGTCGAGGTGCTGCACCTGACGGGCGCCGAGGACGGCCAGATCGCCAACCTGTTCGAGCTGCGTTTCGCCCGGATCGCGGCGATCTCCGGCGCTTTCGGGGCCACCGCGGCGGCGCTGGCCGGCGGCCTGCTCCGGCTGGTCGGCGGCGGCCAGGGGATCACGCCGGCCCTGCCCATCGCCTGGCTGGACCTGCTGGCCGTGCTGCCCTGCCCGCTGCTGGCCGCCATCGTCGCCGCGGTCGCCGCACGCCTCACCGCACGCCGGCTGATACAAGACCTCTGATGAAGTCGGTCGCCGCCTTCCTGGTCGTGGCGCTGATCTGGTTCTGCGGCCTCCTGGCCTTCGCCGGCCGGGTCCAGCAGCAGACCCCGGCGCGCGCGCCGACCCCGGCCCAGGGGATCGTCGTCCTGACCGGCGCCAATTCGAACGATCGCATCGCCGCCGCCGTCAGCCTGCTGGAGGACGGCTACGGCCGCCGCGTCCTGGTCTCCGGCGTCAATCCCATGGCCAGCCGCGAGGACATCCGCCACATCTCGCGCGCCGTGCGCCGCCTCTACGACTGCTGCGTGGACCTGGGCTTCACCGCCGCCGACACGGTGGGCAATGCGCGCGAGACCGCCGCCTGGTCCCAGGCCATGCGCTACAACCGCCTGATCGTGGTCACCGCCGACTACCACATGCCCCGCGCCATGCTGGAGCTGAACGCCGTGCTGCGCGACACCGGCATCACCGCCGAGACCTTCGCCGTCCCGACCCCGGCGCTGAAATCCCGCGGCTGGTGGCGCGATCCCGCTGCGGCGCGGTTGATGGTGGTCGAGTATTGCAAGTATCTGGCGATCCTCGGCCGCGAGGCGGTGCTGGGGCTGGGCCCCCGCGAAGCCCCGGCGGCGCAACCGAAGGGCCGTCCGTGACCGCACTGCGCTCGCTCGTCTATGTGGCGCTGTTCTACCTGTGGACCGCGGCGGTCGCGGTGGTCTGCACGCCCGTGCTGCTGGGTCCCACCCGTTGGACGCTGGGAATGTTCCACATGTGGGGGCGCGGCGTGGTGGGGCTGCTGGCGATCTGCGGCATCCGGGTCGAGGTGCGCGGCACGCCGCCCGCCGGCGCCGCCCTGGTCGCCCCCAAGCACCAGTGCATGCTGGATGTGTTCGCCCAGTTCACCTTCCTGCCGGCCTCGGCCTTCGTGATGAAGAAGGAGCTTGCCTGGATCCCCTGGTTCAGCTGGTACGCGATCAAGGCCGGCGCCATCGTCATCGACCGCGACGGTGGCTCGAAGACCATGCGCCAGGTGATCCGCGAGGGGGCGGAGTTGTTCAAGGACGGCCGCCAGGTGGTGATCTTCCCGGAAGGCACCCGCAAGGCGCCGGGCGCCGAACCGGACTACAAGCCCGGCATCGCGGCGCTCTATCGCGAGCTGGGCGTGCCGGTCTATCCGGTGGCCACCAACGCCGGCGTGCACTGGCCCGCCCACGGTTTCGTCCGCCGGCCAGGCCTCATCGTGTTCGAATATCTCGAGCCGATCCCGCCCGGCCTGAAGCGCGCGGAGTTCATGCGGCTGCTGGAAGAGCGGATCGAGGCGAAGTCGACGGAGCTGATGGGGCTGTAGCTTTCCCTCCCCTTTTTCTGGGGAGGGACAGATCGCGAAGCGATCAGGGTGGGGAAGTCACGATAAAGCTTCGACTCCGCGCTCCGGCCCACAGTTCCGCACCCCGCTCGACTTCGTCGAGTCGGCCCTACCCATAAGGGGAGGGAAAGCTCAGAGCTCTTCCACCAAGTCCAGCAGCCGCTCCATGCCAACATCGCGCACGCCCATTTCCCGCAGGTGGGCCACCAGGTCGCGCAGGTAGTCGACGTTGCGCCCCGACAGCCCGGTTGCGCCGGCGATCAGCTCGGCCTGGCGCTCCAGCGTCAGCGCCCCGGCCCACTGCGGGTGGCCCACATCGGAGAGGAAGACCAGGGCCTCGACCCGGCGACCGTCGTCCAGCTTCAGGAAACGGCGCGCCTCGATATAGGTCTCGGTGGGCTGCTCGCGTTCCAGCAGATAGGCGTAGACTTCCGCCCAGTCCGCCTCCGACACCCGATAGGCCGCCCCCCGCGTCGCCCCGCCCGGCGCCAGGCCCAGGACCAGTCCCGGCCGCTCATAGGTGCCGCGATGATGGACCGAATAGATGCAGAACGCCCGGCGGCGGCCGTGTAGGATGGCGCCGCGCCGCTCCGCGAACGGGAACCCCGGCCGCCACATCAACGACCCATAGCCGAACACCCACCGTTCCGACGCCATCCCGCCCCGAGCCACCCTGAACTGCCCAACGAACCGATCCATGTCTGTGCCCGATCCGACCCCGCCCCGCAAACTCAGCCGGCTGGGCCTCTACATTCCGTTCGGCCTGCTCGCCCTGCTAATCGTGGTCTGGAGCGGCGCCTGGGTGTGGGCGCGCGGCGAGGCCATCCGACGGCTCGACGCTACGGCGACCGCCCTGCGCCACGCCGGCTACGAGGTCGCCTGGCGCGACCGCAGCATCGGCGGCTATCCGTTCCGGCTGAACATCGCCCTGACCGAGGCCCGCATCCGCGACCGCTCCGGCTGGGGGCTGGAGACACCGCGGCTCGAGGGACAGGCTTTCATGCACGCTCCCACCCACTGGATCGTCGCCGCGCCGGAGGGGCTGACCTTCGTGCGGCCGACCGGCGGGCCGGTGCGGGTGAGCGGCCGGCTGATCCGCGCCAGCCTCAGCCACTTCGCCAATGCGCCGCCCAACATCTCGTTCGAGGGGACCGGCCTGACGTTCACGCCCGGCGCCGGCGCGGCGCCGTTCGGCCTCTCCGCAGCCGAGCGGGTCGAGATCCACCTGCGGCGCGCGCCGGCCGAGCTCGGCGACGAGGCGGGGGTCTGGGTCTCGGTCCAGGATGGCAAGGCCCAGCTCGCCGGCCTGCTGGGCCGCATCGCCGGCGACAAGCCGGTGTCCATCGCGTGGGACAGCCGGCTCACCAAGGTCGACGCCCTGCGCGGCGCCACCTGGGCCGACGCCGTGGCGGCGTGGTCGCGGGCTGGCGGCAGGATCAACGTCAAGCGCGCCGGTCTGACCGCGGGGGACGCCCTGATCGGGGTCAATTCGGGCGCCCTGGGCGTCGGTTCGGACGGCCGCCTGACCGGCGTGCTGGACGTCTCGCTGCGCCAGGCGCCCCGCGCCCTGGGCGCGCTCGGGGCCAGCGGCTCGGTCGCGCCGGACCAGGCCGCCGCCGCCGCCGCGGTCGCCGGTGCGCGCCAGGGCTCGGACGAGGTGGCGCACGCCACGATCAATTTCGAAGGCGACCGCACGACCCTGGGTCCCGTCGTGCTCTGGCCCGCCCCCAAGGTCTACGAACCGCGCTAAAGCCTTTCTGGTTCAAATGGCCTCGCTTGAACCAGACAAAAAGGCCCTAACTCTTTGAATTAGAGCGCGTCGGGCGGCGAAACCGGGATCCACTTTCGCCTGCCGCGCTCTAGCCGGGGCGGGGCGGCTGCGCCAAGGTGGGCCATGGCCTCGCTCTACGACCGGTTCATCCTGCCGCGCCTGCTGAAGGCCGGCTGTTCGTCGCCGCCGATGATGAAGCAGCGGGCCAAGGTCGTGCCGCTGGCCGCGGGCCGGGTTCTGGAGCTGGGCATCGGCCTGGGCCTGAACCTGGGGTTCTACGATCCGACCAAGGTGACGAGCGTCACCGGCGTTGACCCGGCCGCCGAACTGCGCGCCCTCGCCGAGGCCGCCCCGCGCGATCCGCGCCTGAAGGTGAAGGTCGAGGACGGGACCGCCGAGGCCCTGCCATTCGAGGACGCCAGCTTCGACTGCGTGGTCTGCACCTTCACCCTGTGCTCGGTGCACACACCGGCCGCGGCCCTTGGCGAGGCGCGCCGCGTGCTGAAACCCGGCGGGCGGTTCCTCTATTGCGAGCACGGACTGGCGCCCGATCCCGACATCGCCAGATGGCAGCGCCGCGTCGAGCCGGTGTGGAAACACATCGCCGGCGGCTGCCACCTGACCCGGCCGGTCACCGCGGCGATCGAGGCGGCGGGATTCCGGGTCACCCGCCACGACAGCATGTATGTGCCCCGCACGCCCCGGATCGCCGGGTGGAACGAGTGGGGCGAGGCCGAGCCGGGTTAGGCGCTGACCGGCAGGGCGAAGGCGCGCAGGCGGCTGGGCAGGCGCATCGCCGCGCGGGTCGCTTCGCGCACCGTCGCGAACTGGGCCGCTAGTTGCTCGGCGTCGGTCCACCCGACGCGGGTGTCATTGGTGAGGTACTCGAGCCCGTCCGGCTTGGTGCGGGCTACAACAACGGAAGTCGCCATCGGCTTCTCTCCATCGAACAGTGTTCCGTTCTGGACCACCTGACCTGTTACGCAAACAAGCCCCGTGCCAGAGGTCGTGCTTCGCGCGGCTGACCGAATCGCGTTCAATCTCGTTCCAGTCCGGCGAGGGGGCGCGCCATGCCGCAGGTCGAATATTCGGTCGATTTCATCGACGGCGTCTGGAAGGTGGGCCTGAACGGCCGGCGCTTCGGCCCCTATTCGAGCCTCGACACCGCCGTGGTCGCCGCCAGCGGCGCGGCCCGCAAGGCCGAGGCCCAGGGCTATGAAGTGTCGATCCAGATCAACACGCCCGAAGACGCGCCGACCGAAGCGCCCGCCGAGGACCGCGACGTCGCCTGAGCTTGCGGGCGCTGAGGGTAATTCGCGCGGGGGGCCCTGGTGGCTGGAGACGGACTTGAACCGTCGACCTGTGGGTTATGAATCCACCGCTCTAACCAGCTGAGCTACCCAGCCAGAGGCCCCGCTCGCGCGAGGCGCGGTTTATAGGGGCGAAGCCGCTGCGCTTCAAGCGCTTGGGCGAAGGGCGATCACCAGCTAGGCTGGCGCTGCGATGAGCGTCCTGCACCTCCTGGGAACGGCCGGCGAAGGCGGGGCGGAGACCTACTTCGTCGACCTCCTGCGGGCGTTGAAGCGGGCGGGCGTGACCGAGGCTGCCGCCATCCGCGGCAACGCGACGCGAGAGGCCCGGCTGAAGGCGGCGGGCGTGCCGGTGCGGGTGCTGCGCTTCGGCGGCCCGATCGACATCCTGACCCGGCCCGCTGCCGCCGGTTTCGCCGCCGTCCAGCATACCAGGGTGGCCCTGGCCTGGATGAACCGGGCGGCCCGGCACACCCCACGCGGCCCCTGGGCGCGGATCGGACGGCTGGGGGGCTACTATAGCCTGAAATATTACAAGGGCTTCGACCGGCTGGTCGCCAACACCGAGGACATCGCCGAGTGGATCGTCGACCAGGGCTGGCCGGCCGGCCGGGTGACCTGCATTCCCAACTTCGCCGCCGCCCCGCCGGACGCCGCGCCGGTCGACCGCGCCAGCCTGGCGACGCCTGAGGGCTCGCCCCTGCTGTTGGCCATGGGGCGGCTGCACGACAACAAGGCCCATGACGTCAGCCTGCAGGCCCTGGCCCAGCTGCCGGACGCCTACCTGTGGATCGCCGGGGTCGGGCCGCTGGAGGCCAAGCTGAAGGGGATGGCCGAGGCCCTTGGCGTGGCCGGGCGGGTGCGCTTCCTGGGCTGGCGGACCGACGCCTCGGCGCTCTATCGGACCGCCGACGCGTGCGTCTTTCCGTCCCGCTTCGAGCCGCTGGGCAATGTGGTGATTCAGGCCTGGGCGCATGGCCTGCCGGTGGTGGCCGCCGCCAGCCAGGGGCCGGCCGGCCTGATCCAGGATGGCGACGACGGCCTGCTGGTCCCGGTCGACGACGCCGACGCCCTGGCCGACGGCGTCCGGCGCCTGCTGGCCGACCCCACGCTGCGCACCCGGTTCGCGGCCGCGGGCGCGGCGCGGGTCGCGGCGGAATTCTCCGAGGCCGCCGTGGTGGCGCAGTGGAAGGCGCTATTCGCCGACTACGGGGCCGGCTGATGTGCGGCATCGCCGGGGTGCTGGGCGGCGACGTGGCCGTCGTCGGCCCGATGATCGCGGCCCTGGCGCACCGCGGCCCGGACGGCGTGCGCATCGAGACCCTGGGGACCGCCGGCGTCGCCCACGCGCGGCTCTCGATCATCGACCTGGACGGCGGCTGGCAGCCGTTGCACGCCGCCGGCGCGACGGTGATCGGCAATGGCGAAGCCTACAACTACGTCGAGTTGTCCCAGGACTTCGGCCTGACCCTGGCCACCGGCTCGGACTTCGAACCCCTCCTTCACTTGGCCGCCCGCGAAGGCGAGGCCGCGATCGGCCGGCTTCGCGGCATGTACGGCCTCTGCCTGATCGGCGCCGACGGTCGCACCTGGCTGGCCCGCGATCCGTTCGGGATCAAGCCGCTCTACATCATGCAGCATGGCGCCGGCCCGGCCTTCGCCTCCGAGCCGCGCGCGTTCTTCGCGGCGGGCCTGATGGCGCCGGTGCTGGACGCCGACCCCGCCCGCGAACTGCTCGACCTCAACTTCGTCCTGGGCGAACGCACCCTGTTCCAGGGCCTCCGCCGCCTCGCGCCGGGCGAGGTCGTCGAAGTGCGCGGCGGCCGGATCGTCAGCAGCCACCGGCGTCCGCCGCTTGCGCTCCTCCCCCGTCGTGAAGACGACGGGGGAGGTGGCGGCGAAGCCGCCGGAGGTGGCGTGAAGCCTCAAGCGCCGAGTTCCCCGCCTCGCGCCCCCTCCACCGCTTCGCGGTCCCCCTCCCCCGCGCTCTTCGGCGCGGGGGAGGAGCGAGCGCTCATTCGCCGCCTCGACGCTGTCCTCGAGGACAGCGTCCGGGTCCACCAGCGCTCGGACGTCCCCTACGGCCTGTTCCTCTCCAGTGGCATCGACAGCGCGGCCATCGCCACCCTGATGGCCCGCCTCAACGCGCGCCCGGTCACCGCCTTCACCTGCGGCTTCGACGCCCCCGGCGCCGCGGACGAGCGCGCCCAGGCCGAACGGGTGGCCCGCGCGCTGAACCTCGACTGGCGTGAGACCCGCTTCGGCGAGGCGGACTTCTGGCGCATCCTGCCGCAGGTCGCCTGGGCGCTGGACGACCCCACCGCCGACTACGCCACCCTGCCCACCTACAAGCTCGCCGAGGCGGCCAAGGGCGCGCTGACCGTCGTGCTCACCGGCGAGGGCGGGGATGAGCTGTTCGCCGGCTACGGCCGCTATCGCCGCGCCCTGCGCCCGGCCTGGCTGGGCGGCCGTCCCGCCGAACCGCGCGGCGCCCGGCCCCAGGTGCTGGCCGCCTGGCGCGACGCCGCCCGGCCGCCAAGGGGCCTGACGCCGCTGCAACAGGCGCAGTGGGCCGACATTGTCACCTGGCTGCCGGGCGACCTGCTGCTGAAGCTGGATCGCTGCCTGATGGCCCACGGATTGGAAGGCCGCACGCCGTTCCTGGACCGCGAGGTGGCGGCCTTCGCCTTCAACCTGCCTGACCGGTTCAAGGTGCGCGGCGGCCACGGCAAATGGCTGCTGCGCAAGTGGCTGGAACGCGAATGCCCCGCCGCCCGGCCCTGGGCGAGGAAGCAGGGCTTCACGGTGCCGGTCGATGCCTGGATCGCCCCCCGCGCCGCCGACATCGCCCAGCGCATCGGCCAGGTCGCCGCCGTGCGCCAGGTGCTGGGCGACGAGGCCGCCGCCCGGATGCGCGGCGGGCGGCCCGGCCAAAAATGGCCATTGCTGTTCTTCGCGGTCTGGGCGCTGATCCATCTGGAGGGCGCGTCGCCGAAAGACGCGCTGACGACCATCGTGGGGGAAACCGGATGACGCATCGCTGGCTGCTGGCCGCAGGACTGGCCCTGACCCTCGTCGGCGCGGCCCGGGCGGCGCCCCCCGCGGCGATCTTCACCGACCCGCCGGCCGACGCCGCCCATCCGGCGCGCATGGAGGTGCTGCATATCCCCACCGGCGGGGTAGAGGTGAACGGGATCGCCTACATCCCCTCCGGCGCCGGCCCACACCCGACCGTCGTGCTGTTCCACGGCCTGCCGGGAAACGAGAAGAACCTCGACCTGGCCCAGGCCATACGGCGCGCCGGCTGGACGGTGGTCACCCTTAACTACCGCGGCTCTTGGGGCAGCCCAGGGACGTTCAGCTTCAAGGGCAACCTTGAGGACGGCAAGGCCGCCCTGGCCTATGCCCGCGACCCCGCCAACGCCGTCAAGCTTCAGATCGACCCGAGGCGCCTGGTGGTCATAGGCCACAGCATGGGCGGCTGGGTCACCGCCCTGACCGCGGGCAGCGATCCGGGCGTCCTCGGCGCGGTAATGATCTCGGCCGCCGACATGGGCATGGCCTCGTACACGCCTCTGTCGCAGCGTCTCGACATCGCGCGCAACGACATGGAGAGCCTGGCCGGCGTCACCGCCGATAGCATGGCCCAAGAGGTCGGGACGCTGGGACCCTACACGTTCGCCGCCGCGGCGCCCGGTCTGGCGAAGCTTCCCCTGTTCGTGCTGACCTCCGACGACGGCCTCGCGCCCATGAGCGACGCCCTGGTGACCACCATCCGCAAGGCCGGTGGCAAGGTCACCACCCTGCACGTCGCCACCGACCACGGCTGGAACTCCGCCCGCATCCGGCTCGAAATGGAGATTCTCAACTGGCTGGCGACCCTGCCGAAGTAGGCAAAAGTCCGCTGAGCGGGATTGAGTTAGGCCGGGACCCGCCCGTACTTCGCGCCCATCTCCATCATCACCGCCTCGAACTCCTCGATCGTCTCGTTGAGGATCTGGGCGACCGGCTTCACCGAATCGATCCGCCCGGCGACCTGGCCTGACAGCGCGATCGCGGCCTCCATGTCGCCGCCGAAGTAGAGGGCCAGGGCGTTGGCCATCTCGGCCATGATGTTGGGCGGCGGCTCCAGCTCGAAGCGGGTGGTCTTTTCCGTGCGCAGCGCGCGCAGCGCCGGCCCCGGCCCGTGGCGGTTGAGGAAGACGGTGTCGGTCTCCTTGGCCGCGACGATCATGTCCTTCCAGTTCTGGTGCACCGGGCTCTCGGCGGCGGAGACCATCCGGGTCCCCATCTGCACCGCCTCCGCGCCCAGGCAGAAGGCCGCGGCCATGCTTCGTCCGTCGGTGATGCCGCCCGCGGCGATCACCGGCACCTTCACCTTCGAACAGACCAGCGGCAGCAGCACCATGGTCGCCACGTCTCGGCCGTTCTTGAAGCCTCCGCCCTCGCCGCCCTCGACCACCAGCCCGTCGACCCCGGCGTCGATCGCCTTCATCGCCGCCGCCAGCGACGGAACCACGTGGAAGACGGTCAGCCCGCGGCCCTTCAGCGCCTCGCAGTAGCGGTTCGGGTCGCCGGCCGACGTGGTGACGAACTTCACCCCCTGGTCGGCCACGAACGACACGATGTCCGGATCGCGCACGAACGCCTGGGCGACGTTGATGCCCCACGGCTTGTCGGTGAGCGTCTTCATCTTCTTCACCTCCTCGCGCACCTCGTCGAGGCGGCCGGAGGAGGTCTCGATGATCCCGAGCCCGCCCGCGTTGGACACCGCGCTGGCCAGCTGCGCCCGGGCGATCCAGCCCATCGGGGCCTGGACGATGGGGTATTTCACGCCCAGCAGCTCGGTAATGCGGTTCTTCATCGGTGTCTCCCTGAGGCGGAGTATCGGCGAATGACGCGGCGGAATCCAAATCCTGTGCGCTACAGCCCCAGCCGCGCCGCCACCTCGTCCCCGATCGCCAGCGACGAGGTCAGCCCCGGGCTCTCGATCCCGAACAGGGCGACCAGCCCCGGCAGGCCGTGCACATCGGCCCCGTCCAGGCGGAAGTCGGGCTGCGGCTCGCCCGGCCCGTGGATCTTGGGCCGCACACCGGCGTAGTCGGGCGACAGGGCGCCGTCGGGCAGGCCCGGCCAGAAGCGGCGGATGTAGCGGTAGAACGCCGCCGCCGCCCCGGGATCGACCGTGTAGTCCGGCGCCTCGACATAGGTCAGGTCCGGCCCGAACACCCCCTGCCCCCCCAGGTCGCGGCGATAGTGGGTGCCCAGCGCGCCGGGGATCGGCGGCGGATAGATCAGGTGGCGGAACGGCGCCTTGCCGGCCAGCCGGAAGTAGATTCCCTTGCCGTAGTGGGCCTTGGGGATCATGTCCGCCGGGAAGCCTTCGATATCGCCTGCCACGCCTTGCGCCGAGAGGCCCGGTGCGGTCACCAGGTCGCGGCAGCTCAGCACCGTGGGCTCAACCCCGCCGGCCCGCACCTCGAACCCGCCGCCGTCCAGCGGCGTCGCGCCCTCGAACGGGGTGGCCAGCACCACCGCCCCGCCGGCCGCCTCGATCTCGCCCTGCAGGGCCAGCATGTAGGCGTGGCTCTCGAACACCCCGCTCTGCGGCGACAGCAGCGCACCCTCGCAGGCCAGCCCGGGCTCCATCGCCAGGGTCTGCGCCTTCGTCAGCCGTTCCATGCCCTCGACGTCGTTGGTCAGGGCCTGCGCCAGGATCGCCTCCAGCCGGTCCAGGTCATCCGCCGTCTCGGCCACCACCAGCTTGCCGCAGCGGTCGTAGTCCACGTGGTGACTGTCGCAGAAGGCGTACAGCAACCGCCGCCCCGTCACGCACAACCGCGCCTTCAGCGAACCGCTCGGATAGTAGAGCCCGCCGTGGATCACCTCGGAATTGCGCGAGGAGACGCCCTGGCCGATCGCCGCCTCCCGCTCCAGCACGGCGACGCTCAGGCCGCGCCTTGCCAGCGCAAAACCACACGCCAGGCCCACCGCGCCCGCGCCCACAACCACTGCATCGAAGTCGAACTCGGCCATGTCCGGGGGCCTAGCGCCTAAGGCGGCGGAAGGGAACCTGTGCGCGGCGCGAGCCCGCGCGCGAGACGGTCCAGGAGCGCGCGCGGCGTGCCGGCCTCGGCCAGGGCGATGTCCACCAGGTCGGGCGCATGCCACGGCACGTCGTGGTGCGCCGAGCGCAGATAGACGCTGACCGGGTCGCGGCGCAGCTCCTGGGGGAACAGGGCCACCAGCCCACCGGCATAGATGGGCCGTCGCCGGGGCGCCGCGGCGCGCTGGCGCAGCGCGGCCAGCAGGGCGGCCGGCAGGTCGCCGCCGTCGGCGCCGGTCAGGTGAGCGGTGGGCGTGGCGCGGGGATTGAGCTCGATCATGTGGGCCGCCCCCGTCCCCGCCTCGAGAATGAAGTCGAAGCCGCAGAGGCCGGTCAGCCCCAGGCGCCGCACCATGGCCTCCACCGTCCGCGCCATATCGGGGTTATCCATCACCCGGACCACCGTGGCCGGTCCCAGGGCGCCGTTGCTGCGCACCACCTCGACATAGACCGCCGCCAGCACGCGACCCTCCAGGCAGGCCACTGCCGCATTGCCGCAGACCCCCGGCACGAAGGCCTGCAGGCTCAGCGCCGGCCGGCGTCGGGCAAGCAAGGCCTTCAACGACGTCGCATCGCCCTCGACCAGCCACCGCTTCAGGCTGCGCAAGGCGCCGGGCGGCGCGTTCATGCGGCGAAACGCGCGCGCGGCCTCGGCCGGGTCCCGGACGAACACCACCTCGCGGCCGCCCCAGCTGCCGTCGCTCTTCAGCATCGCGGGGCCGGGACGATCCGCCATCCAGTTGGCGACGTCGTCCAGGCTGCGGACGCGGCCGGTGGCGGGGTGGCGCACCCCCTCCTCGTTGGCGATCACCGTGATGGCGGCGCGGGAATAGAGCCAGGCATAGGTCTCGGGCGGCCCCAGCGAGCGGGCCAGGCGCGCCCGGAGCCAGGCGCCGTCGGCCGTGGCCGGATCGGCGCGGTCGTGCAGCCGGTGCAGCGCCTGGGTCATCGGATCGTCGCAGGCGAGGATCAGGTCGGGCCGGCCGGCGCCGATGGCGCGCTCCAGGCTGGTCTCCAGCCTGAGCGGATCCAGCGCATTCAGCCGTTCGAGAAAGCCCAGCCGGCGCAGGCTGTGGCGGCGGTGACAGACGGCCTGCACCGCGAAACCCGCCTCGGTCAGGCCCAGGGCCAGCCGCGCGGTGGCGATCCAGTTGAAGCCCGCGGCCAGCAGCACCCGGGTCGGCGGCGCGTCGGCGGCGGCGAGGGCGGCATCGACCGCCTGGGCCAGGGCGGCCAGCGCCGCCGCGTCGCGCACCAGGTCCAGGTGGGCGCCGTCGATCGGCCGCACCTCCAGCTCGGCGATCCACGGCCGCCAGAGGTCGGCTGGATCGCAGCCGAAATCGCCGTCGCGGGTCGACTGGAAAAGGGTGACCGGCACGGCGCAGGCCCTGGGGGCGTAGGCGGCCATGGCGATCAGGCAGCGCGCCTGCACCGCCCGTGCGGCGACCATGACCGGGCCGCCGCCCCCCCGCGCGGCGACGCGGCCGGCCAGGCGTCCGGCCCGCGTGGCCAGCTCAGGAAGCGCCTCGCCCAGCGGCCGGCGCGCCAGGCGGGCCAGATGGCCGACCGTACGCCGCGCGGTCGCCGCGAGGAACAGGCCCAGCGGCCAGAAACGGCGGTCGAAGACGGTGTCGACCAGGCCGACGAAGCTCACCGCCTCGCCGGCCTCCCGCAGAGCCAGGGCGGTCTCCAGGGCCACCAGGCCGCCGAACGAATAGCCGATCAGCTGATACGGGCCGGCCGGCTGGCGCTCGCGGATCGCGGCGGCCGCCACGAGGGCCATCGCCTCGACCGTCATGGGCTGGTCGCCGCCGGCCTGCGGTGTGAAGGGTTCGAGCCCGATCACCGGTCGCCGGCCCGGCAGGGCCGCGGCGAAGTCCTTCAGCTCCAGCGCCGATCCGCCGGCGCCGGGGATCACGAACAGCGCCCGCCCGCCTCGCCCCGCACGCAGCGTGACCGCTCCCGCGGCGCTCACAGCGCCTGCCGCTGCAGGTGAGCGCTCACCCGGCGAGCCGCGAACTCGTCGCCGAACATGAAGCGCATGAGCGGGCCGAAGGTGGCCGCCGCCGCGATCCCGACGAAGTAGAGACCGGGCGCCGAGGACTCGAAACCACCCGACAGCGCCGGCGCCTTGCCGGCTGTCCGCAGGCCGTCGCGCACACCGGCCTCGAGGAAGCTCAGCCGCTGCACGTCCGCCTCATATCCCGTGGCGCAGATCACGTGGTCCGCCGCCACCTGCGCCGGGGTCCCATCGGCGCTCGCCAGGCCGAGACGCACCCGCCCGCCCGCCCCGGACAAGGTCGCGATCCGGCGTCCGGTCAGGACCTCCACGCCCGCCTCCACCTTGGCCTTCTGCTCGGCCAGCGAGGATGGACCGAGATGGCGGCGCACGATCGCCAGCCGGGCTTCACGGGGCAGCGCCCGGAACAGATCCGGCGCGTCGCAGGCCAGCCGCGAGCGCAACCCATTGCCGAGCCCCGAGCTCGGGTGGCGAATACGGCTCCAGAGGCTGCGCGTCTCCGTGTCCCTGGGCCTTGCGAACTTCAAGGCCTCCCGGCGCGCGACCAGCCGCGTTTTCGCCCCGGCCGCGGCCAGCCCCAGGGCCACGTCCACCGCTGACGAGCCCGCGCCGATCACCGTGACCTCGGCGCCGGCGAACCGGGAGAAGTCGCGGTGATCGCTGGAGTGGCTGACCTGGTCGGCCGAAAGGCCGGCAAAGGCTTCGGGCGTTCGCGCGAAATGGGTGATGCCGACCGCCAGCACGACCCGGCGCGCCGTGACCACGCCGCCGTTGTCCAGCTCGATCCGCCAGCCGCCGGCGGCCGGGGCGAGCGCCACGACCTGCTGCGGCTCAAGCTGCGCAACCTCTTGCCGCTGAAACGCCAGCCCGTAGTCGACGAAGGTCTCCAACGCCACCGCGAGCCCCGTGGGGTGATAGTGCACCCCGTTCTGGGCGCAATATTCGCGCAGGGTGAAGCCTCGCCCCGGCGCCGACAGGCTGGAGGCGAAGCCGTCAGACTTCAGCACCATCCCCGGCGGCATCCGCTCGCGCCAGGTCGAGAGCGGCGAGCCGAAGATGCGATGATCGACACCCCGCGCCCGCAGGTGCGCCGCGATTGAAAGGCCGTAGGGGCCCGCGCCAACGATGGCGACATCGGTGTTCGTAGAAATGGACGCCCCCAACAAAGCCTCGGGTCGTGGCCCAAGCTCGGCCATGGTCTCAGTTTTCCCTGCAACCGGCGAGCGCATACGCCTCAAATGCGAATCCGGCCCTGAACGCAGCCGGCTAGGCAAGCGGCGCGGCGACCCTTAGCTTCCGCCCAAACACGGGGATCAGAGCATGCGCAAGGTGATCGGGCTGGCCGTCGCGGCAGCGCTGGCAGCGGCTTTCAGCGGCGCGACGGCGGGCGCGCAGGTGGCGCTGAAGCCCGGAACGCCTTTCATCCTGACCTGGACGCCGCAGCAGCAGAGCGACGGCTATCGGTCGATGGAGACCGTCTACAAGGCTGAGATCATCAAGCGCGGCGACCAGGTTCATCCCCTGCCGATGGCCGCCCGGCAGATCGACCCGACCTTCAGCTACGCGGGCAAGACCTGGACGGTCGACCGGTACATGCAGGCCTACAATGTATCGGGCGTCCTGGTGCTGAAGGACGGCAAGATCCTGCTCGAACGCTACGCCATGGGCCGCAAGCCGACCGATCGCTGGACCTCGTTCTCGGTGGCCAAGTCGGTGACCTCGACCCTGGTGGGCGCCGCCATCGCCGACGGCAAGATCAAGTCCATCAACGCGCCCGTCACCGACTACATCCCCGAGCTGAAGGGCTCCGGCTACGACGGCGTCACCGTGCGCCAGTTGCTGATGATGAGCTCGGGCGTGCGGTGGAACGAGGACTACACCGACCCCAAGGCCGATGTGGCGGTCGCCGGGACGGAGGTCACCGAGCCGGGCGTGAACCCGATGGTCAGCTACATGCGCAAGCTGCCGCGCGCCAACCCACCGGGAACCAAGTTCCACTACAATACGGGCGAGACCGACCTGGTCGGCATCCTGGTCTCGAACGCGGTCGGCAAGAGCGTCAGCGAATATGCCTCCGAGACGCTGTGGAAGCCCTACGGCATGGAGGCCGACGCCATCTGGGTTACCGACCTGGGCGGCCACGAGCGCGGCGGCTGTTGCCTCTCCATGACGCTGCGCGACTACGCCCGCGTCGGCCAGTTCATCCTGGACGGCGGCAAGGCCGGCGGGAAACAGGTGCTGCCCGACTGGTGGATCGGCCAGGCCACCACCAAGCAGATCGACAACGGCGACGCCGGTTATGGGTACTTCTGGTGGATGCGAAGCAACGGCAGCTACGAGGCGGTGGGCATCTACGGCCAGTCGATCACCACCTTCCGCGACGACCGCATCATCATCGTCACCAACGCCGCCTGGCCCACGGCGGTCGGCCGCGAACTGAACGCGGCCCGCACAGCCTTCGTCGACGCCGCCCGAGCGGCGGCGAAGGCCGCGAGCTAAGCCGCCGCCCCGGCCATCGCCTCACCGCCGCGCCAGCGGAACCGTTCCAGCGGCATGACCCGCGCCGTCGCGTCGCGGTCGCCGCCGAGCCAGACTTGGCCGCCGGCCAGGGCCACGACGCGATAGATCGGCATGCCGCCGGCATCCGCCGAGACCACGTCGCCGACCTCGACCGGCGTGGCGGCCGCGTGGTCCAGGAGCTTCCAGTCGATGGCGCTGGCCATGACCCTTACCTCATCCAATGTCCGCGAGGGACCGCGGATCAAGAGGACAGGTTGCGCCCCCGCCGCTGAGGCAAAGCTGAGCCTTGCGTTTAGCCGCCGTTCACCTGCGCCGCGGGCTGGCGAGGCTGAACCGGGCTGGACACCGGCGCTGGTTTTTGGCGTTGATGGCTCGATGAACAGGCCCGGGCCCCGGCTGGCGTATATGGCGATGGCGGTGGCGCTGGCCCTATGCGGCGCCGCCCGCGCGCAGGATCGCGCCAGTTCGCCGGAGCTGGAAAAGGCCGGCTGGACCCTGATCACCGCCAGCGAGGACGTGTTCGTCTACATGCGCCCCGCCGGCCAGGGCGACGCCGGCCTGCGCCGGGTCTGGACCGCCTATGACGCCGACGGTCCCCGCGAGCACGACGGCTTCACCTTCCGTTCGGTGGAGAGCCTTGGGGAATTCGACTGCCGCAGGAACGTCAGCCGCGTGGTCGAGGAGACCTATCACGAGGCGGCCGCGCTGACCGGCAAGTCCTGGCAGTCGCCGAAATTCATCCCCACCCCCTGGACCACGCCGGCGCCGGGGTCGGTCGGCGCGATCCGCATGGCCTTCGCCTGCCGCACCCTCACCGATACCTGAGCGCGCCGCGCGGAACCATCTCGGCCCGCGGGCTTTAGCGTGTCCATGCGCCCGCGCAGGGCCGGCTCGGGGAACTCCGCATGACCAAGCCTCCGAAGGTGGCCATCACGATGGCGCCGGATCCCGCGAACGACCCGGGCGCCGACCCGGCGGTTCGCGCGGCGCGTCTGGCCGAGACCCGCAACATGAAGATGGCCCGCTCGGCCCACGCCTATGTGCGCGGCAGCACGGTGCGGTTCTACGAGTGGCTGCAGGACAGCGCCGGCGCCGTGCCCGAGGGCCCGCCGGTCTGGATCTGCGGCGACTGCCACGTCGGCAACCTGGGGCCGCTGGCCGACGCCAAGGGCCGGGTGGCGGTGCAGATCCGCGATCTGGACCAGACGGTGATCGGCAATCCCGCGCACGACCTGATCCGCCTGGGCCTTTCGCTGGCCTCGGCCGCGCGGGGCTCGGACCTGCCGGGCGTCACCACCGCCCACATCCTGGAAGAGCTGGCGGCCGGCTACGAGGCCGCGCTGGCCGCGCGGTTCGATCGGCCCG
Organism: Phenylobacterium sp.; assembly: GCF_025351295.1. GTDB lineage: Bacteria > Pseudomonadota > Alphaproteobacteria > Caulobacterales > Caulobacteraceae > Phenylobacterium. The sequence goes on from NZ_JANXWD010000106.1 coordinate 99,261, forward strand.
GCGACAAGAGCAACCGGCCGGCGGCGATCCAGAGCCTGCTGAGCCATTCCGTGCGCCGCCGCTGGCGCCACCTGGCCGAGGAACGGCTGGCCACGGTCGAGCCGCAGCTGCCGCTGGGCAAGAAGTTCTGGCCGCTGGCCGGCGACGAGCGGGCGGCGCTGGAGGCGCTGTTCGCCCAGGAAGCGGTCCACGCCATGATCACCGGCCTTAAGCATCGCGACGACCAGGCGCCGGTGGCCCTGGTCGACGCCGCCTACTGGGTCAAGGGCTGCAGCTCGCTGGGCCGGCTGCGCTATGCGGCCATGCTGCGGGTCGGCGAGGGCGACAAGGCCGCGTCATGCCTGGTGGACGTCAAGGAGGCGGTGAAGGCCGCCGCGCCGCGGGCCCAGGGCATCGCAGCGCCGCGCGACAACGCCGTGCGCGTGGTCACCGGCGCTCGCGCGCTGTCGCCGAACCTGGGCGAGCGGATGCTGGCCGCCCGCCTGCTGGACCGGCCCGTGGTGCTGCGCGAACTGATGCCCCAGGACCTGAAGATCGAGGTTGATCGCCTGACCCGCGGCGAGGCCACGGCGCTCGCCCGCTACCTGGCCGGCGTGGTCGGCCGCGCGCATGGGCGCCAGATGGATGGACCGACCCGCGACGCCTGGCGCGCGGACCTCAACCGCGCGCGCACCGGAACCCTCGACGCCCCGTCCTGGCTGTGGTCCAGCGTCGTCGACCTGGTGGCGGTGCACGAGGCGGCCTACCTGGATCACTGCCGTCGGTTCGCGCTCGCCGCCGCGGCATGAAGGCGCTCAGCCTGCCGCACCTCGGCGCGCCGCTGGCCCGTCTGCAGCGGCGGTTCGGCGAACGGCCGTGGACGGCGTTCCTGGAGGCCGCCGCCCGGGTCGGCTACCTCGCCCGCGGCGCCGTCTACCTCAGCGTGGGCGTGATCGCCCTGATGGCCGCCATGCGCCTGAGCCCGCACGCGCGCGGCGCCCTGGGCGCGCTGGAGGCCTGGGGCCAGTGGCCGGCGGGGCTGGTGCTGCTGTGGCTGGTGGGTCTGGGCCTCTACGCCTTCGCCGGCTGGCGGGCGCTGCAGGCGATCTTCGACGTCGACCGCTGCGGCCGCACCGCCCAGGGCCTGGCCAGCCGCGCCGGCCAGGCGATCAGCGGCCTGGCCTACGGCGGCCTCGCGGTTTCGGTGTTCGGGCTGATGGACACCATGACCGACCTGCACCACCCTGACGACCAGGCCGCCACGCGCGCCTTCGTGGCCAGGCTGCTGGACCTGCCGTTCGGCGCGGCGATGGTCATCGCCATGGGTCTGTTCGTCCTGACGGCGGGGGCGGGCAGCGTCGCGCGCGCCGCCTTCGGCCACTTCGGCCACGGCCTGGACTGCGAACCGCAGACCCGGACCCTGGCCGGCGGCGTGGCGCGGATCGGCTATTTCGGGCGCGGCGTGGCCCTGCTGCCCGCCGGGCTGCTGCTGGCCAGCGCGGGACTGCACGCCCGGGCGTCCGAGGCGCGCGGCCTGGGCGGCGCCCTTGAGCTGCTGATAACCTGGCCGTTCGGGCGCACCATGCTGGGCCTGACCGCGGTCGGCCTGATCGCCTTCGGCGCGTTCGCCATCCTGGAAGGCTGGCTGCGCCGGATACGCCTCGATCCCGGTTAGGGCCAGGCCGACACCGCCTAGTTCCGGCGAGGGATCACCACCGGCAAGGTTTCGTAGCCCTTCACGAACACCGAATGGGAGCGGAGGGGTTCGCCGACCAGCTCGACGCTGGGGAAGCGGGCCAGGATCTCTTCCCAGATAATCTGCAGCTGGAGTTCGGCCAGGCGATTGCCGACGCAGCGGTGGACACCGAAGCCGAACGACAGGTGCTGGCGCGGGCGCTCACGCTCGATGTTGTAGGTGTTGGGGTCGGCGATGACGCTGTCGTCGCGGTTGCCCGAGACGTACCACATGACCACGCGGTCGCCCTTGCGGATGGTCTTGCCTTCCATCTCGAAGTCTTCCGTGGCGGTGCGGGCCATGTGGGCCAGCGGGGTCTGCCAGCGGATGGTCTCGGAGACCATCGAGGTGATCAGCGACGGGTCGGCGCGCAGCTTTTCGTACTGGTCCGGGTTCTTGTTGAGGGCGTAGATCGAGCCGGAGATGGTGTTCCGTGTCGTGTCGTTGCCGCCGATGATCAGCAGCACGACGTTGGAGTGATAATCGGTGAGGCCCAGGTGCCGGGTGGCCTCGGAGTGGGCCATCATCGAGACCAGGTCGAACTTCGGCGGCGCGTTCACCCGCTCGTTCCAGAGCTCGGTGAAGCGGCTGAAGCAGGCGTCGGCCTCGGCGCGCTTGTGCTCCCAGCTCTTGGCCGGCCCGAAGCCCGGCGCGTTGGTGAACATGTCGGACCAGTGGGTCAGCGTCCGCCGTTCGGACTGCGGGAAGTCGAACAGCGTGGCCAGGGTCATGGCCGTCAGCTCCTTGGAGACCAGGTCGACCCAGTCGAACGTCTCGCCGATCGGCAGGCTGTCCAGGATCTTGCCCGCCTCCGCGCGGATGATCGGGCTCATCGCCTGCAGGTTGGCCGGCGCCACGACCGGGCTGACCGTCTTGCGCTGCACGTCGTGCTGCGGCGGGTCCATGGCGATGAAGCTGGAGCCGCGCGGCCGCTTCTCCGACTCGGCCTTGGCCTCCAGCGTCTGAAGCACGATGCCGTCGGCCGAGGAGAACACTTGGTGGTTGGTGTCGACGGCCATGATGTCGTTGTAGCGGGTGATCGACCAGAAGCCGTCGTAGACCTCGCCCCGCGGCGTGTAGTGGACCGGGTCCTCGGCGCGCAGGCGGTCGAAGATCGGCCACATGGCGTCGGCCGCGAACAGGTCGGACTGGGCCGGGTTGAGGGCTTCGAGGGGCTGGGCGTAGGCGTCGGCCTGCGCCGCGCGCCGAACCTGGGTAGAGCCGTCGGCCATGATCGATCCTCCAGAACGGCGCGTCTGGGGCGCCTTTCCCACCATGACGCCGAACCGCGGGCCGCTTCGCAAGTGAATTGCGATAATCCAGCGAAAGTGGCGGGCGATATGCGCTGGCGCCTGGCGCCGGCGCGCCCCATGTGACGGCCTTCGTTAGCCTTCCCTGGAGAGCCTGATGGCCCTTTCGCTGTATGACGCCTCGATCCCGGTCTACCTGCAGATGCTGCGCAACCTGGAGGTCTGGATCGCGAAGGCCGAGGCGCATGCCGCCGCCAGCGGGGCGGACGTCGCCGGATACCTGGACGCCAGGCTGGCCCCTGACATGGGCTCGCTGACCAAGCAGATCCAGTTAGCCAGCGACGCGGCCAAGAGCGGCGCGGCCCGGCTGGCCGGGGTGACGGCGCCCAGCTTCCCCGATACCGAGACCACCTGGCCAGAGCTGAAGGCCCGGATCGCCACGACCATCGCCTTCGTCGAGGGCGTCTCGCGCACCGCCGTGGAGGGCGACGACAGCCGTACCGTCGAACTGCCGCTGCCCGGGCGGACGATGACCTTCACGGCGCGCAACTTCCTGCTGCAGTTCTCGCTGCCGAACTTCCTGTTCCACATGGTGACCGCCTACGGCCTGCTGCGCAGCCAGGGCGTGCCGCTGGGCAAGATGGACTACCTGGCGGGCGCGATGCCTGTGCCGGCTTAAGACTTTCCCCCGACACGGGGGAAATGTCGCCAATGGCGAAGCCGGGCGACAATGGGGGATGTGACGGGACTGTCAGCGCTCGCACTTCCCCCATCGACCCTCGCCTGCGGCGTCGGGGATGGTTTCCACCCTAGGGGGAAGGATTTGGTTTTTCGTGGACGGTCCATGCTGATGCTGGTCAAAGCCATCTTATCGGTGTTCACTTTGCCAGAACGCTCGGAGGAACGGCTATGGCTGCGGACGGCAATCTGATGGGTCTGGTTGAGGCGCGGGCGCAGGCCTATGCGCTGCCGCTGGCGAAGCTGAACCCCGCCCAGCCGGCGCTGTTCCAGGCCGACGCCATGTGGCCGATCTTCGAGCGCCTGCGGGCCGAGGACCCGGTGCACTACTGCGAGGAGCACGAGTTCGGCCCCTACTGGTCGATCACCAAGTACAACGACATCATGGCGATCGACACCGACCACGGGCGGTTCTCGAGCGACTTCATGAAGGGCGGGATCACCATCGCCGGCGGCCAGGCCAACATGGACCCGCTGCCGATGTTCATCGCCATGGACCCGCCCAAGCACGACGTGCAGCGCAAGGCCGTGACGCCCGCGGTCAACCCCACCGCGCTGGCGGCGATGGGGCCGCAGATCCGCGAGCGCTGCGCCGCGATCCTCGACGGCCTGCCGATCGGCCAGGAATTCGACTGGGTCGACCTGGTGTCGAAGGAGCTAACGGCCATGACCCTGGCGACGCTGTTCGACGCGCCGCAGGAAGACCGCCGCAAGATCACCTACTGGTCCGACGTGGTCACCGCCGCGCCGCAGCCTGGCGGCATCGTCGAGTCGATCGAGCAGAAGATGGCGATCTTCGGCGAGTACCACGCCTATTTCACCGGCCTGTGGAACGCCAAGGTCAACGCCCCGCCGGCCGGCGACCTGATCTCGATGCTGGCGCACAATCCGGCCACCCGGAACATGGAGCCGCGCGAGTATTTCGGGAACGTCGTGTTGTTGACCGTCGGCGGCAACGACACGACCCGGAACACCATCTCCGGCTCGATCCTGGCGCTGAACCAGAACCCCGACCAGTACGCCAAGCTGCGCGCCAACCCGGAGCTGATCCCCTCGATGGTCAGCGAGACCATCCGCTGGCAGACGCCGCTGGCGCACATGCGGCGCACGGCGCTGGAGGACGTGGAGTTCCAGGGCAAGACCATTCGCAAGGGCGACAAGGTGGTCATGTGGTACGTCTCGGGCAACCGCGACGAGACCGTGATCGACCGGCCCAACGACTACATCATCGACCGCGAGCGGCCACGCCAGCACATCTCGTTCGGCTTCGGCATCCACCGCTGCGTGGGCAACCGGCTGGCCGAGCTGCAGCTGACCATCATCTGGGAAGAGATCCTGAAGCGCTTCCCGGCGATCGAACTCGTGGGTGAGCCGAAGCGGGTCTATTCCAGCTTTGTGAAGGGCTACGAGACCATGCCGGTGGTGATCCCCCGGCGGAACTAGGAATCCCGCCGGCCCTAGTCGCCGACCAGGGCGCTGGTCGGCGGGACGGCGGCCGGGGCGCGCAGGAGGCGAGCGACGCGGGCCTGGAGCTGGGCTTCGCTGAACGGCTTGGTCAGGTAGTCCTTGGCGCCCAGGCTCACGGCGCGGCGGACGTCGTCGGCGGCGTGGCGCGCGGTCAGCACCAGGACCGGGAACAGGCAGCCCCGAGTACGGAGCTCCTCCAGGACGCCGAACCCGTCCACCACCGGCATGTTGATGTCCAGCACCATGGCCGCCGGCTTGACGCTGGTGATGCGGGCCAGCGCCTCGGCGCCGTTCCGGGCGGTATGGACGTCGTGGCCGAGCGCCGTGAGGCGGGTGCGGATCAGTTCCCGGACGTCGTGGTCGTCCTCGGCCACCAGAATACAGTGTCTAGGCGGCATTCCAGCCCTCCTCGAGTTGTTCGGCGAAGGCCGTGGCGCGGGCGACGGCGGCGATCAGGGTCTGGGGCGTGACGGGCTTTTCGACGATGCTGTCGAACCCCAGGCCGGTGAGCCGGGCCCTGGCGTCGGCTTCGGCGTCGGCGGTGAAGGCCAGGATCGGCGTGGCGTCGTTGGGTCCGCGCACGCCGCGGATCCGCCGCAGCGCGCCAGGGCCATCCAGGACCGGCATCTGCACGTCCATCAGGATGACGTCGTAGGGCAGCTCCATCGCCATCCGCACCGCCGTCTCGCCGTCCGCGGCCTCCGCGACCTCGGCCCCTACCCCGGCCAGGAACAGGCGCGCCAGCTCGCGGTTGGCCGGGTTGTCGTCGACCACCAGGACCCGGACGCCCGGGAAGCTGATCTGGTCGGAGGCCGGAGCGCCGGTCGCGGCGCCGGGCAGGGACGCCGTCGGAGCGGGGACCTCGAACCAGAACCGGCTGCCCTCGCCCACCCGGCTCTCGATGCCGATCGCCCCGCCCATGGCCTCGACGAGGCCCTTGCAGATCGCCAGGCCGAGACCTGTGCCGCTCTGGGCCCGGGTCAGCGAGCCGTCGATCTGGGAGAAACGCTTGAACAGCCGATCCTGTTGCTCCGGCGCAAGGCCGGCGCCGGTGTCGGCCACCTCGACGCGCAGGCGCGCGGCGGCCGCGTCATAGCGGGTGCGCAGGGTGACCCCGCCGGTGGTGGTGAACTTCACGGCGTTGCTGACCAGGTTCAGCAGGATCTGGCGGACGCGGTCCGGATCGACGGCGACGACCAGCGCCTCCCCGGCCGGATCGCCGTCCAGGGTCAGGCTCAGGTCCTTGGCCCCGGCCTGCGGCATGAACAGGTCGAGCGTGGCGCCGCACAGCCGGGCCAGCGCCACGGGTTCGGGGTGGATGCTCACCTGCCCGGCCTCGAGCTTCGAGAAGTCGAGGATGTCGTTGACCGTGCAGAGCAGGGCGCGGCTGGCATTGCCCACCCGCGCGATATAGTCACGGGTCAGCTCGGTGAGATCGGCCTGCTCGGCGGCCAGGCCGGTGAAGCCGATGATGCTGGTCAGCGGCGTGCGCAGCTCGTGGCTCATGTTGGCCAGGAAGTCGGCCTTCACGGTCGCGGCGGCCTCCGCCTCGGCCTGGGCCAGCCGCAGCTGGGCCTCGAGGACCTTGCGGGGCGTGATGTCGCGGATGACATCGTTCAGCCCGCTGAAACGGCCGGTCGCGGGGTCCGCGGCCAGGGTGGGCTTGCACTCCAGCCACAGCTCGCGGCCGTCCTTGTGCCGGGCGCGGAACTCGACGGGCGACGCGGCGAGCCTGCCCTTCGACGCGAACACCGCGGCGCACATCTCGCGCACCCGCTCGGCGTCCTCGGGCTCCATCAGGTCGAAAGAGCTGCGGCCCACCAGCTCCTCCGGCGTGAAGCCGGTGATCGCCAGGCTGGCCGGCGACATATAGGTCATGAGCCCGTCCAGGGTGCTTTCGCTGATCATGTCCGGCGCATTGACCGCGAGCCGGCGGAAGCGCTCCTCGCTCCGCGCCACCGCGAGCTCGGCCGCCTTCTGATTGGTGACGTCGACGATGGTGCCGATGATGGCGACGATGCCGCCGTCCGGCCCGCGCTCGGCCGACGAATTGCCGGCCAGGAAGCGCACTTCGCCGCTGGCGCGCACGATGCGCGTCAAGGAATTCTCGTCGGTCTCGCCGGTGACGAACTGCCGTTCGAGCCGGGCCGCCGAGGCGGCCGCGTCGTCGGGGTGGGTCATGGCCAGCAGCGCCGCCAGGTCCAGCGGCACATCCGGGGCGACGTCATAGATCCGATACATCTGCGCCGACCAGGTGATCTCCCGGGTCACCGCGTCCAGCCGCCAGTGGCCCAGGCCGGCGATGCCCTCGGCGACATTGGCCCGCCGCGCCAGTTCCTCGGCCTTGTCGCGGGCCAGGCCCATGGCCGCTTCGGCCTGCTTCAGGTCGGTGATGTCGACGCTGACCGAGACCGTGCCCCCGTCGGCGGTGCGCCGTTCGGTGACGCGCAGCCAGCGGCCGGCCGCGGTCCGCTGGGTCAGGCTGGGGGCTTCGTTCCAGCGCGCGGCCTTGCGCTCGGCCAGCCAGGCGGCTTCGCGCCCCACGGCCTCCGGATAGGCGCCGTGGACGATGCTCGACTGCAGGATCTCGGCGAACGGCATGCCGACGTTCAGCGCCGTCCCGGAGATGCGGCAGAGGTCGGCGTACTGGGTGTTCCAGGCGACCAGGCGGTCGGAGGCGTCATAGAAGGCCAGGCCCTCCGGCATGACGTCCAGCGCCTCCCGCAGGCGCCTGAGATGGCCATTGCGGCTGGCGGAATCGAAGACCACGCCGCCGGTGGCGATCAGCAGGATCAGCGCGGTCACCGCCACGGCGGCGACCACCATCACCCCGTCCGACATCAGCGAGGCCGGCACGGCGACACCGGGGTCGGGCGCGATGGTCACCGCGGTCATGCCGGTGAAATGCATCCCGACGATGCCCAGGGTCAGGAGGCCGGCGCCGATCGCCTGGCGCCTCGGCCCGGCGCCGGTCCGCGCCACGCACAGCGCCAGGGTGGCGAAAGCGGCGCCGACCAGGACCGAGGCCAGGACATAGACGGCGTCCCAGTGCAGGACTCCGGCCGTCCGATAGCCCGCCATGCCGACGTAGTGCATGAAGGTGATGCCCAGGCCGACGATCAGGCCGCCCGCCACCAGCGTCAGGCGCGGGCGCGGCCCCTCCGCCGACGCCACCGCGAAGCCCAGCGTCGTGCCGATCGTCGCCACGCCCAGCGACCCCAGGGTCGGCAGGGCCGCGTAGCCGGTCGGCAGCCCGGTCCGGAAGGCCAGCATGGCGACGAAGTGCGTCGTCCAGATGCCGGATCCGGCGACGCCGCCGGTCATGGAAAGCCACGCCCAGCGCCGGGCCAGGGGGAAGGCCGGAACCTTCGAATAGAGGAAGAAGGTCGCGAAGGTCGCGGGAACACAGACCAGCGCCGCGACGACGACCAGCCACCAATTGTGCTGCATCGTCACGCAAAGCAGGACTTTGAACATGAAGCGGGCTCCGAGAGGTCGGATCCACCTTCGCCGTTCGCGGTTAATCAAACACGCTGGCGACCTGGAAACAGGCGCAAGCCTATCGACTTACCGGCGTCCTCAGACGTTCAGGGCGCCAACAATTTCAATGGCTTGGCGATTCCGTCGCGCCGGTGCGCCAATTGGCCACGCCGCCGGCCTACTCCGGAGCCCGGGCCGCCGCGATGTTGTTGAGCCGCCAGCCGACGGCGGCCGACAGCGTCTCGAAGAAGGCCGGCTCGTAGGCCTGCTCGGGGTCGGCGCGGACCAGTTCGTCCATGCGGTGCGCGTCGTCGCCGACCAGGATGCGCCAGCGCTCGGCCTTCACCCCGTCCAGGATGACGGTGGCCGCCGCCTCGGCGGTGGTCGGCGCGTCGTCGTGGAAGCGCCGCGCCTGTTCGGCGACCATGGCCTGCAGCGCCATGTCCGGGATCTTGTCGACCTCGATGCCCATGGCGGCCATGCGCTTGCGGGCGCGGGCGATCTCCTCCGGCGACAGCGCATCGTCGTCGGAATTATTGATCACCTTGCGGGAATTGGCGGCGATCTCGGTGCCGATGTGGCCCGGCATGACCACCGAGCACTTGATGTGCGGGGCGTTGAGCCGCAGGTCGGTGACCAGCGCCTCGGTGAAGCCCTTCACTGCGAACTTGGCCGCGGCATAGGCGGTGTGGGAGACGTTGGGCCCCAGGCTGGCCCAGAAGCCGTTGACCGACGAGGTGTTGACGATGTGCGCCTCGTCTGCGGCCAGCATCAGCGGCAGGAAGGTGCGCACGCCCAGATAGACCCCGCCCCAGCAGACGTTGAAGGTCCGCTCCCATTCGGTCCGCTCGCCGGTGACGATCGAGCCGCCGCCGCCGATGCCGGCGTTGTTGAACAGCAGGTGCAGCCGGTCGATGTCGTGGGCGGCGACGGCCTCGTCGCGGAAGCGGATCAGCTGGGCCTCGTCGGAGACGTCGGCCAGGTGGGCGGTGATCTTCGCGCCCTGCGGGATGCCGTCGGCGGTGGCCAGCGCGATGGTCCTGGCCATGTTCTTCTCGGAGACGTCGCACATGGCGACGCTGCAACCCTCGGCGATCAGCTGACGCGCCAGCTCGCGCCCCATGCCTGTGCCACCGCCGGTGACCACGGCGAATTTGCCCGCGAAGTCCTTCATGGCGTTCCTCCCGCTCTGTGGGACGGGACACTAAGCGCGGCGGGCGGGAGGCGTAAGCGGTCACGTAGCGTCAAGCGGCGCCCCGCGCCTGATGCGCGGCCGGGCGCTTGACATCGATGCGGGCGCGGGATCGCATCCGCCGCCGGCCCTGGCGGCAGGCCAAAGGAGACGCCCCTTGAGACTTCGTCCCGTTCCAGCGGCCGCGGCCGCCCTCCTGGCCCTGGTCCTCGCCGCGCCCGCCGGCCAGGCGCAGACCCCGGCGGCCGCGGCCCCGCCGCCGGCCCCCCAGGCGATCAAGGCGGTCAAGCCCGGCCTGTTCATGGTCACCGGCGGCGGCGGCAACACCACGGTGCGGGTGACGTCGGCCGGTCTCATAGTGGTCGATGGCAAGAACCCCGGACAGACCTTCTACGACGACCTGATGGCGCAGATCCGCACTGTCAGCCCGCAGCCGGTGAAGTACCTGGTCGTCACCCACCACCACGCCGACCACTCCGGCAACACCGGCCGGTTCCTGGCCGCCGGGGCCAAGGTGGTGGCGCAGCGCAACCTGCCGGCCGAGCTCGACAAGTTCACGCCGCCGGCGAACAACCCGACCCTGACCGCCCCGGCCAGGCCGGACGTCACCTACGCCCAGACCTACACCATCGGCCTGGGCGGCAAGACGGTGCGGCTGATGCACTTCGCGGCCGCGCATACCGACGCCGACACCATCGTCTACTTTCCGGACCTGAAGGCGGTCTCCACCGGGGACGAACTGAACGCGGCCAACCCCAACTTCGACTATGCGGGCGGCGCCTCGATCGCCGGCTGGATCACCTCGCTGGACGACACCCTGAAGCTGGACTGGGACCAGGCGATCCCCGGCCACGGCGCCGAGCCCTTCACCCGCGCCCAAGTGGTGGCGTTCCGCGGCAAGCTCGCGACCCTGCTGGACCGGGCGCGGGCGCAGGTGAAGGCCAGCACGCCCAAGGACAAGCTGGTCGCCAGCCTGAAGCTGGACGACCTGTGGCCGTTCCCGGCCGGCTTCTGGAACGCCATGCGGACCGACGGGCTCTACGCGGAGGCGGGCGGCAAGTAAGCCGCGCGCCGGCGGCGCAGCGTCGCGCCCAGGGTTCCGAAGCCCAGCAGCATCAGCGCCCAGCCGGCCGGCTCCGGCGCCGCGGCGGCGCTGATCTGGATATTGTCCAGCAGCAACTGGCTGGAGAAGCCGAAGTCCAGGCCGTCGCGGACGCCCGCCTCGATCGTATAGGTCCCCGCCCCCAGCCGGCCGCTGGTGAACGACGTCCAGTCGGTGTGGCCGTTGTCGCCCACCGCGGCGACGCTGGAGGCGAACAGCAGATGGCTGGTCGTCGCATCGAAGATGCGGACATAGGCGTCGTCGTCATACGGCAGGGTGTCGAAGGCCAGGAACGCGGCGTCGCCCGAGATCCTCGATGGTCCGAGGATGTCGAAGGTCTGGCTGAGGGTCGTGTAGACGGCGAAGTCCGTGGCGTCCGAGCCGGCGGTCAGGTGGGCGAAGTACCGGCCGTCGGGGGCGGTGAAGTGCTCGCCGAACGGCGCCGCGCCGCCGGTGGCGTCGTCGGCGTCGGTCACGACCTCCACGAAGCCGTCTGTGAAGCTCCAGCCGGTGAGGTCGCCGGTCTCGAAGCTGGGGTTGGCCACATCGGCCCGGGCCGGCAGCGTGAGGACCGCGGCGGCCGCTAGGCCGAGGGCGAGGCGCTTGAAGGTCATCTGGAAGGTCCTCACGCGAACAGGAAGTCGGCGGACTGCAGGGACGTCAGCAGGACGTTGTTCAGCTGCACGCTGTCGCCCGCCGCCGTGGTGATGATCGTGTTGGCGCCGACCTGGGCGCTGTGGGCCACCATGTCGGCGAAGCCGGTGAAACCCGACCCCACGAAGCGGATGTCGTCCTCGACGTTTTTGAAGTCGATGACGATGTCGTGGCCGGAGCCGGGGCCGAAGATGAACAGGTCGCTGCCCCGCGCCCCGGAGAGGACGTCGTCGCCCGCCCCGCCGACCAGGGTGTCGTTGCCGTCGCCTGCCGAGAGGCTGTCGATGCCGGTCCCGCCGACCAGGGAGTCGTTGCCGGCCCCGCCCACCAGGGTGTCGGCGCCCGGGCCGCCGTCGAGGGTGTCGTTGCCGCCCGCCCCGTCCAGCTTCTCGTCCAGCGCCGTGCCGGCCAGGCTGTCGTTTCCCGCCCCGCCGGTCTTTGTCGGCCCGTCGGCGACGCCGGAGACGGTCACCTGCACGCTGGCGGTGCTGGTCAGGCCGGCCGTGTCGCGCAGGGTGTAGCTGAAGCTGTCGATGCTGCTCTGGCCGGTGCGCAGCAGGTCGAAGCGGTCGGCGTCGGCCACATAGACCACCTTGCCGCCGACGATGCTGACGTGGCCGCCCAGGGCGGTGGCCGAGAGCGAGACCAGGGTCTTGCTGTCGCCCAGGTCCACGTCGGTGTCATTGGCCAGGACGTCGATGGTGACGCTGGCGTTTTCCTTGACCGCAGCGGTGTCGGCCACCCCCACCGGGGCGTCGTTCACCGGCGTGACCGTCAGGCTGACGGTGGTCGGGTCGGAGCTCGTGGTCCCGTCGGAGACCCGGTAGGTGAAGCTGTCGGGGCCGTTGTAGTCGGCGGCGGGCGTGTAGGCGTAGGCGCCGTCGGAGCCCAGGGTCAGGGTCCCGTGGGCGGGGCCGTCGACCTGGGCGAAGGACAGGATATCGCCGTCCGGGTCGGAGCCGGTGACCACGCCAATCAGGGCGGTGTCCTCGGCCGTGGTGGCCGTGGCCGGGTCCCCCACCGGCGGATGGTTCACGTGGGTGGCCGGCGAGATGACGGGCAGCGTGCCGATGTTGGCGCTGTTGGTAGTCACGTTCCAGGTGAAGACCTGGTCGGGGCCAGCGCTGCCGTCGGACTTCTGGCCGTGGGTGACCAGCCGGACGCGGCCGAACGCGAGGCTGACCGCGTCGGTGGCGCCGGTGTCTTGCACCTTGACCACGTGGAGATCGGCGACGTCGAGCTTGTAGGTCGTGCGGCCATCGGCCCCGACGCCCTCGACGCGGGCGCCGGCGATCAGACCGTGCAGGGACAGCTTGGCCAGCAGGTCGGTCAGCCCGTCCACATTGTTCAGCCCGACCGACAGCGGGGCGAAGTTGGTCTTGCCGCTGGCCGCGCCGCCCGCATCGAGCAGCGCCTTGATGTCGAAGTCGAAGGTGGTCAGGTCGAACCAGCCGACGTGGCGCGTGTCGGTCGAGCCGCCGTCGACGCCGTCGATCAGCAGGAAGTAGTGGTTGGGCGAGGTGAGCGGGTCCGTCGCCGGATCGGGCGTGGCCGGCGCCGGCGGCGGCTCGGACCTGGCCGTATCGATGTTGTAGCCGAAGGTCTGCGGCGCGCCCGCCGCGCCAGTGATCGGGTTCTGTGTCTGAATGACGACGCCGATCTCGCGGTAGTCGAGGGTGACCACATAGCCGTGGTCCGAGTTCTCATGGACCTCGGAGACGACCACATTGGCCAAGTTCAGACGGTAGGCCTCGATCAGCTGGCCCCCGCGGACCCCGGCGCCGATCAGTGAGGCGGCGGGGGTGTGCTGGCCGGAGGACACCAGCTGCAGGAAGGACGACAGCCCGGTCTCGTCGGGCAAGGTCACCTGCACGGACCCGAAATGCGGCTTGCCGGCGGTGCTGCCGCCGCCAGCGGCGCTGGTCGGGATGTCGGCCTCGAAGGCGAACGAGGACACGCTGAAGGCGCCGTCGAACTTCACGAGGTGCGAGGGGCCGCCCAGGCCCGAGACCTCCAGGAAGAAGGTCGAGGCGGGGACCGGCGGGTCGGTATCCCCGGGCGCGATCGTCGGCAGGGCGCCGACGCCCAGCCTGTTGGCGACGACGTCCCAGGCGAACGTCTGCGCCGGCCCCGGACTGCCGTCGGCCGCCTGGCCGTTGGTGACGAGCTGGAAGCGGCCGTAGTCGAAGCTGGCCTGGTAGCCGTCGCGCTGGCTGTCCTCGAGCCTGGCGACGTGGACGTCCGCCACGTCCAGCTTGTAGACCGTGGCGCCGGCGTCGGTGACGCCCTCGACGCGGACGCCGGTGATCAACTGGCCCGTCGCCAGCTTCTGCAGGAGGTTGGTGATGCCCGAGGAGTCCTGGAGCACCACCGACAGCGGATCGTAGGCGACCTTTCCGACGCCGCCGCTGGCGGCCTTGGCGAAGGCGTCATAGTCGAAACTGGCCAGCTCGAACCAGCCGGCGTGGTGCGCGTCGGTCGACCCGCCGTCGACGCCGTTGACCAGCATGAAGAAGTGGGTGGCCTGCGAGCTGTCGACCGCGACGCCCGGATGGGCGGCCGGCGGCGGCGCGATCGCCTTGGCCTGATCGAGGTCGTAGCCGAACGTGAGCGGGACCCCTGCCGCGCCGGTGTCCTTCTGGGTCTGCTCGATGACGCCGATCTGGCGGTAGCTGAGCTGCACATCGTAGCCGCCGCTGAGCGATTCCTTGACCGTCGTCACCACCACGTCGCCGAGGTTGATGCGGAAGGCTTCGGATTCGCTGCCGTCGGCATTGCCGGTCCCGACCAGCGAGACGGCGGAGGTGTGCTGGGCAGTGGACACCAGCTTCAGGAAGTCCGTGAGGCCGGCGTCATCCTTCAGCCTGACGAACAACGGCGACAGACTGGGGAGACCGGCGGCGCCGCCGCCGACGACGGGGTTGAAGGGATGGTCGTCCTGGAAGCCGAACTGCTGGACGTTGAAGGCGCCCGCGTGGCCCACCACGTGCGAGGGGCCGCTCAGGCCCTCGACCTCCAGGAACAAGGTCGCCGCGCCGCGCGGCGTGTCGGTGTCGCCGGGCGTCAGCGTGGGCAGCGTTCCGATGTTCGTGCTGTTGGTGGCGACGTTGAAGGTGAAGGTCTGGGCCGGCGCGAGCGTGCCGTCGGCATTCTGACCGCTGGTCACCAGCTGGATGCGGCCGAACTCCAGGTTCGCCTCGTAGCCCGGGTTCTCGGTGTCCAGCACCCGGGTGACATGAACGTCAGCGAGGTCGAGCTTGTAGACGACCTGACCGGTCAGGCTGACGCCTTCGATACGGACGCCTGCGATAGTGTTGCCGGTCGCGGCCTTGGCCAGCAGGCTGGTCAACCCCGCATCGCTGTTCAGGTCGACCTGCAGCGGGTTGAAGTCGGCCCGATCGGTGGTCTCGCTGCCCGGGCGCGCGTGAACAGCGACGTGACGTCGAAGACGGCGATCGGCAGGTCGAACCAGCCCAGGTGGTGCGGGTCCGTCGAGCCACCGTCCACACCGTCGACCAGCAGGAAATAGTGGTTCGCGGTCACCGCGGTGATCCCGGGCCCCTGATGGGCCGGCGGCGGAACCGGCACGGTCGTGACCAGCCCCGGGTCGAAGCCGAAGGTGTCGGGGGTTCCGAGCGTGCCGTCCGGGTTCTGGTGCTGATCGACGAAGCCGATCTCGTGGTAGTTCAGCACCACGACGAACCCGCTGCCGTTGGTCTCGAAAACCTCGGAGACCACGACGTTGGACAGATTGATCCGCTGTAATTCCTGCAGCTCGCCCCTGATCGGCCCCGCCGCGATCAGCGAGGCGCTGCTGGTGCGATGCTGGGTCGCCACCAGGTCGAGGAAGGCGGTCAGCCCGGCCTCATTCGCCAGGGTGATGCGAAGCCCCCCATAGGTATTGATCCCGAAGGAGCCGCCTCCGATCGCGCTCTCATCCGTGTGCGTGACGTCGAACGAGAAACGGATGACATCGAAGGCGCCGAGGAAGGCTTCCGCGGTGGACGAGCCGCTGAGGCCCTCGACCTCGAGGAAATACTTCAACGCCATGGCCTGTCCCCACCTGGACATCCACCGCAGACGCCTAATGCGCCTGTGTCAATCCGATACGCCCTCTGCGGGATATCAAAGTTGGACGAACACGATCCCGCCGACGCGCGACGTCACCAGAGGTGCGGCTCGAAGACCGTGCTGGCGCCGGTGAGGGCGACGTAGGTCGCCGGGTCGTGCTCGCTCAGACCGGTGGTCAGCGCCGTGTGGACCGACAGCGCCGGACCGGCGCCCGGCAGGGTCACGGTGATGCCGTTGTTCACATAGTCGCCGGCGATCGCCTTGGCGCTGGAGAACAGCCCGCCCAGCGAGATGTGGGTCAGGCTGGCGAACTCCTGCAGGACGCCGCCCAACAGGCCGCCGACCGTCTTCACGGCATCGCCGATCAGGTCGCCGCGATGCTCGCCCAGGACCACGATGGGGTCGTCGCTGACCACATAGTTGGTGATCCGCGGATCGGCGTGGACACCGAACACATGCTTCTCGGGCAGCGCGCCGGGCGAGCCGAAGGTCACCGCGCGATAGTGGTCGTCGCCGAGGTGCTCGGACATGAAGATCTGGGCCATCGCCCCGCCGGCCGAGTGGCCGGTCAGCACGACTTTGCCGCCGGCGTCGGCGAACTGCTCCACCGCCTTCACCAGGGATTTGAAGGCGCCGTACTGGTCATCGATGTTGGTGACGTCGCTGATCCAGTCGTGCGCCCCGTCGGTGCCGCGGAACGCCACCACCATCACCTGCTGGCCGTCCAGCATGCCGGTCGACACCGCCGCGGCGCCATGGCCGTGAGTGTAGAGCCCATCATGCATGTGCAGGCCCGCGAAATCGAAGGCGGTGAAGCCGATGGGCTCATGCGCGCCCGGATCGGCGCCATAGGCGTCGTCGGCCAGCGCGGCCAGGACCTGGGCAGTGTTGACGGGCATGGTTCAAGCTCCCCCGCGACCCACGGACGTCGCGAACCGCGCCAGCAGCTTAGCGCCTGAGGGGTTAAGGCGTCCCTGCGGCCGGTTGAGCGATGCGCGCCCTAACGCCCAGTCTTCGCCGCCGCTTCCTCGGTCGCCTTGTCCTTGTTGGCCTGGCTGACGATGTAGTGGAGGATCGCCTCGGCCTCGCCGTCCGCAAGGATCGACTTGAACGAGACCATGCCCTTGTCCGCGCGGGCCCCACCCAGGACGATGGCGTTCCAGTCGGCCAGGCTGTGCAGGGTGGTGGAATAGCGCAGGTCGGGGATGGTCTTCTCGGCCACCCCACCGGCGCCGTGGCAGCCGGAGCAATAGCGGCCGTAGATGGCCTGGCCGTCGATCACCTGCTCGTTGGTGCCGCTCATCAGCGGCGGGTTCAGGGTGTGCGAGGTCGCGCCGGCGGCCTTGACCGCGGCGCTCGGCAACTGGGCCTGGCCACCCAGCTTGAACACCAGAATGCGGGAGTTGTTGGCGCTGACCGCGCTGGTCCGCGCCTGGCCAGGCGGCAGGCCGCGGGCGCCGACCAGGATGGCCACATATTGCTCGCCGGCGATGGTGTAGGTCGACGGGGCGGCCACGACGGTGGCCTGGGTCGGGCCGGCCCAGAGCCGCTGGCCGGTCCGCGCGTCGAGGGCGGTGAATTCGCCGCTCCAGTTGCCGGAGAACACGATGTCGCTGGCGGTGACCATGGTCCCGGAGGCGCCGTAGTCCTTGTCCGGGACCCGCCAGGCCTCTCGGCCGGTGACCGGGTTCCAGGCCTGCAGGTAGCTGCGGATATTGCCCCGGGCCGGGGCGCCCGGTTGGGCGTAGAGCCTGGTGATCTCGTCTGAGAACGAGACCGTGCCGGTGTTGTAGGTGCGCGAGTTGGTCTTGAAGCCATCGGGCTTGACGCCGGCAAAGCCGGTCGAGTTCTCGGTCACCGGAATGTAGACGAGGCCGGTGCGCGGGCTGAACGACATCGGGTGCCAGTTGTGGGCGCCGAGCGGGGCCGGATAGACGATCACGGCCTTGGCCGCGGTGTAGCGGGCCCCCGGGTTCTCCACCGGACGGCCGGTCTTCAGGTCGATCTTCGAGGCCCAGTTGGCGGGCGCGAACCGCGCGGCCGACAGCAGCTTCCCGGTCGCCGCGTCCCAGACATAGAAGAAGCCGGTCTTGGGCGCCTGCATCAGCACGTGGCGCGGCTTGCCGCCGATCTTCAGGTCGGCGGTCATCATCGGGTTGGTGTTGTCGTAGTCCCACTGGTCGCCGGGGACTTCCTGGAAGTGCCAGACGTATCTGCCGGTCTCGGCCTTCACCGCGATGATCGAGGAGACGAACAGGTTGTCGCCGCCGCCCGGGCTGCGGATCTCCCGGGACCAGGACAGGCCGTTGCCGGTGCCGAAATAGATCAGGTCGGTTTTCGGGTCGTAGAGGATGGTGTCCCAGGCCGTGGCCCCGCCGCCGAACTTCCAGAACTCGCCGCTCCAGGTCCTGGCGGCCTTGTCCAGCAGGGGCGTGTTGGTCGGATCGCCCGGCGCGGCGGGCACCGTGTAGAACCGCCACCGCAGCTTGCCGGTCGCCGCGTCATAGGCCGAGACATAGCCACGGCAGGTGTATTCGGCGCCGGCGTTGCCGATGATCACCATCCCCTTCACGACCCGCGGAACCTGGGTGATCGTGTAGGGCTGCTTGGGATCGGTGGTCTGGACCGACCAGTCGACCTTGCCGGTCCGGCCGTCCAGGGCGATCAGCCGGCCGTCCAGGGCGCCCAGGTAGATGCGGCCCTTCCAGGCCGCGACGCCGCGGTTGACCACGTCGCAGCAGGCGATCTGGCCGGTCGCGCGATCGACCTTGGGATCGTACTCCCAGAGCTTGCGGCCGGTGCGGGCGTCGAACGCCTTGACCATGCTCCAGGCCGAGGTGACGTAGAGCACGCCGTCGACAACGACCGGGGTGGCCTCCTGCCCGCGCTCGGTGTCGATGTCGCCGTACCAGGCCAGGCCCAGCTGCTTGACGTTGGCCTTGTCGATCACGGTCAGCGGGCTGTAGCGCTGCTCGTCGTAGGTCCGGCCGGCGGACATCCAGGTTCCCGGCTCCCGGTCGGCCGCCAGCTGGCGGGCGTCGTCGACCGCCGCGGAGCCGATCGCCGCATGACCCTGCGCGCCCGGGCGGTTCGGGGCCGAGGCGACCAGGGTCGGGCCGAACATCAGCGGCAGGGCCAGGCCCGCCGCCAGCAGGGCCCGCAGCCACGCCCTGCCGCCGAAATTCGTCTCGCCCGCCGATTTGCGGTTCTGGTGATTGTGCATGCGTCGCTCCCCTGCCGGTTTCTTCCCATTCCCCGGCGGCGGAGACAAGGCGAGCGGGGCAGCGCCGCCGGCGGCGCGGCATCGGCGAAGGTCGCGGCTTTCGAGCGCGTGACTTCCGCCGAAATTGAATGCGATATTGGGTTTCGGAGGGGTGGAATGGCGGCGTCCGAACGGAGCGCGGACCTGGATGCGGCGTCGCGTACGGGGGCCCGGGCGCGGACCGCGCGCCTGCGCACGGCCATGGCGGTCGTGGCGCTGGTCTGCCTGCTGTGCGGGCCGCTGTTCGTGGAGACCGTCGACCGTGACGCGCCGCGGCCGGTCGCGGGCCGCCTGGACCTGACGGGCTACCATCCGCTCTCCGCGCCGATCGCGCTCGCCGGGCAGTGGCGGTTTGTCTGGCGGACGGGCCCGCCCGGCCCGCCGGCCGGATCGCAGCGCTTCATGCAGATGCCCGGCAGCTGGTCGGACAAGGGCTCCAGCCTGCCCGAGCAGGGCGCGGCCAGCTACCACCTGCTGTTCACCGGCCTGAGGCCGGGCCGCTACATGCTCTATGTGCCGACGGTCTACGCGGCCTCGCGGGTGAGCGTGAACGGCCGGGTGTTGTCGGAACAGGGCGTGGCCGGTCCGACCGACGCCACGACGGATCCCACGGTGCGCTCGCACGACGTGCTGATCGACGCCGACGGCCTGCCGATGGACCTGCAGGTGGACGTCTCCTCGTTCCGGCAGCGCGAGAACGGGCTGGAGGTGGCGCCGATGTTCGGCCTCGCCAAGCCGATGAACCAGTGGACCACGCTGCACTGGCTGCGCAGCATGCTGCTGCTGACCTGCCTGATGGTCCTGGCCTGCTACGGGATGATCATCTTCGTCTTCCGTCGCCGCGAGCTCGGCTGGTTCTGGTTCGCCTTTTCCGCGCTCGGCGTAATGCCGGTGATGGCGGTGTTCAGCCATGACAACCTGATCCTGGTCGCCGCGCCCGGCCTGTCGCTGTTGGGCATGCGGGTGATCGAGTACACGTCGGTGGTCGTCGCCCTGGGCGCGATCCTCGCCTACACCGAGGAGCTGTTCCCGCGCGAGAGCCCCAAGACGCCGCTGCGGCTGTTCCAGGGGGTGGTAGCCATCGACCTGATCGCCTATGCGGTCGCCGCCGCCGCCAACGGGACCATGGGGCTGAGCGAGGTCGCCTACTGGTCGCTGTGGGTGCGCATCGGCGTGCTGGCCTTCGTGCTCTGGATCGTGACCGTGGCCGCCATCCGGCGCCGGCGCGGCGCGGCGGTCTACCTGCTGGGCATGGTGATGTTCTTCAGCGCCATGATCTACACCGACCTGATGGCCAACGGGTTCCTGCCGGCCAAGGGGGCGGGGCTGGATGTGCTGCCGCTCGGCATGCTGGTCATGCTGCTCAGCCAGATCGTGATCATGGCCGAGCGCTGGGGCGGGGCGATCGACGCCGCGGAGTCGACCAGCGGCGAGCTGCGCCAGCTGCTGGACGTCAACGTCGCCATCGCCAGTGAGATCGAGCTGGCGGCCCTGCTGCGCCGGATCGTGCAGGTCACCTCGCAGATCCTGCAGGCTGACCGCAGCTCGCTGTTCCTCTACGACGATCGCACCGACGAGCTCTGGTCGATGGTGGCCGAAGGGGTCGACAGCCGGGAGATCCGCTTCCCGGCCCGCCAGGGCCTGGCCGGCGACTGCTTCTACTGGGGCGAGGCGGTGAACGTCACCGACGCCTACGCCGACTCCCGCTTCAACCAGGCCGTCGACAAGGCCACCGGCTACCGGACGCGCACGGTGCTGTCGGCGCCGGTGGTGACCCGCGACGGCCGCAAGCTGGGGGTGATGCAGGCGTTCAACCGGCTGGACGGCGACGTGTTCGACGACTCGGACGTGGAGCGGATGAACGCCTTCGCGGCGCAGGCGGCGGTGGCGATCGAGAACGCCACCCTGTTCGGCGAGGTGGCCTCGGAGCGGAACTACAACGACAGCATCCTGCGCTCGATGTCGAGCGGGGTGGTGACCCTGGACCGCGAGGCCCGCGTGGTGAAGCTGAACGCCGCGGCCTGCGCCATCCTGGGCGTCGCGCCGGAGGCGGCCGGCGATCCGGAGACCCAGGCCGCGCTGGTGGCCAACAACCCGTGGCTGGTGGACGAGATCCGGGCGGTGGCGGCCAGCGGTCAGCCCAAGACCCTGCTGGACGCCGACCTGGTGACGGTGCCCGGCGAGACCATCTCCGCCAACGCCTCCATCGTGCCGCTGATGGCCGACGAGGGCCAGGCCGGCCTGCTGATCATCGTGGAGGACATCAGCGAGGGGAAGCGCCTGCAGGGCGCCATGCGCCGGTTCATGAGCCAGAACGTGGTCGACCAGATCATGGGCCGCGAGGACGAGCTGCTGTTCGGCGCCGCCTGCCAGGCCAGCATTCTGTTCGCCGACATCCGCGGCTTCACCAGCCTGGCCGAGCACCTGGGCCCGCGCGACACGGTCGACATGCTGAACGAGATCTTCACCGACCTGTTCGAGGCGGTGGCGGGATCGGACGGCATGCTCGACAAGTTCATCGGCGACGCGATCATGGCGGTCTACGGCGCGCCGCTGAGCTCGGGCCGCGACGAGCTCAACGCCGTCGACAGCGCCGTGGCCATGGCCGGCATGATGGTGGCCATCAACCAGCGCCGCGCCGGCCGCGGCACCCCCGCCGTGCGGCTGGGGGTCGGCATCGCCAGCGGCGAGGTGGTGGCCGGCACCATCGGCTCGCCCAAGCGGATGGACTACACGGTTATCGGCGACAGCGTGAATCTGGCCTCGCGGCTGGAGGGGATCACCAAGATCTACGGCGTCGGCATCGTGATCTGCGAGGACACCGCCCTGGCGGTCGGGACGGCGCACCCGATGCGCGAGCTCGATGCGATCAAGGTGCGCGGCCGCCAGCAGCCGGAGCGAATCTTCCAGGTGCTGACCGCCGACGCGCCGGTGAGCGCCGTCACCCTGGAAGCCTATGCCCGCGGCCGCGAGGCGATGGCGGCCGGCCGGTGGCCCGAGGCGATCGCGGCGTTCGAATCGGCCCTGGCCGCGACCCCGGACGACAGCCCCTCGGCCCTGATGCTGGGCCGCGCCCGCACCCTGGCGGAAACCCCGCCCCCGGCCGGCTGGGACGGCGTCTGGGACTCCGCGAAGGCGGCGTAGGGCGAAGCCTCAGACCTCGACCACGGCCTTGCCGACCGGGGTGAGTGACAGCACCGCCAGCTTGACGTGCTGCCAGGCGAACGGGATGCCGATGATGGTCACCGCCAGGGCGACGGCCAGCAGGATGTGGTGCAGCGCCAGCCACCAACCGGCCAGGACCAACCACAGAATGTTCAGGCAGCCGCTGGTCACCCCGGGGTCGCGCTCGACCACGATCTTGCCGAACGGCCAGTAGCTGAACCCGGCCATCCGGAACGCCGCCGGCGTCCACGGCAAGCCGATCACGGTGACCGCCAGGATCAGGCCGGCCAGGATCCACAGCGACCCGGAAATCCAGCCGCCCAGCACAAACCAGAGGATGTTCATCAACAGTCGCATGCGTCGCTCCGCCGGGGCGCAACTGGTAGCACACGTCCGGGAGAATCGCCGCCGCGCCTAATCCTGGTCCGGGGCATCGCACGGCTTGATCGCGCTGGGCCGCGGTCGGGCTTTCGGGGCGGGGGCCTCGAAGATGGCCAGGTAGCCGACGCCGCCGTCCAACTCGGCCTGGGAAATCTGGCGGTAGCCCACCGCCTCGAACTCGCACTTGAGCAGGGCCGGCGGGGTGCCGTGGCGCTCGGTCGGACGGTCAAGGTCGATGACGCCGACCCGGCCGCCGGGCTTCATGTCGCCGGCCAGCCGCCAGAGCAGGGCGTAGGGGTTCTGGATCTCGTGGTACATGTGGACCAGGACGGCGCGGTCGACGCCATGCGGCAGCTTCGGGTCGTCCGCCGTCCCGATCACGATGCGGACGTTGCGCAGGCCGCGGCCGGCGGCCTCGCGGCGCAGGCCGGAGAGATAGGACTCCATCACGTCCTCGGCGTAGACCACGCCGCGCGGCCCCACCACCGGCGACAGGCGCAGGGTGTGGTAGCCGGAGCCGGCGCCGATATCGGCCACCACCATGCCGGACCGGATGCCCAGGCCGCGGACCAGCTGGCCGGACTCGTCGGCCGCGTCGCGGTCGGGGCCCGAGGACCAGATCGGCGAGACTATACTGGCCACCGGCCGGTCGGGCAGCGGGAACCCGGCCTGGTCATGGGTGGGATGGGCCGCGGCGCCCTGGCCGGTCGACGGCGGGGAGCACGCGGCCAGCGCACAGATGGCGAGTATGGCGAGACTGAAACGCATCGCCGTCCTTCTCATCCTGAATCCCGCCATAGCGCCAGTGAAACGGAACGAGAACGTGTTATAGGCGCACGATGGCCGACGCCTCAGGTCCCGCCCCCGATGTGCTGCCCGCCCGGTTCCAGGCCTGGTTCGAGGGCCGGGGCTGGGCGCCGCGCGCGCACCAGCTGGAGATGGTGGCGAAGGGTCGCGCCGGCCGCGACGCCCTGCTGATCGCGCCGACCGGCGGCGGCAAGACCCTGGCCGGCTTCCTGCCCAGTCTGATCGAGCTCAGCGAGCGGCCGCCGGCCAATGCGCCGCGGGGCCTGCATACCCTCTACATCTCGCCGCTGAAGGCGCTGGCGGTGGATGTGGAGCGCAACCTGGGCGCCCCGATCGCCGAGATCGGGCTGAACGTGGTGGCCGAGAGCCGCACCGGCGACACCGGCTTGGCGCGCCGCCAGCGCCAGCGGGTGAAGCCGCCCGACATCCTGCTGACCACGCCGGAACAGCTGGCCCTGCTGTGCGCGTGGGAGGGGGCTAGGCTCTATTTCGAGGACTTGTCCTGCGTGATCCTGGACGAGATCCACACGCTGCATGCGTCCAAGCGGGGCGACCTGCTGGCCCTGGACCTGGCGCGGCTGCAGGTGCTGGCGCCGCGGATGCGGCGGGTGGGGCTGTCGGCGACCGTGGACGATCCGCTGGTGATCAAGAACTGGATGGCGTCGCATCGGAATGTCGACGTCGTGGGCGGTCCCAGCGCGCACGGCCCCGCCTCTATCGACCTGGTCCGCGGGCCGCCCGGCGCGCAGCCGATCGTCGACGTCCTGCTCTCGGAGGGAAAGGTCCCCTGGGCGGGACACACCGCCCAGCACGCCATGCAGGAGGTCTACGACGTCATCCGGCGCAGCCGCATCGCGCTGGTGTTCGTCAATACCCGCTTCCAGGCCGAGTTCGCGTTCCAGGAGTTGTGGAAGCTGAACGACGACGACCTGCCGATCGCCCTGCACCACGGCAGTCTCGCCGCCGAGCAGCGGCGCAAGGTGGAGGCGGCGATGGCGCGGGGCGAACTGCGCGCCGTGGTCTGCACCTCCACCCTGGACCTGGGCATCGACTGGGGCGACGTGGACCTGGTGATCCAGCTGGCGAGCCCCAAGGGCGCGTCGCGGATGGTGCAGCGGATCGGCCGCGCCAACCATCGGCTGGACGAGCCGTCCCGCGCGCTGTTTGTCCCGGCCAACCGCTTCGAGATGCTGGAGTGCCAGGCGGCCCGCGAAGCCATCGCGGAAAACAAGCTCGACGGCGACCCGCCAAGGGTGGGGGCGCTGGACGTGCTGGCCCAGCACGTGATGGGCTGCGCCTGTTCCGAGCCGTTCGACCTGCTGGCGCTCTACGACGAGGTGCGCTCGGCCGGGCCCTACCGCGACCTGACCTGGGAGGACTTCGAGGCGGTGGTCGATTTCGTCTCCACCGGCGGCTATGCGCTGAAGACCTACGACCGCTTCCGACGCATCGTCCAGTTACCCGATGGACGCTGGAAGGTGCGGGACCTGAACGTGGCGCAGAGGCATCGGTTGAACGTCGGTGCGATCGTCTCCCCGGCCATGCTGTCGGTGCGCATCGCCATGCGCGGCGGGAGAGGGGGCCGCAAGATCGGCGAGATCGAGGAGGGCATGCTGGAGATGCTCGACCCCGGCGACACCTTCATCTTCGCCGGCCAGATCTGGGCGCTGGTGGGGATCACCAACCTGGACGTGCTGGTCACCCCCGCCGCCCACAAGGACCCCAAGATGCCGTCGTGGGGATCGTCGAAGTTCGCGCTCTCCACCTACCTGGCCAAGCGGGTGCGCCAGCTGATGTTCGACCAGGACCACTGGAGCGTGCTGCCGGCCGACGTGCGCGAGTGGCTGGAACTGCAGCGGGACCGGTCGCTGATCGTGGCCGAGGACGAGATGTTGCTGGAGACCTTCCCGAAGGGGCAGCGGCATTTCATGGTCTGCTATCCGTTCGAGGGGCGGCTGGCGCATACGACCCTCGCCATGCTCCTCACGAGACGGCTGGAGCGGCTGGGGGTGGGGCCGCTGGGCTTTGTCTGCAACGACTATGCGATGGCGATCTGGTCTCTGGAGCCGATGGACGCGATCGATTTCGGCGAGCTGTTCTCGCAGGACATGCTGGGCGACGACCTGGAGGCCTGGCTGTCGGAGAGCTTCATGATGAAGCGGGCCTTCAAGGGCTGCGCGATCATCTCCGGCCTGATCGAGAAGCGCTTCCCGGGCGCCGAACAGAAGACCGGCCGGCAGATCACCTTTTCCACCGACCTGATCTATGACGTCCTGCGCCGTCACCAGCCGGACCACATCCTGCTGCAGTGCGCGCGGGCCGATGCGGCGACCGGCCTCATCGACGTGGCGCGGCTGGGCGACATGCTGGCGCGGATTCGCGGACGCATCCGGCATTCCGCCCTGGACCACCTGTCGCCGTTTTCGGTGCCGATCCTGCTGGAGATCGGCAAGGAACGCTCGCCCGGCGCCGCCGGCGACCGCATCCTGGCGGAGGCGGAAGACGACCTGATCGCAGAGGCTACCCGGTGAACGCGCTTGCTCCCCTGCCCCACACCTACGCGTTCGCGGCCAGCCCGTGCGGCGGACTGCGGCTGCGGGTTCGCGACGCCGAGGTGACCATGCGCTGCTCGGGCGCGCTATGGCTGGAGGCCGAGGGCTGCCTCGTGGTGGCGGACCTGCACCTGGAGAAGGGGTCGAGCTACGCCGCGCGCGGCCAGATGCTGCCGCCCTACGACACCCGCGAGACCCTGCGGCGACTGGAGGCGGAGGTCGCCGCGCTGGCGCCGGCCATGGTGATCCTGCTGGGCGACACCTTCCATGACCGGAAGAGCGAGGGGCGGCTGGCGGCGGACGATGCGGATCGGCTTCGGGCCCTGGCGGTGGGCCGCAGGCTGGTGTGGGTGATCGGCAACCACGACGCCGACGGGCCGCGGGCGCTGCCCGGCGAGGCGGTGGACCAGATCGCCCTGGCCGGCCTGACTTTCCGCCACGAGCCGCAGCCCGGCGCCCAGCCCGGCGAGGTGGCCGGCCACCTGCACCCGGCCGCCAAGGTCCGCGCGCCCCGCGGCACCGTGCGGCGACGGTGTTTCATCACCGACGGCGAGCGGGCGATCCTGCCGGCCTTCGGCGCCTATGCCGGCGGCCTCAACGTGCTGGACGCGGCGTTCGCGGGGATGTTCGTGCGGCCCCCTCTGGCCGGCGCGCTGGGGACCACGCGGGTGCGGGCGGTGGGCTGGCGACAGCTGGCCGGGGATTGAGCGGGCCCCGCAGCCCCGACGTCCCGGCCGAGACCTTCGCGAACGCCGCGCGGGCGCGGGCCTCGGCCTGACGGCCGGCCGACAATGTGCTGGGCAGGGCGTAGTTGCCTTCGTGGCAGGCGAATTCGTAGAGCGGGCCTTTGGTAGCGTGGAAGGTCAGTTCGCCCTGCCAGGGCTGGGTGAACTCGGCCGGCGCGTGGACCCAGAACTCATAGTGCAGCTCGGTGGGCGAGGTGCGGGAGAGGCGCTCGACGACCCGCATGTCGTCCGCGGGGCCTGCCTCATAGCCGATATCGGTGGCGATGAAGTTGGTGGTCTCGATCACCAGGACATCGCCGTCCCAGCGGCCAATGGAGTCGCCCATGGCAAAGCGCAGGGACGGCGGCGGGTGCCGCGCGTCCGGCGCCAGGCGGACGATGCGCAGGGCGGCCATGTGCTCGGCCAGCATCGCGAGCTGGCCCGGGGTCTGCACGAACTGATAGTTGTCGTTGTAGCCGCCGTTGAGCATGGGCGGGCCCGCAGCGTCGGTGGCGAGGCAGCGCTCGCTCCGGTCGCGCGACTCCGGATTGTCGAAATCGACCTTGCGGCGCTTGGACCGGGCCTTCTGTGACGCGGTGGCCTTTGCCGTGAAGGGCAGCTGGCCGTCGGCGGGGGACACGAGCTCGGAGCTGCGGATCTGGCCACGGATGCGCATCAGGCCGATGTCGGTGTCCCACCATTCGGAGTCAGCGCCGCCAATCGTGTCGTTGGGGATCTCGGGCGGCTTGCCCAGGTGCTTCTTCTCGTAGGTCAGGGCGTCGGCCTCGGTGACCACCAGGGTCTTGAAGTCGTCCGGGCGTTCCAGTTGGGTCAGGGAATTGTTGCTCCAGAGGCCGGAGAAGTTCGGGGCCGCCACGGCGGGCGCGGCCACGCCCAGCCAGACCGCCAGAACGAGCTTCGCCCCTCGCACCACCACCCCCTGCCCTTTGTCCTCGCCCGCAGGCTAACGCCGCGCACTGAGGTGGCTACGAGTCCGAAGCCGGGTCCGGATGCCGCGACGGTCCTGCACGCATCGTAGGCGCCGACGCCGAACAGGATCAGACCGCGTTGCCGGTGGAACAGCGCGGTGGGGGCCGCGCCCCGCCGCCAGGCCCGGGCTGGGGGGACGGGACCCCTGGGCCTGGCTTTGGCGGGACACGGCCCCGGCGGGACCGCCGTCCGGCCCTCGTCGAGACGGGAGGGTTAGCCGGCTCTGCGAGACGCAATCGGACGGCGGGGGGGTCCCGCTAGGCGTCGGCGGCGGCGGCCTCCAGGGCGCGACGCCGGCGAAGGCTGGCGCCCGCCAGACCGAAGCCGGCGAGCATGAGGGCCCAGGCGGCGGGCTCGGGCGTCGGCGAGAGCAGTGCGTTCTGCGGCGAGAAATCGGCGATCTGGGCGCTGTTGCCCAGGCCGGTGCGCGGCCACAGGTTGAAGCCGTAGTGCTGCGGCTTGAAGCCGGTGGACGGCAGGAAGGAGAGCGGGATCAGGGCGGTGAAGCTGTCGCCCGTGATGGTCGCGGTGAACGGATGGCCGCTGACCACGCCCACCCCGGTCTTCTGGATCACCAGCGCCTGGTTGAAGATCACATTGGGCTCGCCGATACCGCCGAACGGCCTGATCGGGCCGGTGCCGGTGTCGACGCCGACCACATAAAGCCCGGGCTTGGCCGCGTTGATCGCGCCGGCGAAGGTCGCGCCCACCATGAAGGTCGAGGTCCCGAAGTCATAGTTGACCGTGAAACTGGTGACGTCGAGGTCCGGATCGTCGGGACCAGCGAAGCTGGCCAGGAAGTCGCCCGTCGGATCGGTCACGGTGTTGGCGTGGGCCGCCCCGGCGCCCAAGGTGAGAATGGCGCCGGCGACCAGCAGGAGTTTCCGCATTTTCAGTGCTCCTCAGATTGTTCCAGACAGCCCGCACCGGTCCCGGCGCCGCTTCACGTCAATGCCGGACGCTTCGGAAAAGGTTCAATCGGGGGTTGGCGCGGCGGGTGCTTAAGTTGTGCTTTGAACCTTTCCGCCGCCGGGGGGCATAAACGCTGAGACGCAAGGGAGGCCCATGCTCCGAAGGGGCGGTGACATCGGCGAACGGCGCAGCGCAGTGGTGCAACCGCTGGCGCTCGATGAGACACGCCTGATCGCCCGGATCGTGGGCCGCGACCTGCGGGCCTTCGAGCAGCTCTACCGCATCTACCACCCGCGCCTCAGCCGGTTCCTGATCAACATCCTGCGCCGGCCACACCTGGTCGAGGAGGCGCTGAACGACACCCTGATGGTGGTGTGGCGGCGGCCGGAAGCCTTCAATGGGACCAGCAAGGTCTCGACCTGGATCTTCGCCATCGCCTATCGGACCGCGCTGAAGGCCCGGTCGCGGCACGACGAGCCGGTGGAGGATCCGCAGGCCGGGTTCCGGGCCAGCCCGGACGCGACCCCGGAGCAGGACCTGGGCCGGCGGCAGCTGCAGGAGATCCTGGCGACCGCCATGGGCCAGCTGTCGCCGGAGCACCGCGCGGTGGTGGACCTGACCTATTTCCACGAGGCCGGCTATCGCGAGATCGCCGAGATCCTCGACTGCCCGGTGGGTACGGTGAAGACGCGGATGCACCATGCCCGGCGGCATCTGAAGGGCATGGTGGCCGACCAGATCGGCCCGGATTGGTGGTGATGGGGGACGGCGTCATTCATATCCGTAACGACGAGCATCAGGCGCTGCGCGAGCTGTTGCCCTGGTTCGTGACCGGGCAGCTGGATGCGGTCGAACAGGCCAGCCTCGATGTCCATGTCGCCGGCTGTGCGGAATGCCAGGCCGAGGTGCGCTTCCAGCGCCGGCTGGAGGCCGAGGTGGCGCGGCTGCCGGTGGACGTCGAAGAGGGCTGGTCGCGGATGCGCCTTCGGCTGGAGGCCGACCAGCCGGCGCTCGAGGCCGCGCGCCCGGCGCGCGCTTCGGCGCGGAGCGCGTGGCTGGGCTGGGGCATCGCCGCGACCATGGCGCTGGCGGCGGGGGCGGTGGCGCTGTCGTCGATGCGCCTGCCCGGCGCGCCCGCAGCGGGCTATCATGCCCTGGGCGCGGCGCCCGTGAGCGAGGCCGGCAACGTGGTGGTGATCTTCCGTCCCGACACGACCGAGGCGCAGATGCGCGCCAGCCTGCGGGCCGTCGGCGCGCAACTGGTCGGCGGACCGACCGCGGCCGACGCCTATGTGCTGCGCGTCGCCCCCGCCGGACGGACCCAGGCGCTGACGACGCTGCGCGCGCGATCCGACATCGTGCTGGCCCAGCCGGTCGACAGCGGGGCGGCGCCCTGATGGCCTGGCTGCGCCGATACCTGCTGTGCGGCCTGCTGGCCTGGATGGCGGCGGTCGGCCTGGCCCAGGCCGAGACCGCGCGCCCGGAGCCATCCGACCGCCAGGTGCTGGTGCTGCTGCGGCTGCCGGCGGACCACAACCGCCCGGACGCGACCTATGGCGGCGGCTATGGCCCGGGCGCGGCCCAGGCGGCGCGGAGGCGGATCGCGCTGCGCCTGGCCCACGCGCACGGCCTGACGCTGTCGACCAGCTGGCCGATGCCGGTGGTGGGGCTGGACTGCTTCGTGCTGAGCGTGCCGGCCGGCCAGTCGACCGAGGCGGTGGCGGCGCAGTTGTCGCAGGACCGCGCCGTGGCCTGGTCCGAGCCGATGCATGTCTATCGCGCCGAGGCTCACGCCCAGGCCCCCGCCCCGGCCCTGACTGCCGGCGCCCCGCCCAACGACCCGCTGTACCGCGCCCAGCCGGCGGCCCGCGAATGGCGGCTGGACACCCTGCACCGCTACGCCACCGGCCGGAACGTGCGGGTGGCGGTGGTCGACAGCGCCGTCGACATCCATCACCCCGACCTGGCCGGCCAGGTCCTGGCCAGCCAGAACTTCGTCGAGGGCCGGCCCGACAACCCTGAACTGCACGGCACCGGCGTCGCCGGGATCATCGCCGCGGTGGCCGACAACCGGATCGGCATCGTCGGCGTGGCCCCGGGCGCGCGGCTGCTGGCGCTGCGCGCCTGCTGGCAGCAGGACGCCCAGGCCACCCTCTGCAACACCCTCAGCCTGGCGCGGGCGGTCAGCTTCGCCATCGAGCACAGCGCCCAGGTGATCAACCTCAGCCTGGCGGGACCGCCCGACCTGCTGCTGGGCCGGCTGATCGACGTGGCCCTGGCGCGGGGAATCGTGGTGGTGGGCGCCGTCGACCCCGGCCTGGCGCGGGGCGGCTTCCCGGCCTCGCATCCCGGCGTGGTCGCGGTGGCCAGCGGCAGCGGCGGCCCCAGCCCCGGCGCCTTCATCGCGCCCGGCCGCGACGTGCCGACCACCCAGCCGGGCGGAACATGGGGCCTGGTCAGCGGCAGCTCCTATTCCGCCGCCCATGTCAGCGGCCTGTTCGCCCTGCTGCGCGAGCACGACCGGCGCGGCGGTTCGCCCCTGACCCTGGTGGTCGCCCGGGTCGGCGGTGGGATCGATGCCTGCGCGTCCCTGCTAGGGGCCGCCGGCCCCTGCGGCGGCGCCCAGCCCGTGGCCTATTCGGCGATTCCGCGCCCCTAAGGTGAGCCGCCGCCTCGCTCCAGGCCTGGGGTTGCTGTGCGGGCTGGCGGCGCTTGGCCTGGCGCCGCCAGCCCAGGCCCAGCTGAGCGGCAGCCTGGCGCTCACCTCTGACTACCGGCTGCGCGGGGTGTCGCTCACCGAGCGGCGGCCGGCGCTCAGCCTGGGCGCGGCTTACGACCATCCCAGCGGCGCCTACGCCGGGGGCTCGGTGATCGTCGCCGACACAGGCGGCGGAGACGTCAAGCGGCTGGGCGACATCGAGTACATCGGGATCGCGAAACACCACGCCGACGGACTGTCGTGGGACGTCGGGGCCAGCAACACCAACGTGAAGATCCAGGTGAACCAGCGCTATCCGGTCCGCTACAACGAGGTCTATGCCGGGGTGGCGCGGAACGACCTGAGCCTGCGGGTCAGCTATTCGCCCAACTACCTCCACAGCGGCGTGGACACGCTCTACGCGGACCTCAGCGGCGTCTATCGACCGGCCGAGAACTGGCGGCTGGTGGCCCACGTCGGCCTGCTGAAGCGGCTGGACGGCCCGACCGCCGAGGTCCCGGTCCGCCACCGCTACGACCTGATGCTGGCCGCCGTCCGCGGCTTCGACCACGGCGAACTGCGCCTGGCCTGGATCGCTGCCTACGCCACCCCGCACCCGCACCCCTCGCCCGGCCGCGGCGGCATCGTGGTGGGGGCGAGTGTGTTCTTTTAGGGTGGGGCGGCTAGAGCACGACAGCTTGAAGTGGATACCGGTTCAAGCGCCCGTCGTGCTCTAAGCTTTTGATTTAGAGCCTTTTTGTCCGGTTCAAATGATTCTATTTGAACCGGAAAGGCTCTATCGCAGTTTGAGTTTCGACTTGAGCTCTGCGTCCTCCGCCCGGCTTTTCGCTGCGGCTTCTTCGTCCAGGTCCTGCGCGTGCCTGAGCAGCGGGACCGGGACCAGAAGGGCGGCGGCAATCGGCCTCGACCACGGATTCATCGAGATGCAACGGCCGCTGAGATTGCCGCACTGACGCAGCTCGCCAGACGCGCTGTCGATCACGACGATCACCTGTTCGTCGTCCTCAAGAACAGCGCCGGGTGGGCTCACGGAGACCGCGGCGGTGTCCTTCGCCGAGGATGGCGCCATCTGCCGCCACATCCGACCCGGCGTGTAGATGCCCACGCCGACGAACCGGCCTCGCTGACCGCTGAAGCTCGGACGGGTCAGCGGGTTCTGAACTGGCTTCTGGCAACCGGCGAGGGCCATGGCGGCGGCCAACGCAATGAGAACCAGGATTTTCATGCGGGAATTCCTACGATCACGAAACCGTGATCATAGGCCCCACGTAAGGTCAAGCTGCGCCGCGCCATGGACCGTCCGCCCTTGCCTCCCACGCGCAGCGGGGAAGGCACGAGGGACGCCTCAGACCGAGCCTGTCGCGATCAGGCTCGTCGCGCAGTCGACGATGGTGTCCTCCAGCGCGCGCGGGCGCCAGCCCAGCAGGTCCTGGGCCTTCTGCGAGCTGAAGTCGTGCTTGTGCCCCAAGCTGGGGGCGACCGAGGCCAGGTCCTTGTCGAACAGGCCGACCAGCCGCAGTAGGAGGTCGGGCACCTTGCGGGTCGGGACCTTGGCGGCCGCCTCGCCCAGGCGGGCGCGCAGGATCGCGGCGATGTCGGCCATCCAGGCGTGGTGGGCGGCGGCGATGAAGCGCTGGCCGGCGGCTTCCGGCGCGGTCATGGCGCGGATGTGCAGGTCGGCCACGTCGCGCACGTCGACGACGTTGAAGCCCAGCCGCGGCAGGCCGGGGACCCGGCCGGTCAGCAGGCGCTCGACCACCTGGACGCTGTCGGAGAAGTCGCCGCTGCGCACCGGGCCCAGGACCAGGGCGGGGTTGACGGTGGCGAGCGTCGTGGCCCCGCCGTGCTCGGCGATCAGCTCCCAGGCGGCGCGCTCGGCCAGGGTCTTGGAGCGGGCATAGGCGCTGACCCCGCGCGCGTCGGGGTCGGTCCAGGTGGTCTCGTCGGCGGTCCAGTCGCCGCCGCCGGAGCCCTTGCTGGTGGCCGCCACCGAGGAGGTCAGGACCACCCGCTTGACCCCAGCCTTGATCGCCGCGGCGACGGCACGCCGCGCGCCTTCGCGGGCCGGCCGGATCAGCACGTCGGGGTCCTTGGGCTCGGCGACGCCCAGCGGCGAGGCGACGTGCAGGACATAGTCGCAACCCTCAGCCGCTGCGTCCCAGCCGGCGTCGGCGGTGAGGGTCACGGCGTGGAAGCTGAGGCGGTTGCCGGGGTCCACGACGCCGGCGATAGAGGCCCGCGCGTCGGCCTCCTTGGCGAGGTCGCGCACCGTGGCGCGCACGACGTAGCCCTGCTGCAGCAGCCCCACCACGCACCAGCCGCCGATATAGCCCGACCCACCGGTCACCAGCGCTGTCCCGCCGTCCGCCATCCTCGCCTCCCGCAATGTTTACACTGCTAAGATACTGCGATTGAGCGGCTGGGGGAACAGCGGATTCGATCACACGAGCGACGAAGGGTCAGAGGGTCGACAGCGCCGCCCGCCGTCGGATCGCCGCGCCGGTCAGCCCGAATCCGGCGATCAGCAGCGCCCAGCCCGCCGGTTCCGGGGCATGGCTGACAAGCAGTTTCAACCCGGTTGAATCGTTGAAATAGCTGCCGGCGTTGTCGACGGCCAAGCCGTAGCTGTCGCCCTTCTTGAGCGTGGCGGTCAGGTTGAAGCCGAGCGCCGGGTCCAGCGCGTCCAGCTTGCCAAGGTTGAACTCGGTGAAGTTCGCCCCGCCGGGGTGCAGCAGCCCGATGATGAACGTGCCGCTGGGGTCGGTGTCGGCAACGAAGGCGCTGCCGGTGAAGGTGTAGCGTCCGGCCTGCGGGGCCGTGAACAGCACCGCGGCGCGCGACAGCGGGCCGGGATGGAAGATCAGCGCGCCGGCGGGGACCAGCACGGTTCCGGCCTTGAACGCCCCGCCGAGGGTCTTGTAGACGCCGAGCGGGGGTTCGCTATCCGCGTGCAGGCACGACGTCCCGGCGATCACGCAACCGCTGGCGTCGGTGAACGGCGTGAACGCGCCATCGAGATAGCCGCCCCAGCTGAAATGCGCCGCGGGGTCGCCGAACTCGGTGAATAGGTTGCACAGGATGGCGTTGGCGGGCGCGGCGGCCAGCAGCGCAGCCGCGAAGGGCGCGGCGACAAGGGGCAGGACGGCGAGTTTCATCACAGCGTCTCCTCAAGCCACGACGGCGACAGGGCGCCGCCGCATCGCCGCGCCGATCAGCCCGAAGCCCAGGATCAGCAGCGCCCAGCTGGCCGGTTCGGGAACCCCGGGCGTGTTGCTGTAGTCGAAGTGGCCGCCGAACGACGGGCCCGGCGCGCGGATATCGCCGCCGACAAAGTCGAAGCGTTGCGGCGACGCGCCCGCGGTGAAGATCGCTTCGCCGAGCGCGTTGGCCCCGGCAAAGCCGACGCCGAAGAATCGCCCGCTGTTGAACAGCACGTAGGGCGCCGGGATGTGCAGCAGCGGGTCCGGCGAGCCGAGCTGGTCCGACCCATAGAGCTGGATCAGGTCACCGCCGTCGAGGTGGACGAAAAACTGCAGGCTGTCGCCGGGGTGATCCAGGGAAGCGGCCTCAAGCCGGGTGTAGTGGGCGCCGAACGCGGCGTTGGCGGCGGCGGTGACGTCGACGCGCGCCGCCGGATCGGCGAACACATCGACCACCGCCGCGTCGCCGACCATCACGCCCAGCGCCGACGCCGGGTTCAGGACCGCATCGATGGTTCCCGCGAAGTGGTAGTGGACCCGCGCCGCCGAAGCCGGGGCGGCGGCCACCATCAAGGCCCCTACCGCAATGTAGAACATCATCTTCATGGTCGCCGTCCTCAGGTCCGCGTCGACCTTGAGGATCACCTGGCCTGACCCTTGGCGCGCTACCCGGACGGGTAGGATACCGCAGATTTTTCGCAGAGGGCGGCGGGCAGCGGGCCTAGAGCACGACAGCTTGAAGTGGATACCGGTTCAAGCGCCCGTCGTGCTCTAAGCTTTTGATTTAGAGCCTTTTTGTCCGCTTCAAATGATTCCATTTGAACCGGAAAGGCTCTAGGCGTTCATCGCTTTTTCCAGCGCCCAGGCGAGGGACACGCAGCCGGCGGTGGTGACGGCGGTGGAGAGCATGGGATAGCGCGACGGCGTGTCGGGGGTCTGGTGGTCGAACAGCCACTGGATCAGGAAGGCGACGATGAAGCCGCCGATCACCCAGGTCTCGGGCAGGCGGCCGCGGGCCAGGATCATCACCCAGGCCGCCACCGCGCAGAGGGCGGAGAAGGCCTGGCGCAGCGCCCGCGGCTGCGCCTCGCGGGTCTCCAGGCCCCAGCGGACGCCACCCAGGAACGACAGCACCACCGCCGACCAAAGCATCAGCGCGTTCAGCGCCGACCCCATCCCGGACGCCGGGCCATAGCAATAGAGGTAGGTCGAGACCGGGAACGGCGACAGCGCCAGGAGCGCGATCCCCCACAGCGCGGCAGGAATGGACTCCGCCTTGGCGGCGGGTCGTACGTCATCCATGAGCAATCAATCTCTCCGGAATGCCGCCGAGGCCGCCCAACCGGCCGCCAGGGCGAACGCCATGGAAGCCAATCCGTAGGACCATGGCCTCTCATGCGCCCATAGGTAAAGAGCCCGTTCGAGGCCGACCTTCTCGACCGTGAGCGTGCGGGCCCGGGCCGAGACCAGCCGGCCCTGCTGGAAGAGCAGGATGTCGGCGCGATAGACCCCGGTGGGCGCCTGGGCCGGCAGGGCGATCTCGGCGCGGAACAGGCCCCTGTCGACGAAGCTGACGCCGTGGTCGTCCTCGTCGTACAGGCGGGCCTTCTCCTTCAGGCGCACGACGGCGTTGCGCCATTGGTAGTAGTCGGCGCCCAGGCTGGAGACCACCACGTCGCGGACGCCGTAGCGGGTCTCGGTCCGCTCCTCGGCGGGGGCGTTGATACCCAGGTGGTCGAGCCCGGCGCCCAGCCGGCGCAACTCGCCGAAGTGGGCGATGTCGTCCAGCGGGCGGTTGGAGGCGGCGCGGTAGAAGCCCGGCGCGCCTCGGAACACCACCGGGCGGCTGTTGAGCCAGAGGCCGAGCGCCTTCTGCTTGCGGGTGATGCGGATCGGCTGCTCGGGCCCGCGCACCAGGACCACGACGTCGCTGGGCCGCGCGGCGGGGTCGAAGACGGCGCCGTAGAGGACGATGCGGGCGCCGCGGAAGTCGGACTTCACCAGCACCTTGGCGTTGGTCAGGGCCGCCGAGATGACCGGCTGCGAGGCCTCCGCCACGGGTTGCGGGGCGGCCGGCAGGCCGGGTGGCGGAAGGGCCGCCATCAGCCCGTCCCCGACATCAGGATGAAGGGCTCGTCGGGCGTCAGGAACAGGCCGAGTCCCATGCGCAGCCCGACCAGCAGGACGATGAAGGCCAGGATGGCGCGCAGCTCCTCCGCCCGGAACCGCGACGAGGCCCGCGCGCCGAGCTGCGCGCCGACCACGCCGCCGACCAGCAGCAGGCTGGCCAGGACGATGTCGACCGTCTGGTTCCGGCCGGCCTGCAGCACCCCGGTCAGCGCCGTGGTGATGATGATCTGCATCAGGCTGGTGCCCACCACCATGCCGGCCGGCATGCGCAGGATGTAGACCATGGCCGGCACCAGGACGAAGCCGCCGCCCACCCCCATGATCGCCGACAGCACGCCCACGAAGGCGCCCAGCACCAGCGGCGGGATCACGCTGATGTACAGCCGCGAGCGGGGGAAGCGCATTTTCAGCGGCAGGCCGTAGAGCCAGACCGGGCGGCGGTCGCGGCGCGGCGGCGGCGGCTGGCCCCGGCGGCGGCGCAGGATGGCGCCCACGCTCTCGGTCAGCATCAGCCCGCCGATCACGCTGAGGAACAGCAGGTAGGATAGCGACACCACCAGGTCAGCCTGGCCCAGCAGCCGCAGCAGCCGGAACAACTCGACGCCTGCGACGGCGCCCACGACGCCGCCAGCCGCCAGCACCCCGCCCATCCGGAAGTCCACCGCGCGGCGGCGGCCATAGGCGATGACGCTGGACATCGACGAGCCGGCCACATGGTTGGCCATGCTGGCCACCGCCACCGGCGCCGGAATGCCGAACACCACCAGCAAGGGCGTCATCAGGAACCCGCCGCCGATCCCGAACAGGCCGGAGATGAAGCCCACCAGGGCCCCCAGCGCCACGATGAGCGGGGCGTTGACCGCGACCTCGGCGATAGGGAGGTAGATGTCCACCGTCCGCGCCTAGGCCCGAGCCGGCGCTGGGTCCAGACCTAACCGCTTATCCCGGCGAAGGCCGGGATCCAGATCGATGGGCGCCGGGTTGGCTCGGATGACCGCCGGGTCCCTCGAACCCACCTCTGAGCCAATCCATCTGGGTCCCGGCCTTCGCCGGGATGAGCGGGTTTGGGGTGCGAGCCCCAGCTTCACCGTTCGGCGACGTAGGGGCGCGGGCCGGCGGCGGTCTGGCGCTGGTCCTTTTGGTAGCGGAACAGGGCGACCTTGTAGGCCTCGTTGGCCTGGCCGTCGGCGGGGCCTTCGTAGTAGCCGAGGCGGGCCAGGATCACCTGGGCCTGTTTCACGTTCGGCGAGGCGGCGCTGGCGCTGCGCGCCGGGGCGGGGTGCGGGGCGGCGGCGCGCGCGGGCGCGGCGCGGGCGACCGTGGCGCGCTTCGTCGCCGCGGCGGGTTGGGCGCCGCGGGCCAGATCGGTGAGGGCGCGCCGGGCCTCGGCGTCGCCGTGCGCGGCGGCCAGCTTGAACCAGTGGCGGGCCTGGCCGAGGTCGCGACCGACCCCGCTGCCCGACTGGTAGAGGAGGCCCAGGTTGTACTGGCTTTCCACCACCCCGGCCTCGGCGGCCTTCTGGAACCACTTCGCGGCGGCGGCCGGGTCGGGCGGTCCGCCCTCGCCGCGGAAGACGTAGACGCCGAGGTTGTGCATCGCCGCCGCGTCGCCGCTCTCGGCGGCCAGGGCGGTGAGGCGCCGGGCCTCCTGCGGGGTCTTCGGCAGGCCGGCCTCGCCGGCGTCGTAGAGCTGGCCCAGGTAGAGCTGGGCCTGGGCCTGGCCGCTGGCCGCCAGGGCACGCAGCTTGTCGACCGCGCCGGGGACGCCGGCCTCGACGTCGGCGCGGACCTGGCTGAAGGCCGGCGGCGTCAGCGCCGCGACCGGGTCGGGCGCGGCCACGGCGGTCGGCGCGAGCGCCATGGCGGCCCGCGGGTGGGGTCCGAACACCGCGACGTCGTCGGCCGTGTGCAACCGGCCGGAGCCCTGCATCAGGGTCAGGCCCGCGGCGCCGACGCTGAGGAAGGCCGCGCCGCCAGCCACCATCAGGGCGGTCTGCAACGCGGTGTTCTGGCGGCGCGCACGGATGCCAAAGCCCTGGAACAGGCGTCCGGAGGCGGCCCGGGCGTCGACCTTGGCGCTCATCTCCGGCATCGGCGAGACCTCGGGGCCGCGGGCGGCGCGGGCGGCGGCGCGGGCCTTGTCTATCACCTCGCGCGTCGACAGCTGCGGGCCCAGCGGCGGCGGGTCCTTGGGGTCGGGCGCGAAGATGTCATCGTCAGCCTCGGCGATAGGGGCGAAGGTCCCGGGGACCCCCGGCTGCGGTACGTCAAGCTCGAGGCGGCGCCAGGGCGCGGTG
Organism: Phenylobacterium sp.; assembly: GCF_025351295.1. Taxonomy (GTDB): domain Bacteria; phylum Pseudomonadota; class Alphaproteobacteria; order Caulobacterales; family Caulobacteraceae; genus Phenylobacterium. Next base: position 138,069 of record NZ_JANXWD010000106.1, read on the forward strand.
ATGGTCTCCGGCATCGGGCCCGCCTCGGCCTCCGGCTCGGCCTCGGTCCCAGGTTCGGATTCAGCTTCGGCTCCAGGTTCAGGTTCGGCCCGGGAGTACAGCTCGGGTCCGAACGGCGTGACGCCGGGTTCGGGCTCCGGCTCGGGCGGTGGGCCGAGGCGGGCCTCGTCGCTCAGGCGGGCCTCGTCGCTCAGGTCGGCGCGTTCGTGGCGGGCCTCGATGCGCTCGGTGACCCGGGCCACCTGCGCGCCGACCCCCTCGATGGCCTCGGCGGCGCGCTGTTCGGACACGGTGAGGCGCTCGGTCAGGCCCTCGGTGGCGCGGGTCAGTTCGGCGGTCAGCCGTTCGAAGGCCGCGGCCTGGGCGTGTTCGCCGCGGGCCAGGCGCAGCTCGACAGCGCCGGCGATCCGGGCGACCTCGGTCCCAACCTGGTCGATGGCGTCGGCGCTGCGCTGGTCGGCGTCGGAGAGCTTCCTGCCCACGACCTCGGCCATGGCCAGCACCTGGCGGCCGATCTCCTCCACGGCCCGGGTCGAGCGGGCCTCGGCATGGCGGATGTGCTCGGCCATCTCGGCCAGGCGGCTCTCGACCGCGCCGCCGGCCGTCTCGGCCAGCCGTTGGGCGACCTCGGCGCGCACCGCTTCGACCCGGTGGGTGAGCACCTGGCCCAGGGCCTCGAACTTCAGCTCGGTCTGCTCGCCCGCGCCGCGCTCCACCGACCACAGCCGCTGGTCGAGGGTGGAGAGCGAGACCTTCAGGTCCTCCAGCGCGGCGCCGGTGCGACCCTCGGCCTGGGCCAGGCGGTCGCTCAGGCGCTGGAGCACGACGTCGACGACGGCCTCGGGCTCGACGCGGGCGACGCGGCCCTCAAGCGCGCGCAGGGCCTCGGCGGAGCGGGGACCGGCCTCGGACTCCAGCCGCCGCACGCGCTCGCCGATGTAGTTCTGCTCGGCCGACGCCTCGGCCAGGGTCCCCTCCAGCCGCATCACCGCGGCGTGCTGCTCGCGCTCGGACGTCTCGATGCGGGCCAGGGCCTGGCGGACCGAATGCTCCACGCCGTGGATGGCCAGGCCGGTGCGGGTCTCGGAGGCCTCGATGCGGTCGGTCAGGCGGTCCAGGGCGAAGGCCACGCGGGCCAGGTCCGGCGGGGTGGGGGTCGGCACCGCGCGCAGGTGCGGCGCGCCCTGGGAGATCCGGTGCGGGCGTTCGGCGAACTGTTCCTCGAGCGTGATCTCCTCGGGGACGTCGTCCTCCAGGATCACCCGGTTCAGCCACTCGCCAAGCGTCATCCCGGAACGGCGGGCGAGATCCTTCGCGACCTCGCGGGCCTTGGGATCGATACCTTTTACGCTCCAGGGCGCCCCCGCGCTCATCCGAATCGTATCTCCCGTGCTGTCAGGGACGCTATCGACCGAAACCTGGGGTGTAAACGCGACGTAAACGCTACATCTGGTGTGCGGCGCCGGTTCCTGTGGATGGGGCGAACGGCTTCGGCTAGGGCTGCGGCATGGACCTGACGACGACCCTGGCGGTCTCCGGCGCCGCCTTGGCGGTCGCCGCCTTCGCCGGCTGGCGCGGCGCGCGGCCGCCCAACCCGTTCAAGGGCCCGCGGCTGATTCCCTGGCGGTTCATCATGGTGCTGGCGGCGGCCGGCGCGCTCGCGACCCTGTTCACCGGCCTGCAGGCCAACGGCATCCACCCACCGGGGCGGTGATGCTGCGGGACGCCCGGCTTCAGAACAGCCGGGTCTTCGGCAGCTTGCCCGAGGGATCGTAGGCCGTGACCCGGTGCGGCAAGTCCGGCCCCCAGCGCCAGAGCACCAGGTTCTGATCGTCAGCCGTCGCGCCGTTCGCGAAGCTGGGGACCAGGGCGCCCGCATGACCCTCCGCGAGCAGCCGGCGGACGACCCGCCACGACGCCGGTTCGCGGCCGACCGCGAGGTCGCTGCCCCAGGCGCAGGCAAGACTTGCGAGTTCAACGCGGAGGTTCGCCCGACCGGCCTCGGTGCGCAGGTCGGCGACATCGTCGCAATCGACGTCGTAGCTGCACAGGACGTAGGGCGTCAGGCGGTGGGCGAAGCCGCCGGAGACCTCGCGGAAGACCGTGTTGAAGCTGAGGGAAAGATACAGGGTCTCAAGTCCCGGCCAGTTGAACCGCCGGCCCTTTAGGGCCGCGCCGGCGCCTGACAGCGGCGTCCAGGACCAGTTGGGGTCGTGTGCCCGGAAGCACTCGCCCGTGAACCTCAAGCGTAGCCGCCGGTCGCCAGATGATCGACGTAGTCGCGCACCGCGCCGGCGGATCCGGACTTCACCAGCGCCTCGGCCGTGCGCCCGCCAAAGGCCGGAATCGGCTCGGCGCGGTACCAGGCCATCGCCTGGGCGGGGCCCCCCGCCCAGCCCTGCACGAGGCTGATGATCTCCAGCATCTCGCGCACCCGGCTCTGCGCCTTGGGGCCGTCACGCCGGCTGGCTTTCTGGAACACCTCTCGCGCCAGCCCGGCCGTCTCGGCCAGCTGGGCCTTGGTCATGCTGAAGGCGTCGGCCACCTCATCGACCCGCACCGCGCCTGTCGCATCCATCAGGCTGGCGATCGACAGCCGGGCCGGAAAGCGCGGCGGGACGCCCTTGGCCACCCTCGGCCGTCGGGCGACGGGTTCCAACTTCTTTGCCACCGATCTCATGCGCCGCTCTTTTGACCGTCAATCCAGTCAAAATATAGACAACCTTCAAAATCCGCAAGCCTACGGAGCCGAGCGCGCGCCGCTCAAGCCGCCTCCACCGCCGGCTCCTCCGCCCTTTTCGGTCGGCGCGTCAGGCCGGCCATGCCGCCGGAGGCCAGCAGGCTGGCGTCGGCCAGGAGGACGGGGATGGCCCATTTGCGGGCGGCGGCGACGTAGCGCGGCTGCCAGAGCGGGTCGTACTTGTCTTTGTACCGGCGCACGCCCTGGAAGTTGTAGATCTCCTCGCCGCGGTCGAACAGCAGCCGGCCCACCCGCGACATCATCGGGGCCAGCGGGCGGTCGTCCAGGCCCGAGAGCGGGGCCATGCCGAAGTCGAAGGCCGCGTAGCCTTCCCGCGCGCCCCAGGCCATCAGCTCCACGAACAGATAGTCCATGATGTTGCGCGGGCCCGCCTCGACGTAGCGCATCAGGTCGATGGAGAAGGCCTCCTTCGACGGGATGGTCCAGAGGGTGGCGAAGGCCACTATGCGCCCCTGCCAGCGCACCACGGCCACCGGGAACTCGGCGACGTAGCGGGGCCGAAAGGCGCCCAGCGAGAAGGCCTTCTCCCCGCCCGCATGGCCCTCCAGCCAGGCGTCGGACACCGCCTTGAGCTCGGGAATCAGCGGCGCCACCTCGGCCGGCGGGACGACGGTGAATGTCGCCCCCTCCTCCGCCGCCTTGCGCCAGGCGCGGCGCAGGTTGCCACGCCGGCGGCCCTCGAGGCTGAAGGTCTCCAGCGGCGTCAGGGCCGATTCGCCCAGCTTCTGGATCGAGAAGCCCAGCTCGACGATGTCGGGCAGGTCCTCGGCGTCCAGGCCATAGAGGCCGCAGCGCGCGGCGTGGGCGTCGGCCAGCTCGCGGAACCGCCACAGCAGCTCCAGCCGCTCGTCGCGGCGCCCGACCGGGGCGCCCAGGGCGATCCAGCTGCGCCCCCGCACCCCGAACATCAGAAAACTCTCGCCCGAGGCCGAGAACAGGAACCGCTTGTCGCCCAGCAGGGCCAGGTTGGAGTTGGTCTTGGAGATTTCCGCCCTGGCCAGGATGGCGCGGACCCGCGCATAATCGGGGTCTTCCTCGCCGACGATGGGCGGCGTCGCGGCGGTGGCGAACAGCCGCCAGACGCCCACGGCCAGCAGGGCCAGGGCCGCGCCGGCCCAGGCGCGCAGCGAGCGGGCGGCGTCGGCGTCGACCATCATCCGCCACCAGGCCCGGTCGGCGTAGTCGGCGTGCTCGAACGACCAAAGGCCCAGCAGCCCCGCGCCGGCCACCAGGCAGACGGCCGAGAACAGCCAGCCCGGCGTGACCTCCATACGGGTCAGGCGCGCGGCCCGGGGGAAAGCCTCGCGGAACGGCGCCAGCAGCGCGGCCAGCCCGACCAGCAGGGTGGTCTCCTCCCAGATGAAGCCCTTGATCAGGCTGAGCGGCGCAGCCAGCAGCAGCACGATCATGGTCGCCGCCCAGGCTCCGTCCAGGCGGGCGCGCAGGCCGAACGCCAGCATCACCAGCACCAGCCCCAGCACGCTGGAGACGAAGTGGCCGATCTCGATCAGGATCACCGGCTCGAACTTCATCAGCGCCAGGAACCGCTCGGGCTCGGACGGCGTCGCGCCCGAGGCCAGCAGCATGACGCCGGCCGCCAGCGTCAGCAGCGCGCCCGTCCAGGGGGCGGCGGCGATCGCGGCGGGCATGAGGTCGCGGGGGATGCGCATCGGGGCGCTGTATAGCCGAGGTCGGGGCCAGCGCGCTCAAACAAGCGTTTCATCTCACTTGGCCCTGCCGGGGCCGGGCGCTAAGCTGGCGCCAAGGTTCGTATTCAGGAGATGGCCATGGCTGATTTCGGCGCCACGGAACTGGACGGCTTCCGGACGGAGGTGCGGGCGTGGCTGGAGGCCAACTATCCGGCCGAGCTGCGCGATCCGAACGCCAAGACCGACCCCGAAGCGGTCTGGGGCGGTCGCGCCTTCGCGAACTCCGGCGATCCACAGACCGTCTGGATGAAGCGGATGGCGCAGAAGGGCTGGACCACGCCCACCTGGCCCAAGGAGTACGGCGGCGGGGGCCTCTCGCCGGCCCAGGCCCGGGTGCTGAACCAGGAGCTTGCGGCCGGCCAGTACCGGCCGGGGGTGCTGGCCTTCGGCATCTGGATGCTGGGCCCGGTGCTGATGGAATACGCCACCGAAGCCCAGAAGCAGACCCACTTGCGCCGGATCGTGAACGGCGAGATCCGCTGGTGCCAGGGCTACTCCGAACCCGGCGCCGGGTCGGACCTGGCGGCCCTGGCGACCAAGTGCGAGGACAAGGGCGACCACTGGCTGATCAACGGTTCGAAGGTGTGGACCAGCTATGCCGACCGCGCCGACTGGTGCTTCTGCCTGGTGCGGACCGACGCCTCGAAGAAGCACGAGGGCATCTCCTTCGTGCTGATCGACATGCAGACGCCCGGGGTGGAGACGCGGCCGATCAAGCTGATCAGCGGCGAGAGCCCGTTCTGCGAGACCTTCTTCACCGACGTGAAGATCCCCAAGGAGAACCTGGTCGGCCGGGTGAACGGCGGGTGGGAGATCGCCAAGCGGCTGCTGCAGTATGAGCGGCAGAACATCTCGGCCGGGTTCGGCGAGGGCGGCTCGGCGGGCGGCGCGTCAGGCGACCTGGCGAACATCGCCATGAAGTACGCCGGGGACATGGGCGCGCTGTCGGACATCGACCTACGCGCCCGGATCACCCGCAACAAGATGGACTTCCAGACCCTGCGCCTGACCATCGGCCGCTCGGCGGCGGAGTCGCGGGCCGGCAACGGACCGTCGGCGGCCACCTCGATCATCAAGTTCGCGGCGGCCGAATTCGCCAAGGAACGGTCCGAACTGATGATCGAAGCGCTGGGGCACCAGGGCCTGGGCTGGGACGGCGAGGGCTTCGATACGCCGGAGATCGTCGCCACCCACGGCTGGCTGCGAACCAAGGCCAATTCCATCGAGGGCGGCACGTCCGAGGTGAACCTGAACGTGGTGGCCAAGCGCGTGCTGGGCCTGCCCGACCCGAAGTGACGCGGAGCGTCATCCCGGACGGCCGGCAGGCCGATCCGGGATCCAGAGGAGGACTGTAATGGCGGACTTTGGCGTTGAGGTGGAGACCTTCCGGGCGGAGGCTCGCGCGTGGCTGGAGGCCAATTTCCCGAAAGCCTTGGCCGGCAAGCCCGATGCCCAGCTGGCCAAGCTGCAGGCGAAGCCCGAGAGCGCCGAGGCTACCCAGTGGCGGTTGGCGCTGGGGGCCAAGGGCTGGGGCACGCCCAACTGGCCCAAGGAGATCGGTGGCGGCGGGCTCACCCGCGAGCAGGCCAAGGTGCTGGCCGAGGAAATGGCCAAGGTCGGCGCCCGCAACCCGATCGGCGGGATGGGCGTGTCGTTCTTCGGCCCGACGCTGCTGGAGTATGGCTCCGAGGCGCTGAAGAAGGAGCACTTCCCGGGAATCGTGAACGGCGACGTCTGGTGGTGCCAGGGCTACTCCGAGCCGGGGTCGGGTTCGGACCTGGCTTCCCTGCAGACCTTCGCCGAGGACAAGGGCGACCACTACCTCGTCAACGGTTCGAAGATCTGGACATCTGGCGCCCAGAACGCCGACCGGTGCTACTGCCTCGTGCGGACCAACAAGGCCAAGAAGCACGAGGGGATCAGCTTCCTGCTGATCGACATGAAGGCGCCGGGCATCGAGGTCCGGCCGATCCTGCTGATCAACGGGACCTCGCCGTTCTGCGAGACCTTCTTCACCGACGTGAAGGTGCCCAAGGACCAGCTGTTCGGGCCGCTGAACGGCGGCTGGACGGTGGCCAAGCGGCTGATGCAATTCGAGCGCGACTCGATCGCCGGCTCGCTGGGCGGCGGCAACATCGGCCAGACGGTAGCCATGCCGACCATCCCCGAGGCGGCGAAGGACCGGCTGGGCGTGGATGAACAGGGTCGCCTGGACGAGCCCGACCTGCGGCGGCGGATCACCGACCACCTGATGGAGAACCGCGCCTTCCAGCAGACCATGAAGCGGGCGGCCGACGATGCGCGGGCCTCGAACGGGCCGTCGAACACCGCGGCGATCATGAAGTACGCCGGCGCCAAGATCGCCCACGAGCGCAACGAGCTGATGCTCGAGGCGATGGGCCTGGGCGGCCTGGGCTGGGAGGGCGAGGCCTATTCCCAGCAGGAACTGGGGGCGGTGCGATCCTGGCTGCGCTCCAAGGCCAATTCCATCGAGGGCGGCACCTCGGAGATCAACCTCAACATCGTCTCCAAGCGCGTCCTGGGCCTGCCCGACCCGAAGTAGGCGGTCTTGCCTTCCGCGTTCGCGGGGAAGGAGGACTGCCTGGATTTCCGCGGCGCCGTTTACGACACGGGGGTGCAATAGTTCGCCCCGCTTTGGCCGCGGCGGCATAGGACCAAGCGGTTCGAGGGACGCTGCGAAGGTCGCGAGCGGGTGGTTGGCATCAAACTTCTGAAGCGGTCTGCGCTGGTCGGCGCGCTCATCGGCGCGGGCATGGCCGGAAGCGCCCTGCCCGCCTATGGCCAGGCGGCTGCCCCCAAGGTCGCGGCGAAGCCGAAGCCGCCCAAGCCGCCGCACGTCGACGAGGACGAGGACACCACCGTCAGCGAACTGGTGGTCACCGCGGCCAAGGAGCGGCCGCAGCCGGGCGCGGTGGTGGGCGACATCAAGCCGGAGCTGCAGCTGGGGCCGGCCGAGATCCAGTCCTATGGCGTCAGCACGGTGACCGAGCTGCTGGACGAGCTGGCGCCGGAGATCCGCAGCGACCGTGGGCGCGGCGGCGAGGCGCCGGTGGTGCTGCTGAACGGGCGGCGCATCTCAGGCTTCAACGAAATCCGCGACCTCCCCACCGAGGCGATCCTGCGGGTCGACATCCTGCCCGAGGAGGTGGCGCTGAAATACGGCTACGCCGCCGACCAGCGGGTGGTGAACATCGTGCTGCGCCGCCGCTTCCGGGCGACCACGGTCGAGGCCGGCGGCGGCGGGGCCACCGCGGGCGGCCAGGCCAGCGGGACCGCCGAGCTGGACCTGCTGCACATCCGCGGCGACAACCGGCTCAACCTGGACCTGAAGGCCAGCGTCGCCTCGGCGATCACCGAGCACGAGCGCGGCGTGGCACCCCTGCCCTCGGCCCTGCCCTTCGACCTCGTGGGCAATGTCACCGGCCTCCTGGGCGGCGAGGTCGACCCGGCGCTGAGCGCTCTGGCCGGCAAGCCCGTCACCGTGGCCGGCCTGCCGGCGGCGGCGGCCAGCCGCACCCTGACGCTGGGCGACTTCGCGGCGACGGCGGGCATGCTCAACGCCAGCGACGTGGGCCGCTACCGAACGCTGACGCCCGAAACCCGGTCGGTCAACGCCAACGCCGTGGTGACGCGCGCGCTGGGCAAGGCCCTGACCGGGACGCTCAACGCGACCCTGGGCGCCACCAGCAGCGACGGCCTGCGCGGCCTGCCTGGCGTCAGCCTGCTGGTCCCCGGCGGCGGGCCGTTCTCGCCGTTCGGGCCGACGACCGTGCTGGACCGCTACTCGACCGCGTTCGGGCCTTTGGCGCAGGACACCGAGGGCTGGACCGGCCATCTGGGCGGCACGCTGAACCGCGACTTGCCCACCTGGCGGCTGTCGCTGACCGGCGCCTACGACCACGCCAATTCCCTGACCCGCAGCGACGTGGGCGTCGACGCCGCGACGCTCCAGGCAGCGGTGACCGGGCGCAGCGTCAATCCCTATGCGGCCTTCCCCGATGGCCTGCTGAGCGAGCGCGGGCGCAACAAGGCGCGGTCGGACAGCGACGGCGTCCAGGTCCACGCCCTGGTCAGCGGCCCGGCCTTCCAGGCGCCGGCGGGCCCGATCTATGTCAGCCTGCGGGCGACCGAGGCGGCCAGCTGGCTGTCGTCGGAGACCCTGCGCGGCGGGACGACCCAGTCCGTGGACCTGTCGCGCAACACTCTGTCGGCGCAGGGCAGCGTCGACCTGCCGATCGCCAGCCGGAGCCGCAAGGTGCTGGGGTTCCTGGGCGACCTGTCGATCAACGGCAATGCGGCGGTGAACGACGTCTCCGACTTCGGGACGCTGAAGGTCCTGGGCGCCGGGGTGAACTGGCGGCCGCTGACAGGCGTCACCCTGATCGTGTCGCGCACCTACGACGAGGCGGCGCCGTCGATGGCGCAGCTGGGCGGGCCGACGGTGGTGACTGAGGCGGCGCGGATCTTCGACTACGCCACCGGCCAGACGGTGGACGTGCGGCGGCTGGACGGCGGCAACGCGGCCCTGATCGGCGACGACCGCTGGGTGACCAAGGTCGGGCTGACCTGGAAGCCGCTGCAGAAGCAGGACCTGACCTTCACCGCCAACTACATCAAGAGCCGGATCAACAACGCCACTGAGACCTTCCCGGCGGCGACGGCGGAGATCGAGGCGGCCTTCCCCGACCGCTTCCTGCGCAATGCCCAGGGCCAGCTCATCCAGGTGGACTACCGCCCGGTGAACTTCGCCCGCGAGGACCGCGAGGAGCTGCGCTGGGGCTTCAACTACTCGCGCCCGATCGGACCGCAGCCGCCGCCGCGGCGGTTCGGCGGCCGGCCGGGCGGCGGACCTCCGGGCGGCCCGGGCTTCCAGCCGCCGCCGGCCGACGGGCCTGATGCGCGCCCCGCGGCCGACGCCCAGCCGCCGG
>NZ_JANXWD010000124.1 GCF_025351295.1 Phenylobacterium sp.
GGGCCGGCGCCGACGTCAAGGTTGGCGTCGGCCCGCTGGCGCTGGTCGCCGGCGCGGTAGGCGCCGAGGCCGGCAGTTCGGTGACCGGCGCGGATTGGTCGGATCGAGGAACCCGGCGATCGCCGCGCTCGCCGGGGTGGCCAGCAGGCCGCCGACGTTCACCCGGGCGTTGGGACCGAAGATCACGCCGCCGGGCGCCGTGAACCAGACGTTGCCCGCGCCCCGCTGACTGCCGACCAGCGCCTCGACCTGGCCGTCGATCAGCGCCGATCCGGCGATGCGGTTGAGGACGATCCAGCTGCGGTCCTGGAAGCGGTAGACCACCGACTGGTCCGCGCCCAGCGAGAAGGACGACCACGCGATGACCGTGCGCGGCGCACCCAGGGTGATGTCCGTGCTGCGGCCGGTCTGGCCGATGATCGGCGCCTGGCCGCCGGCGCTGAACCGGGTTCCGGAGGGGTCTGCGGACAGCTGGGCGAACGCCAGGCCGGGCGCCAGCGCCAGGCACGCAAAAGCGGAGCCCGAGAGCAGCTTGCGCCGCCGTCCGCCCATCGAGAGATCGCCGTTGCGCGGGGCTACAGCCCGCCGTCGCCGGACCAAAGTCCCCCTCCCACCAGATGGGTCAGGAAGGAGGCCGGGTCCCCGTCCATCGGGCCGATCCCCAGCGACGCCGCGGTCGCCGCCGCCGGCCCGCCCACGGCCTGGTCGTCGTTCATGACGACGCCGGTGAGGGTCAGGGTATTGAAGTCGCCGCCGCCCAGGGTGACCACGAAGCTCTCGTTGTCCTCCGGCGTCGTGTCGCCGGCGATCAGCACCGTCAGGGTCGCTTCGGCGGACCCCGCGGCAAAGGTCACCACGCCGTGGAACGGGCTCTGGATCTCGGCGGCGCTGGTCCCGCCGACGGCCGGCAGGCTGATGTCGTACTTGACCTGCGACGCGGCGGTGAGGTCGCCCGTGCGGAGCAGGTTGAAGCTGAACGGCGTGGTCCCGGCGTCGCCCTCCAGCGCCACCAGGGTGGTCGGCGTGCCGATCAGCAGGGCGTGGCGGGCGTCGTCGTCCAGGATCGTGCCCGTGGTCGAGGCGTCCAGGGTCGTGACGGCGGTCCCGGTCGTGGCCTGGGTCAGCTTCACCGTGAAGGTCTCGTCCGGCTCCGGCTTGGCGTCGCCGGCCACCTGGATGTGGATCACCGCCTGGCTGGCGCCGGCGGCGAAGGTCACGACGCCGGACAGCGGCTGGTCGGGGCCGAAGTCGGTGGTATCGGCCGTGCCGGGCGCCAGTTCCCACGTCACCGTCGAGGCCTGAGTGAGGTCGCCGGTGCGGATCACCACGAAGTCGAAGGGCGTCAGGTCCGTCTGGCCCTCCGGCCGCATGACCGGCCCGGCGAAGTCGAAGGTCACCGGCGCGTCGTCGTTGACGATGATGCCGAAGGTGGTGAGGCCCAGGTTCACCGTCTCGGTCCCGTGCGTCGCCGTCGTCAGCTTGAACTCGAACTCGTCGTCGGGTTCGAAGATCTTGTCGCCCTGGATCCCGATCGGGATGACGACCGCCGTCGCGCCCGGCCCGAAATAGGCGACGCCGGACAACGGCTGGCCGGGCGCCAGATCGGTGGGGTCGGCGATCTCGATGACCCAGTTCACCACCGACGGGCTGGCGAGGTCGTCGCCGGACCGCTCGATCGTGACGCTGAACGGCGTGATCCCCACGTCGCCTTCGCGCACCAGCCCGGACGACTCCAGCGCGAAACTCACGCCGTGCAGCGTCGGCCCGGTGGGTTCCGCAGGGTCGGGCGTGGGCGGGACCACAGGCGGCGTGACCGGTGGGGTGACGGGGGGGACCACCGGCGGGTCGGTCGGCGGAACCACCGGCGGTATGACGGGTGGGACCACCGGAGGCTCGGTGGGAGGGACAACCGGGGGCACGACCGGAGGCCCGGTCGGCGGAACCACCGGCGGCACGACGGGCGGCACGACAGGGGGTTCGGTTGGCGGAACCACTGGCGGTACGACGGGCGGGACCACCGGCGGGTCAGTCGGCGGAACCACCGGCGGCGCAACGTCGCTGACCACCACGCCGTTGCGGATGTGCCAGAGCCAGTAGCCCGGCTGGCCGGTGTTGCCTGGGTTGACGTCGACGTCGGCCATCTGGCCGGCGTCGCCTGAGCTCGGAAGGGTGACGCTCGTCATCCCCGAGGCGGCGTGGCCCAGGACGAATCCGGCGCGGGCCGGATCGATCTGCCGCTGCCCGATCACCGGGGTGATCGACTCGTAGATGAAGGCGATGTCGAAATCGCCGTGGCCGGCGTCGATCAGCTGCAGCTGGAAAGCGGCCGGCGCGGTGTTGTGGGCGCCGGAGTAGCCGACGTCATCCCAGGTCGCCGTGAACACGTGGTGCAGGGTGTCGCTGTCGTAGTAGACGCGGTTCGTGCCTTGCGACGCCCCGCCCGGCGATGTCACCAGCGGCCCGCTGGTGTCGAGGTCGTACAGGAACGGCGCGATGATCGGGTAGGCGGGGTTCTGTTGGAGTGCGCCCGCGATCACGACGGGCTGCGGCCCGCCGAACGAGAGGTTGCCGTTCGTGTTGACGAACAGGGTCGTGTAGTGCGCGCCGTTGAGAGACAGGCCGCCCGAGCCGAACACGGAGGTGATGTCGACGGCGAGCGACGAGACACTGTTGCCCGGCGCGAGCTTGCCCTCACCGAACCCAGCAGCGCCACCTAGCCCGCTGATCAGACTGGGCAACTACGCAACCCCCCTAACGAGTAAACAATTCCTTACCTCATACTCGCCTGGCTGTCGCTAGGATGCGCTTCTCAGGCGTGCAATTGCGGCTCAGTTCGCCGCGGCGGCCAAGGGGGGCGGGTTAATCTGCACGCTATCCGGTAGCGGCGAACTCGCTGACCGGATCGCCGGCGATCCGCGAGTGGTACATCACCCTCGGAACGGTCATGTCCCAGGGGCAGGCGCGGTGCATCAGCCGGCGGTTGTCCCAGATGACGGCGTCGCCGGGACTCCAGCGGTGACGCCAGGTCCGCGGCGGCCGGCAGGCGAGGGCGGTGAGCTCATCGAGCAGCGCCTCCGAGGCCTCGGGCGTCAAGCCGGGAATCCCGTAGGCGTGCCGGCCGACCATCAGGCAGGCACGGCCGGTCTCCGGGTGCCGCTTCACCAGCCGCCGCAGCGGTGGATCCTCCACGCTCATGCCATAGCCGGAATAGGGGCTGCCGCCTGTATGGGTGTGGCCCAACTTGCCTTGGCTGTAGCGGAGCGAGTGACGCGCCGAGAGCCCGGCGATCCGTTCGCGCAGCGCCGGCGCCAGGGCGTCATAGGCGGCCGCCATGTCCGCCCAGTCGGTCTCGCCGCCGTCGTCCGGCACGATGTGGGCGGTGAACACCGCGCCCTTGGCCTGGACCGGCATGTAGGTGCTGTCGCAATGCCAGCCCATATTGCCCTTCAGCACCTTAACCACGTCGTCGCCCGCCTCGTGGCGCACCGACCCATCCGCGCGGACGTTGCTGATCGGGGTGATCTCGATCTCCAGCGCGCCGAACCGGCGGGCGAAGGCGACCTGGTCCTCGCGCCTGAGATGCTGGCCGGGAAAGATCAGCAGGCCGTGGGTCAGCCAGGTCGCGTAGAGCGCCGCGAAGGCCGCATCGTCCAGGCCGGCGAGCGCCAGCCCGGTGACGGTCGCGCCGAAGGACGCGGGCAGCGGCTCGATCTGAAACGGAGCGCTCATGGGGCGAACCTACGCCGGGCCGGACGGTCGTGGCGAGTCACCCGCTTGAAACCGTGAGCCGCCTATTTAGGCCTATGGCTGAATCTGCCGATGATCCGCTAGGTTGCTCAGGCCCTTGCGGAGGCTGGGGTGGTGCGATGGTGCGGGCGCTTCTGGTCGAGGATCATCCCCTGTTCCGCGAAGGGTTCACGGCCATGCTGGCGCGCCATCGCCCGCACTGGACCCTGGAGAGTGCCGGAGCGGCGGCCGAGGCGCTAGAGATGCTGGCTGCGGCCGGCCCGCGCGACCTGGCGATCATCGACATCCAGCTGCCCGACATCGACGGTTTCGAGGCCGCCCGCGCGCCGCTGATGCCCCGGGTGATGATCTCCGGCCGCGAGGACGAGGCGGCCCGCCTGCGCAGCCGCGACTGCGGCGCCTCGGGGTTCCTGTCCAAGGCCTGGTCGCCGGAACGGATGATCGCGATGGTCGAGCAGGTGCTGGCCGGCGGCGTCGCCTTCGACCTGCCGGACGGGCCGACGGTGGCCGGGGCGACGCTCACGGCGCGGCAGCTGGAGGTTCTGAGCCTGCTGGCCGAGGGCCATTCCAACAAGGGTATCGAGCGGCGGATGAATATCGCGCCGCGCACGGTGCGCGCTTCCATATCCTGGAGGCGGATGGCCGGGTGCAGGCGATCCTGAAGGCGCGGTTGCGGGGCCTGATCGCGTGACCTTGGACGGACAGCGCATCGAGCCAGTGCGCGCCGCGTGCATCCGCACCCTGTTCCAGCAGATCCCCAACAGCTTCGCCGCCGCGGGGGTGGTGACGGTCTACATGGTGGCGACCGCCGCGCCGTTCTCGCCGCCGAACAGCATCCTGATCTGGCTGGCATTGCAGGTCACCACCCAGGTCCTGCGCCTGTGGCTGGTGCGGCTCTACCGCCGCATCCCGGCCGACGACGACGGCCGCCGGCTGGAGATCGCCGCACGGCGCAACACTCTCTACATGCTGACCGCCGGCCTGGTCTGGGGCTCCACCGCGTTCTTCTTCATGCATGTGGGCCAGCCGATCACCGCGGCGCTGACCCTTTGCGGCCTCTACGGCATCTCGGGCGTGAGCGTCGAGCTCACCTCCGGTCTGGAGGCCGCGGAGACGGCGATCGCGGCCGGCGCGCGCTTCGACGCCTGCCTGACCGACTACCGGCTGGCCGGGCCCGCTGACGGGCTGGCGGTCATCGCCCGGCTGGCGGCGCGACCGGACGCCCCGGGCGCCTTCTGCCTGATCACCGGGGACATGAGCCCGGACATCCTGGCCCAGGCCGACGCCGCCGGCGTGAGGATCATCCACAAGCCCCTGCACCCCGCCAGCCTGCGGGCGCTGCTCAACCACCTGGTCGCCGGCGGCCAGCCGGACCCGGTGTCGGTGCGGCTGGGGTAGGGCTCAGAACACTCCCATCGCCAGGCCGGCCGCCATGGCCGCGCCCAGCTCGGCGCAGGCGCGCAGCTCGGCGTCGGACAGGTGCTTTTGCCCCAGGATCGCCTCGGGGCTCTGGGCGTGGGTGCAGACGACGATCGGCTCGGCGATGGCGCGCAGCCGCCAGCCGGTGGCGATGCGGGCCAGTTGCCGTGCGGCCCCCGTCCCGTCGCTGCCGGCGGCAATCAGGGCCGCGTAGGGCCGCCCGTTCAACCGCTCCAGGACCGGGTAGTAGCTGCGGTCGAGGAAGGCCTTCATCTCCCCCGATAGAGCCGCCAGGTTCTCCGGCGCGGCGAAGATGTAGCCGTCGGCGGCGAGCAGATCCTCCGGCCCCGCGCTCTCCGCTTTCACCAGCCGGACCGCGACCCCGGCCTCGTCGCCCGCGCCCAGCGCAGCCGCCTGCGCCATCGCCTGGGCCGCTCCAGTGCGCGAGTGCCAGACGATCAGAA
Organism: Phenylobacterium sp.; assembly: GCF_025351295.1. Lineage (GTDB taxonomy): Bacteria > Pseudomonadota > Alphaproteobacteria > Caulobacterales > Caulobacteraceae > Phenylobacterium. The sequence goes on from NZ_JANXWD010000124.1 coordinate 5,631, forward strand.
GCTGTTTCATTGGCGCCACCATAGCCGCATTGCCGACCTGCAACGCACCGGCGCTTGCGCCGGCTTCGGCGCAGCCTAAGCTTGGCGCAACAAAGGTTCGGAGGGGATCCATCATGCTTCGCAACAGCACCCGCGTCGCCGCGGCGCTGACGGCCGTCTCATTGGCGCTCGCGCCGGCCGCCGCCGTCCACGCCGCCGGGGCCAGGAAGCCGGCCGCCGCCATGGCCCCGGCGATGGGGCTATCCCCGGCCGCGAGCCCTGAATCGGTGGGCTTCGACGCCGACCGGCTGGCCAAGCTGGACGCTTATATGCAGGGTGCGGTCGCCGACGGCCGGGTCGCCGGCATGACCACGCTGCTGGCCCGCCACGGCAAGATCGTCGAGTTCAAGACCTACGGGAAGAAGAGCCTGGCCACCGGCGCGCCGATGACCGAGGACACCATCTTCCGGATTTATTCGATGTCCAAGCCGCTCACCGGCACGGCGATGATGATCCTGTTCGAGGAGGGCAAGTGGCGCCTGGACGACCCGGTCACCCGCTTCGTGCCGGAGTTCAAGACTCTCAAGGTGATGACCGGCACGGACGGCAACGGCGTCCCGATCCTGGAGGACATGAAGCGGCCGCCGACCATGCGCGAGATCATGAGCCACACCGCCGGCTTCGGGTATGGCCTGGAGGACAAGCATCCGGTCGACAAGCTGTACCGCGAGAAGAAGGTCCTGGCGTCCAACGGCCTCAAGGAGATGATCGACCGCACGGCGACCATCCCGCTGGTCTATCAGCCGGGCACGTCGTGGCGGTATTCCTCAGCGGTCGATATCCAGGGCTATATCGTCGAGAAGATCTCCGGCCAGAAGTTCGGCGACTTCCTGCAGCAGCGCGTGTTCGGGCCGCTGAAGATGAAGGACACGGCGTTCTACGCGCCGCCCGCGAAGGCCAGCCGGCTGGCTGAGGTCTATGCCCTGAACAAGGAGACCGGCAAGATCGAGGAGGCCAGGGCCCTGTTCGGCAACGACTTACCCACCTACCTGCGCCCGCCCGCCATGGAATCCGGCGGCGGCGGCCTGGTCTCCACCACCATGGACTACGCCCGCTTCGCCCAGATGATCGCCAACAAGGGCGAGCTGGACGGCGTCCGCATCCTGTCGCCGGCCTCGGTCGAGTTGATGGACACCAATGTCATCCCCAAGGAGGCGTTGGTCTCGTCGAACGGCAGCGGCGTGGCCCGCTTCAATGACGCCGTCGGCTTTGGCCTCGACTTCATGGTGGTCAAGGACCCTCGCGCCGCAGGCACCCTGGAAGGGCGCGGGACGATGAGCTGGGGCGGCGCGGCCGGCACCTGGTTCTGGATCGATCCCACCAACGACCTGATCTTCGTGGGCATGATCCAGCGCATGGGCGGCACGGGCGGCGACGACCTCGGCGGCATGGCCCGCACCCTGACCTACCAGGCCCTGCTCCACCCGGAGAAGTAGGGTCGCCCTTTCCCTCCCCTTCATGGGGAGGGCCAGCTCGCCGGAGGCGAGCAGGGTGGGGAGTGCAGGGCCAGACGCCAAGCTTGGTCGTGGCCTCCCCACCCAGACCGCGCCTTGACTTTCGCACCCCTACATGCGCCCTTCCGCGCCTCTTAAAACCCCTGTTTTCCCCAGAGAAAATGCACGCCTACCGCTCCCATACCTGCGGCGCGCTTCGCGCCGCCGACACCGGCCAGACGGTCCGGCTTTCCGGCTGGATCCATCGCAAGCGCGACCATGGCGGGCTGGTCTTCGTGGACCTGCGCGACCACTACGGCCTAACCCAGCTGGTGATCAGTCCCGAAACCCCCGGCTTCAAGGTCATCGAGCGCCTGCGCGCCGAGAGCGTGATCCGGGTGGACGGCGAGGTGGTGGCCCGCTCCGACGACACCAATAACCCTAACCTGCCCACCGGCGAGATCGAGATCCGGGTGCGCGAGATCGGCGTGCTGTCAGAGGCCTCGGAACTGCCGCTGCCGGTGTTCGGCGAGCCCGACTATCCGGAAGACATCCGGCTCAAGAACCGCCACCTGGACCTGCGCCGCGAGACCCTGCACGGCAACATCGTGCTGCGCTCCAAGGTCATCCAGTCGATCCGCAACCGCATGATCGGCCAGGGCTTCCTGGAGTTCCAGACCCCGATCCTGACCGCCTCGTCGCCCGAGGGCGCGCGCGACTTCCTGGTGCCGTCGCGGCTGCACCCGTCGAAGTTCTATGCGCTGCCGCAGGCGCCGCAGCAGTTCAAGCAGCTGCTGATGGTCTCCGGCTTCGACCGCTATTTCCAGATCGCGCCCTGCTTCCGCGACGAGGACCTGCGCGCCGACCGCAGCCTGGAGTTCTACCAGCTCGACGTCGAGATGAGTTTCGTCACCCAGGAGGACGTGTTCGCGGCCATCGAGCCCGTGATGCACGATGTCTTCGAGGAGTTCGCAGACGGCAAGCCGGTGACGCCGTACCCGTTCCCGCGCATCCCCTACCGCGAGTGCATGGCCAGGTACGGCACCGACAAGCCCGACCTGCGCAACCCGATCGTCATGCAGGACGTCTCCGAGCACTTCCGCGGCGGCGGCTTCGGCCTGTTCGCCCGCATCCTCGAGGACCGGAAGAACGCGGTCTGGGCGATCCCGGCGCCGAAGGGCGGCAGCCGCGCGTTCTGCGACCGCATGAACAGCTGGGCGCAGGGCGAGGGCCAGCCGGGCCTCGGCTACATCTTCTGGAGCGAGGATCAGGGCGGCTGGGGCGGCCCGATCGCCAAGAACGTCGGGCCAGAGCGCACCGAAGCGGTCATGGGCCAGATCGGGATGGGGCGAGGCGACGCCGCCTTCTTCGTGGCCGGGGATCCCAAGACCTTCGCCAAGTTCGCCGGCACGGCCCGTACCAAGGTCGGGACCGACCTGAAGCTGGTCGACGAAAACCGGTTCGAATTCGTATGGATCGTCGACTTCCCGATGTTCGAGATGAACGAGGAGACCAACCACGTCGACTTCAGCCACAACCCGTTCTCGATGCCGCAGGGCGAGCTGGAGGCCCTGAACACCAAGGATCCGCTCGATATCCTGGCGTATCAGTACGACATCGTCTGCAACGGCTATGAGCTGTGCTCGGGCGCGGTGCGGAACCATCTGCCCGAGATCATGGTCAAGGCGTTCGAGATCGCCGGCTACAACGAGAGCGTGGTCGAGGAACAGTTCGGCGGCATGCTGAACGCCTTCCGCCATGGGGCGCCGCCGCACGGGGGCCTGGCGCCGGGCATCGACCGGATCGTCATGCTGCTGGCTGGCCAGACCGCGATCCGCGAGGTCATCGCCTTCCCGCTGAACCAGCAGGGCCAGGACCTGATGATGAACGCGCCCTCAGAAGTTACCGACAAGCAGCTGAAAGAGCTGCACATCCGCCTGGCGCCGCCGCTCAAGGGCTGACGCGCCTCGGGGCCTCAGCGATAGATTGAGGTGAAGTAGCGCGGCGACGGCAGGGCCGGCGGCGCGGGCGTGGCGGCCATCGCGGGGACCGCGGGCACGGCCGGCACCATGCGGATGGTCGTCTGCATGGGCTCGTGATGCATGATCCAGCGCACGCCGCCGGCGCAGCCGCGGCCGGTGAGACCCCGCGGCAGCTTGGTGCGGGTGTCGGCGCAGGCCTCGTCCACCTGGTTCTGGGTGAGGCCGCGCGCCCCCGACAGATCGACGCCGACCAGGGTGGTGTGGGCGATGTCGGCGTCGCGGAAGTCCGCGCCGTCGAAGCTGGCGCCGGTCAGGTTGGCGCCCGTCAGGTCGGCGGAGCGGAACGAGGCGTGGCTGAAGTCGCCGCCGGCCAGGATGGCCCCGGTCAGGTCGGCGTCCTGGAAACTGGCCCCATTGGCGTCGACCCGGCCGAAGTTGGCGCCCTGCAGCTCGGCCGACTTCAGCGTCGTGCCGTTCATGTGGGCGCGGGTGAAGTTGGCGCCGGCCGCCGAGATGTCGTTCAGGCTGGCATGGTCGAGGTTGGCCAGTTCGAACACCACGCCGCGCAGGGTGGCCGAGTTCATGATGGCGTTGGTCAGGATGGCCCGGCCGAACATCGCCCCGGTGGCCTCGGCGTCGGACAGGTCGGCGCGGGTCAGGTTGGCGGAGCCGAAGACCACGCCGTTGGCCTCGGTCGAGCGCAGCCGGGCGCTGGTAAGGTTGGCGCCGGAGAAGTTGGCGCCGGTCATGGCGGCGTCGCTGAGGTCGGCCTTGGTCATGTCGGCGCCGACGAACACCGAGGCGTGCAGCTTGGCGTCGCGCAGGACCGCGCCGACCATGGTGGCGCCGGAGAAGTTGGCGCCGATGATCCGCGCGCCCGACAGGTTGCGGCCCGAAAGCTCGCACTTCACGCAGGAGCCGCCGAACGAAACCTGCCGCGAGACTTCCTTGTCGCCAGCCTGCGCCGCGACCGCGATCGACCCGATCGCGAAGACCGAGGCCGTGGCGGCGAGGAGGCGGGGCAGGCGAAGCATCTTAAGCGACATATCCTTGTCTCTAGGCTTCACATGTGGCCCGCGAGGTCCCCCGGCGCCACTTAAATCGCGGTAACTTCGAGGGACTTAGCCCGCCTGGTCCTCGGGAATCCGGCCGGCGCGCGCCCCGCACGTCTCGCAGATCAGGGCCTGTCCCTTGCGCACCACGGCTATATCGCCGCAGGCCGCGCAGACCTCGGCGGCGGCCAGCACCGCCGGGCCTGCCGGTCGATTGGCGCTGGGCAGGAAGACCAGGTTGTCGGGCGCCGCGCCGCGGGCGAAGCCACGGGAGATGAACCGCGACGCGGGCTGCGGTTCCGGCGCCTCGGCCTCCGCGCCGACAGCGTCCGCCTTGCCACGCCCCAGGCCGTCGGCGTTCAGGTCCTCGGTGCTGCCCAGGTCGTCGCGGCCCAGGTAGCTGATCCCCAGCTCGCGGAAGATGTAGTCGAGGATCGAGGTCGCCGACTTCACGGTGTCGTTGCCAGTGACCGGTCCGGCGGGCTCGAAGCGGGTGAACACGAAGGCGTCCACGAACTCGTCCAGCGGCACGCCGTATTGCAGGCCGATGGAGATCGCGATGGCGAAGTTGTTCATCAGCGAGCGGAAGGCGGCGCCTTCCTTGTGCATGTCGATGAAGATCTCGCCGAGCTCGCCGTCGTCGTACTCGCCGGTGTGCAGATAGACTTTGTGGCCGCCGACCGCCGCCTTCTGGATGTAGCCCTTGCGGCGGTCCGGCAGTTTCCGGCGGGTGCGGTCGCGTTCCACGATCCGCTCGACGATCCGTTCTTCCGGCGGGGCGGACGGGGGCGGGCGGACGGCCAGATCGGCGACCTGCGGGATGTCGAGCACGGCCGAGGCCGGCGGCCCGGCGCGGCGCGGTCGGATCGGAACGACGGCGGCATCGAGCATGGCCCGCACGGTCTCCAGCGTCGCGTCCCACGCGAGGGCCACCTCCAGCACGGGCGGGACGTCGAGCACCGGCGCCAGGGCGGCCAACAGGGCCGCCTGGGCCTCGAAGCCGATCTCGGCGGCGCCGCGGAACACCCGCCGCTGGTCCGGGGCGAGCGCTTCGACCTCGGCCAGGCTGTCGATCCCCAACACATGGGCCTCGGCGGCCGCGACCTCTTCGCGGATGAATCCGGCCAGGGCCAGGACGTCGAGGCCGGGGTCGGCGAGTTGCCCGGCGGTGGCGCCCAGCACGTCGCGCAGGAAGCCCTCGCCAACGATGGCCGGGGCGAAGGCGTGGGGCAGGCTACGGACGAACGGCAGCTCCGCCTGCACGGCCTCGATCTCCAGGGCGGTGAAGCCGCGGGCCAGCAGGGCGCGGGTGTTGACGCCCGGAGCCTCGGCGAGGCTGCGCCGGCCAAGCAGCGCCGCCCGCGCCGCCTCACGGTCTGCGTCCAGCGCCGCCAGACCCAGGATCGCGGCCTCGGACAGTACGCGCGCCGTCTCGCCGTCGGCGACTTCGGCCAGGGTGACCGGCCCGGCCCAGGGCGCGCCATCCAGGCGGCAGCCCAGGCGCAGCGCCAGTTCCGGGTCGTCGATCAGGCCGAAGCGGACGTCGAGGTCGAGGTCGTCTACCGCGTCGCGCGCCATCAGCACCAGGTTGCGGGCCGCCTGGCGGGCCTCATCGCTGTCGTAGTCGAAGCCCTGGGCGACCAGCCAGTCGCCGATCCCGCCGGGCGCCACCAGCAGCGGCCCGTCGGCTTCTGCCCCCAGGGCGAGGGCCGCCAACCGCACGGCCGCCTTGAACGCGCCGTCGTCGAACGCGGCGTCCCGCCAGCAGGCCAGCAGTTCCACGCCGACCGCGGGCAGCCCGGCTGCCGCGGCGAGCCCCGCCACGGCGGCTTCCGGCGCGGCGATCACCCGGCCGGTGGTCCAGGCGGCCCGGGCCAGGGCCGGGCTCGCGCCGGCCGGGGTCACCACCGGCGTCGTCGGCGCCTCGGTCGGCGGGGCGCAGGGCCACGCCGTCTCGCCGGCGCGGCCTAGGGCGATGGCCTCCAGGATCGTGGCGTCGGCCGCGCCCGCCGTCCGCGCGGCCTCGGCGGCGCGCGCCAGGCTGGTGTTGCGCGCGGGGTCGGCGCAGGCGTCCGGCCCGCCCTCGCAGCGGGCGATGGCGTCCATCACGGCCTGCAATCGCGCGCCCAGCAGGCCGACCGCCGCGCGCGCCGCCTCGCGCCCGCGGTGCGCCGCGGTCAGCCGGTCCAGCGACGCCGCGCCGGGCTCCAGCACCCCCAGGGCCTCGCCGGCCGGGGCCAGCGCGATGGTCCCCAACAGCATCGCCTCGGCGATCGCGTCGCGGAACCGGGTGCGGCTCTTCAGGTCCTGGGTCAGCCCCTTGGTCTGGGCCTTGCCGGCAAGCTCATAGGCATAGTCCTGGATCGCCGCCGCCACGTCGGTGCGGCCGCCGGCCCAGTCGATCCAGGCCTCGACGCGGGCATTGGTGAAGTGGGCCGGCGCTTCGACCTCGACCAGCCGGTCGCCCAGCTCCAGCACCCGGCCTTCGATCCCGACCCGGCCGCCGGCGTCCTCGCGCCCGCCAGCCTGTTCGCGTGACCCGTCCGTGCCCATGCGCCGACTCCCTGACGGGTCGAGGGTAGGCGTCGCCGAACGGCCCAGGCAATAGATGTTGTATGCCAGATGCCGGTCATCCCCAACATCTTGCTTGGGAACGGCCGCTGGACGCTCCCCGGGCGCGCCCCTATAGTCCGGCCGAATTCTGGACCCGAAGAGCCGCCCTTGTCCGTACTGAAGACGATCTTCACCTGGTGGAACGGCGCCACGACCGGCATCCACTTCACCGTGGCGCGGCGCGGCCGTTTCGTCGGCCAGGACGAGCTGGGCAACAAATACTACGAGGCCCGCGACGACCGCGACAGCTACGACCGTGGCCGCAAGCGTCGTTGGGTGATCTACAACGGCTATGCCGAGGCCTCCAAGGTCACGCCCGACTGGCACGGCTGGCTGCGCTACACCTTCGAGGAGCCGCCGACCGTCGAGCCGTTCGTGGTGAAGCCCTGGGAAAAGGAACACCTGCCCAACCTCACCGGCACCATCCACGCCCGCCGGCCCCAGGGGGCGATCTCCCAGGGCGGCGACCGCCAGCGCGCGACCGGCGACTACGAGGCCTGGACCCCCGAATAGCCGTGGGCCGCCGCATCCCGCCACATCTTCTCCGCCGCGCCGGTCTCGGCCTGGGCCTGGGCGTGCTGCTGACCACGGTGGTCGCCGCCCAGCCCGCGCCGCCGACCGCCCCGGTCCCGGCCGAGGCGCCCACTGCGCCGACGCCGAAGGCCGCTGCGGAGGAGGCGCCGCCGGCCGCCGTCACCGCGCCCGCGCCCACCGCGCCGCCTGACACCAAGGACGTCGCCCCCGCGCGGCCGCCCAAGGCCCTGGTCACCGAAAAGCCGGTGGAGACCATCACGCCCCGGGCCCGCTACGACATCGCCGTGCTCCAGGCCCTGGACAAGGTCACCGCCGAGACCCTGCGGTTCGAGGCCAGGGTGGGCGCGCCGGTCCGCTGGAAGGGCCTGGTGTTCACCGTCCGCGCCTGCGAGCGCACCGCCCCGGACGAGCCCATCGACGACTCGGTCGCCTACCTGACCATCGATTCCCAGCCGCGCGCCCAGCCCGGCCGCGCCACCCTGCCGCCCAAGCAGGCGTTCAAGGGCTGGATGTATGCCTCGTCGCCCGGGCTGAACCCGGTGCAGCACGCCACCTACGACGCCTGGGTGATCAGTTGCAGGGCCAGCGCCCCGCTGACCCCGGTGGCTGCCGTCGCCCCGCGTCCACCAGCCGCCAGGCCCCCGCCGGCTGAACCGAAGCTGCTTGACCTGCCGCCCGCCAAAGCCGCCGCGCCACCCGCGCCGGAGCCCAAGGCCGCCCCGGCCCCGAGCCCCTCGCCCGCGGTGACGGCGCCGCCCGCGCCCAAGACGCCGTAGAAGTCACCCTCGATCCGCAGCGCGGCCTTCAGCCGGCGATGGTATTCGGCCCGAGCGATCTCCTCGGTCCCGAACTGGCGCAGATGCTCGGTCATGAACTGGGCGTCCAGCAGCCGATAGCCGCCGGCGATCAGCCGCGCCACCAGGTGGACCAGGGCCACCTTCGAGGCGTCGCGGCGGCGCGAGAACATGCTCTCCCCGAAGAAGGCGCCGCGCAATGAGACGCCGTAAAGCCCGCCCACCAACTCGCCGTCCTCCCAGCACTCGAGGCTGTGGGCGTGGCCCTGCTCGTGGAGCCGCAGGTACAGCCGCTCGATCGGCCGGTTGATCCAGGTCTCGGTGCGGCCAGGTCCCGAGGCGGCGCAGGCCAGCACCACCTGGTGGAAGGCGGTGTCCGCCCGCACCTCGAACGGGTCGCCGCGCACGGTCCGCGCCAGCCGCCGCGACACGTGGAACCCGTCCAGCGGGATCACGCCGCGCCGCTCGGGGTCGATCAGGAAGACCTTGGCGTCCTCCCGCGCGTCCGCCATCGGGAACACGCCGCGGGCATAGCAGTCCAGGAGGTCGCGGGCGTCGAACGCGGGCATGACGCAGGTCTAGCCGCAGGCCGGCCGCGGGGGAACGGTTAGCCCGCCTGGCTCGCCATCCAGCGTTCCAGCCAGTGGATGTCGTAGGTCCCGGCCAGGAAATCCGGCTGCTGCAGCAGGTCCTGGAACAGCGGGATGTTGGTCTCGATGCCGCCGACCACGATCTCGCCCAGGCAGCGGTTGAGGCGCGCGATGCATTCCTCGCGGTCGCGGCCATGGACGATCAGCTTGCCGATCAGGCTGTCGTAGTAGGGCGGGATCGAATAGCCGGCGTAGAGGGCGCTATCCATCCGCACGCCCAGGCCGCCGGGCGCGTGGTAGTCGGTGACCAGGCCCGGCGAGGGCACGAAGGTCCTGGGGTTCTCGGCGTTGACCCGGCACTCGATGGCGTGGCCTTCGAACACCACCTCCGACTGGGTGAACGACAGCGGCAGGCCGGCGGCGATGCGGATCTGTTCGCGCACCAGGTCGATGCCGGTGATCGCCTCGGTGACCGGGTGCTCGACCTGCAGCCGCGTGTTCATCTCGATGAAGAAGAACTCGCCGTTTTCGTAGAGGAACTCGATGGTGCCGACGCCCAGGTAGCCGATGGCCTTGACTGCATCGACCACGACCTTGCCGATCCGGGCGCGGGTGGCGGCGTCGATGGCGGGGGAGGGGGCCTCCTCCAGGACCTTCTGGTGGCGGCGCTGCAGCGAGCAGTCGCGTTCGCCCAGGTGGCAGACATTGCCGAAGCTGTCGGCGATCACCTGCAGCTCGATGTGACGCGGGGTCTGGAGGTAGCGCTCCATATAGACCGCGTCGTCGCCGAACGCCGCCTTGGCCTCGGCGCGGGCGGTCTGGACGGCCTCGATCAGGTCGTCGGGGCTTTTGGCCACCTTCATGCCACGCCCGCCGCCGCCGGCCGCAGCCTTGATCAGAACGGGGAAGCCGATCTCCGCGGCGGCCGCGATGGCCTCTTCCTCGGTGGTGATCGCTCCGTCCGAGCCGGGGACCACCGGGATGCCGACCGCCTTCACCGCCTGCTTGGCGGTGATCTTGTCGCCCATCATGCGGATGTGCTCGGGCTTGGGCCCGATGAAGGTGAAGCCGTGAGCGTTCACGATCTCGGCGAAGCGGGCGTTCTCCGACAGGAAGCCGTAGCCGGGGTGCACGGCCTGGGCGCCGGTGATCTCGCAGGCAGCGATGATCGCGGGGATGTGCAGGTAACTCTTGGCGGCGGGCGGCGGGCCGATGCACACCGACTCGTCGGCCAGTCTGACCCACATGGCGCTGCTATCGGCTTCGGAGTGCACGGCCACGGTGGAGATGCCCATCTCCTTGCAGGCCCGGTGGACCCGCAGCGCGATCTCGCCGCGGTTCGCGATCAGGATCTTGTCAAACATGGCGCTACTCGATGATGGCGAGCGGTTCGCCGAACTCCACCGGCTGGGCGTCTTCGATCAGGATCTCCACCAGCTTCCCGGCCCGGGGCGCCGGGATCGGGTTCATGGTCTTCATGGCTTCGATGATGAACAGGGTCTGGCCGGCCTCGACCGTGTCGCCGACCTTCACGAAGGCCGGGGAGCCGGGGTTGGGCTGCAGGTAGACGGTGCCGACCATCGGCGACTTCACCTCATCGCCGGCGGCGCGCGCGGGGGTCGACGGCGCGGCGGCCATCGGGGCGGCGGGCGCAGCTTGCGGCGCGGCCATTGGCGGCGGGGCGTAGTGCATCGTCGGCGCGGCCGTCAGGGTCTTGGCGACCCGGACCTTCAGGCCGTTGTGCTCGACCTCGATCTCGCTGAGGCCGGTCTCCGTGAGGATGTCGGCCAGCTTGCGGACCAGGCGCGAGTCGATCGGATCGGCGGGCGCCTTGGGGGTATTGGCCATGTCCCTTTGTCTTTCGTCTTTTATCTAGCGGGCAAGGCCCGCGGCGGCCTCGACGGCCAGTTCATAGCTTGCGCCGCCGAAGCCGGATACGACGCCGGCGGCGACCAGCGACACATAGGTTTTCCTGCGGAAACTCTCGCGTGCGGCGGGGTTCGAAAGATGGCATTCCACCACGGGGATGCTCAGCATCTTCAGCGCGTCCAGCAGGGCCACCGAGGTGTGCCCATAGGCGGCCGGGTTCAGGACCACGGCGCTAGCGTCGAAGCGGGCCTCCTGGATCCAGTCGACCAGCACGCCCTCATGGTTGGACTGCCGGCACACGACCGTAAAGCCCAGCGACGTCGCACGCGCCTCGCAGAGGCGGTGGATGTCGTCCAGGGTCTGATGTCCGTAAATCTCCGGCTCGCGGGTCCCCAACAGATTGAGGTTGGGGCCGCTCAGCACATAGATCGGTTTCGGCATTCGGCTCCGCCGTCGATTCCGCCGTCTTGTAACGGGCGGGGCCTCGGGTCACAAGCTTGCCGACCGGAGCCCGCCTTGCAGCTGATCATCAACGGAGAGACCCGCGCCTTTCTCGACGTCGCCGACGTGGCGGCGCTGGTGACCGCGCTTGGCCTCGACACCCGCAAGGTGGCGGTGGAACGGAACCTGGAGATCGTGCCCCGGTCGGCCTATCAGAGGACCCCGCTCGCCGACGGCGACCGGATCGAGATCGTGGCTTTCGTGGGAGGCGGCTGAATGGACGGGTCTGTCCAAACCGAGGATACCTGGAGCGTCGCCGGCCGCACCTTCCGCTCGCGACTGATCGTGGGGACGGGGAAGTACAAGGATTACGCCCAGAACGCCGCCGCGGCGAAGGAAGCCGGGGCCGAGATCGTCACCGTGGCGCTGCGCCGGGTGAACCTCTCCGACCCCGCCCAGCCGATGCTGAGCGACTTCGTGAAGCCCGACGAGTTCACCTATCTGCCCAACACCGCGGGCTGCTTCACCGGCGAGGACGCCGTGCGCACCCTGCGGCTAGCGCGCGAGGCCGGCGGCTGGGACCTGGTGAAGCTGGAGGTGCTGTCCAACACCACGCACCTGCTGCCTGACATGGAGGAGACGCTGCGGGCGCTGAAGCTGCTGATCGCCGACGGCTTTTCGGTGATGGTCTACTGCTCGGACGACCCGGTCTACGCCAAGAAGCTGGAGGAGGCCGGGGCTGCGGCGATCATGCCGGCCGCCGCCCCCATCGGCTCCGGCCGCGGCATCCAGAACCTCCTGAACCTGGGCCTGATCCTCGAGCAGACCAAGGTCCCGGTGCTGGTCGACGCCGGCGTCGGCACGGCGTCGGACGCGGTCATCTCCATGGAGCTGGGCTGCGACGCGGTGCTGATGAACACCGCGATCGCCGAGGCCAAGGACCCCATCCGCATGGCGCGGGCCATGAAGCATGCGGTCATCGCCGGCCGCGAAGCCTATCTCGCCGGGCGGATGCCCAGGCGGATGTACGCCGACCCCTCCTCGCCGCTGTCGGGGCTGATCTAGGCGGCGACTTCGGCGGGTTCCTCGGCGAGCTGCGGCTTCGCCCCGGCCATCGTGGCGGCGGCGTCGCGCAGCGGGATCTGCGGGATCAGGAACACCACCACCAAGGCCGCGGCCACCAGCCAGAGGCCGAGCGCGAAGGTGTCGGTGATCGCGGTCGCGATGATGTTGCGCACGACCTGCGGCAGCAGGAAGCCCCCGCCCGGGTGGGCCTGGGCGCCAAGGCCCTGCAGCTTGCCGACGTCGACGCCGGGCATGATCCGGCCCAGGCTGGCGTTCAGGTGGCCGGTCAGGATCGTCCCGAACAGGGCCACGCCGACCGTCGAGCCGATCTGGCGGAAGAACTGGCTGGAGCTGGTCACCACGCCGAGGCGCGAGATCGGCATGGCGTTCTGCACCGCCAGGCTGAACAGGCTCTGGCCGGGGCCCAGGCCGATGCCCAGCACCAGCATGCGCCAGGCCAGGTCGGGCCACGTGGCGCCGGCGCTCAACCGGCTGAGTAGCGCGATGCCCACCGCGGTCAGGATGATGCCGCCGATCATATAGGGCTTGTAGATGCCGGTCTTGCTGACTAGGCGGCCGGACAGGATCGAACTGCCCATCAGGCCGGCCATCAGAGGCAGCATCGAGAGCCCGCTGACGGTGGCCTTCAGGCCCTGGCCCAGCTGCATGAACAGCGGCAGGAAGGCCACGGTGCTCATGAACGACATCGAGATCAGGAAGGCGGCCAGGTTGGCGGTGGAGAACACCCGGTTCCTGAACAGGTCCAGCGGCAGGATCGGGTCCGACGCATAGCGTTCCGCCACCACATAGAGCAGCAGGCCCAGGGCCGAGCCCCCGAACAGGCCCAGCACCAGGGGCGAACCCCACGGATGCTGGTGGCCGCCGAACGTCAGCGCCAGCAGGAACGGCGCCGCGGTGGCGATGATCAGGCCCGCGCCGATGAAGTCGATCTTGCCCTTCGCCGCGTGGGACATCCTGGGCATCTTCACCAGGATCATGAACAGCGAGACCACCGACAGCGGCAGGTTGATGTAGAACACCCAGCGCCAGCCGGCGATCGCATGGCCCGCGAACTGGACCGTGCCGTGGTCGGTGAAGAAGCCGCCGATCAGCGGGCCGATGGTGCTGGAGAGGCCGAAGACAGCCCCGAACATGCCACCGATCCGGCCCCGTTCACGCGGTGGATAGAGGTCGCCGATGATCGCGAAGGCGGTGGTGAACAGGGCGCCGCCGCCGATCCCCTGGATGGCGCGGAAGGCGATCAACTGTGTCATGCCGCCACCCAGGACGGGCAGAGACCCGAACTCGCCCGACAGGCCGGAAAGCCAGGACCCGGCGAGGAAGATGGTGATGCCGGCCAGCAGCACGGGCTTGCGCCCGAACAGGTCGCCCAGCTTGCCCCAGATCGGCACCATGACGGTGGAGCTCAGCAGATAGGCGGTGGTGACCCACGAATAGAGCGCCAGGCCGTTCAGCTCGGCGATGATCCGCGGCATGGCCGTGGACACGATCGTCTGGTCCAGCGCCGACAGCAGGAAGACGATCGCCACGCCCCACAGCGTGACCTTCTTCTCCGCGTCGGTGAATTGCCGCTGCTCGCTCAATGCGCCCCCTGGCCTGCGCGCGGCCAATGATAAGCTGAGTTCAAATAGGCGGTATGCCGGCTTCGTCAAACACCCCAGTTTCCCTCCCCATGAAGGGGAGGGAAAGGAAAGTCACCGCGCCATGTTCAGCACTTGGACCTGGGTGAACTCCTTCAGGCCCTCTTCGCCCAGTTCGCTGCCGATCCCGGAGAACTTGGCGCCGCCGAACGGCAGGTCCGGGCGCAGGTCCGCATGCTTGTTGACCCATACCGAGCCGGCCTCCATCCCCTCGGCGAGGTCCCAGGCGCGTTCCGAATCCTTGGCCCAGATCGAACCGCCCAGGCCGTAGATCGAGGCATTGGCGCGGGCCACGGCGTCGGCCGGGTCGGAGTATTTGATCACCGGCATCACCGGGCCGAACTGCTCCTCGTCCACTAGCTTCGACCCTTCGGCGATATCGCGCACGATGGTCGGCTGGATGAAGTAGCCCTTGTCGCCCAGCCGGGCGCCGCCGGCGATGATCTTGCCGTCCTGCCGCGCGCTCTCGATGAAGCTCAGCACCTTCTCGAACTGGGCCTTGTTCTGCAGCGGGCCCATCTGGGTGCCCTGTTCCAGGCCGTCGCCGACCACGGCGGCGTTGGCGCACTTCACCAGCTCCTCGCACATGGCGTCGTACATGCTCTCGTGGACATAGATCCGCTTGGCCGCGATGCAGACCTGGCCGGCGTTCTGCATGGCCGCGCCATAGATCTTGGGCGCGGTCTCCTTGGGGTCCACGTCGTCCAGCACGATCAGGGCGTCGTTGCCGCCCAGTTCCAGCGAGATGCGCTTCAGCGCGTCGGCGGCGCTGGCCATCACCTTCTTGCCGGTCTCGGTGGAGCCGGTGAAGCTGATCTTGCGGATGTCGGGATGCCGGGTCATGTCGCCGCCCAGGTCGTTGGCGTCGGCGATCACGTTCAGCACGCCCGGCGGGACCAGGTCCTTGACCAGCTCGGCGAACCGCAGTGTCGAGAGCGGCGTGGTCGCGGCCGGCTTCAGGACCACGGTGTTGCCGGCCAGCAGGGCCGCAGGGACCTTAAAGGCCATCAGGATCATCGGGAAGTTCCAAGGCACGATCGCGCCGACGACGCCCAGGGGCTTGCGCCGCACCTCGACCCGCGACGTGGCGTCGTTGGAGACCACACGGGCCGGCAGGTCCAGGGTCGCGAAATAGCGGAAGAAGGCCGAGGCGCCGAACACCTCGCCGGTGGCGTCGGCCAGGGGCTTGCCCTGTTCCTGGGTCAGCAGGCGGGCCAACTCGGTGACGTTGTTCTGGATGGCGTCGGCCATGGCGACCAGCACCTTGCGGCGGTCCTCGATGCTGGTCTGGCTCCAGGCGGGGAAGGCGGCCTTGGCGGCGGCGACGGCCTGGTCCAGCTGGGCCTTGGACGCGCGCGAGCATGCGCCGACCGGTTCCTCGGTGGCGGGATTCAACACCGACATGGTGGAGTCGCCGGCCACCATCTGGCCGTTGATGAGCAGCTTGAAGTCAGACATGGGGCGTCCTCCGGAAGGTGTGGCGGCAGGCAACGCCCTTGACGCAGCGGCGGTCAAGCGCGCTGGCCTTATGCCGCCTCGGCGCGCACCCGTTCCACGTCGGCGGTGGCCGAGACGCCGAGCGCGGCCAGCATCTGCTCGCGCTCCGGCCCGCCCTTCGGCGGATAGAGGTCGGCGTTGCGTTTCTTGCCGCGGGCCCAGACGCGGGCGATCCTGGCCAGGTTGGCAGGGCGCTTCAGCCAGGCCTGCGGGTGTTCCAGCATGTGGAAGCCGCGCAGGAAGGCGCGGAGCAGGTCGACGTCCTCGCGCATGGCGATGACGACGCCGTCCTCCATGAAGCTGCGCATCAGTTTCGCCCGCGCGCTGGGCTTGGCCCGGGGCAGCAGGGCGGCGCGGGCGCGGCGGATCGCGCCGCGATCCAGGTCCTTCATGACGTCGTAGTAGGGGCGCAACTCGCGTTCGAGCGCGGCGCGGTAGGTGACGAGGCGTTGGGCCGGGTCGGCGCTGGCGTTCAGCGCGTCACGCAGCAGGTGGGCGCTGACCGCGGCGAAGGAGCAGCCGCGCCCGTACAGCGGGTTGGTCCTGACCACGCCGTCGCCGACCGCGAACAGGCGCAGCACCGCGGCGTGGCCGCCTGGGGCATAGTCTCGCCAGCGGCTCTCCAGCTGGCCCATGCCGAAGACCCTGGTGGTGGCCTCTGTGCGCTCGGCCTCGATCCAGGGGGCGACGCCGGGCAGTTGGCGGCAGATGGCGTCGAAGGTCTCGGGATCGACGATGGCCTTGCGCATCTCCTCCTCGATCTCGGGCGCGCAAAGCGTGATCGAGAAACAGCCGTTGTCGCCGGGGAACACGCCGAACTTCAGGTAGCCCAGGTCGCCGGTGGCGGCGACCTTGCCGCGCGGTGGCTCGGCCTGGCCGGGGCGCAGCCGATAGTGGCGGGTGAAGTAGATCACGCCGCAGGGCTCCGAGCTCTCCGGGATGCTCGCGCCCGCGGCGGTGAGCTGCTCGAAGGTCAGGGTGTTGCGGCCGGCGGCGTCGACGACGAGGTCGGCCCGCAGCTCGGTCCCGTCCTCCAGGACCACGCCCTTGACGGTGGGCGGGACGCCGGGGGCCAGCACCAGCGCCCTGACGAAGGTTTCGCCCTTGATGGTGACGCCGGGCAGCCGCTCGGCGTAGCGGCGCATGGTCAGCTCAAGGGTGGTGCGGCGGCTGGTCAGGATGGCGAGGTCGGCGTCGATCGGTTCCGGCTTGTAGGTCTGCTTGTGGGTCTCGGTCAGGCCGCCCTCAAAGCCGAGCTCGCGGCACCCGGCGGCCTGCAGGTCGGCCAGCAGCTGGGGATGCTGGTCGCGGACCAGGGTGCGCAGGCGGGCCAGGAAGGCATGGCTGTGGCGGATGTGGCCGACACCCCGCCGCTGCCAATCTGCGAACGCCACCTCGGCTCCGCCCTCCGGCGGCGGCGGATCGCGATCCAGAACCATGATCTCGCGCCCCGCGCCGGCCAGCGCCATGGCGGTCCACAGCCCGGCCATGCCTGCCCCGATCACCAGGAGCCGTTCACTCATCTGCCGTTCCTCATGAAGACTGCGGCCAATCTAGCAGAGGCGGAACCTTACGTTGGGGAGGCCGGCGCGGTCGACGATCCGGCCCGCGCGCCGCCGGACTTCACCCGCGCCAGGGCGGCGCGCACCGCGCCGATGTCGGCGCCGGGGATCAGGTAGTCGCCGATCACGAAGGCCGGCGTGCCCTGCAGGCCCAGGCGCTTGGCCAGGTCGCGGGTGTCGGTGAGCTGGGTCTCGATGGCGGGATCGGCGGCGGCCTTGCGCACGTCGGCCGGATTGAGGCCCGCCTCGGCCAGATGACGGTCCAGGGCTGCCTCGTCCAGGCCGCGGTCGGCCATCCAGGCCTTGTAGAGCACCAGCCCCCTGGTCTTGCCCTGCGGGGTCAGCGCCATGTGGGCGGCGGTGTCGGATACCTCGCCGAAGATCGGGAATTCCTTCAGCACGAACCGGACATCCGGATTGTCGGCCATCAGCTTGACCATGTCCGGCGCCACCAGCTTGCAGTAGCCGCAGCGGTAGTCGAAGAACTCCACTACCGTGAACTGGCCGTTCGGGTTGATCACCAGGTCGCGCGGATCGGCCTCCAGCTGGCGGCGGTACTTGGCCACCTCGGAGGCGCCGGCCTTGGCCTGTTCCAGCATCTGGTTCTGGCGCAGCTTGACCACCGCCTCCTCGATCACCTCGGGGTGCTGCAGCAGGTAGGCGCGGACCTTGGTCCCGAAGGCGGCGTCCTCGGCGGGCTTCTGGCAGCCGGACAGGGCGAGCGCGACGGCCGCGGCCACGGCGAGGGGGATTAGGCGGGTCATGGCGTCCAGATAGGGCAGGTGGGTCCGGGGCTCAACGCAGGTTGACGGCGAGCGATCCCTCGCGGCCGAGCGCGCGCTGCTCCTCGCGGGTCGGCTGGGCCACCAGCACGATGTCGGTGGCGCGTCGCCACTCCGGCGTGCCCTTGCCAAGCATTTCGCGGGCGCGGAGCGCGAAGACCCGGGCCTGGCGCATGTCGCCGACGTTGAAATTGTATTCGGCGGTGGCCAGGCGGGCGAGGCCGTCCTGGCCCAGCTTGTCATAGGCCTCGGCCAGCAGGCGCCAGGCCTCGGCGTTGTCGTCCTCGGTGATCAGCGACTTCTTCAGCTCGGAGACGCCCTCGAACACCTTGTTCTTGTCGTCGAGCGCGATCAGCGTCTGGCCGAGATTGACGTGCAGCAGCGGCGCTTCGGGCTTCAGGGCGACCGAGCGGCGCTGCGGCGCCTCGGCCTCGGCGGTGCGGCCGAACTCGAACAGGATCTGGCCCTTCAGCTCGTAGAGGTAGGGATTGTTCGGCTGTTCCTCTAGCAGGGCGTCGATCAGCTTCAGCGCCTTGTCCGGCTCCTTGAGCTGGTAGTAGGCGATCGCCCGGGCGTAGCGGGACGGGTAGTCCTTGGCCTTCTCGTCGTACTTGGTGATCGCCACCTGCGGATTGATGAAGCCGTCCAGCTTGGCCTTCATGATGGCGTGTTCGGCCAGCGCCTCGGGGGCGTCGACCTTGTTGTAGTTGGGCTGTTTGGCGACGCGGTCGCGCAGGGCCTCGATCCGCTCGGACGAGATCGGGTGGGTGCGGAAGTACTGGTAGCGCCGGGCCTCGTCGAACACCTCCTGGTAGCGGAAGTTGTCGAAGAAGTCGGCCAGGCCGCGGCCGGACAGGCCGGCCTTGTCGAGCAGGGTCGCGCCGGCCTGGTCGGCGCGGCTTTCCTGTTCGCGGCTGTAGCCGATGGCCCCCAGGGTGCCGAAGTAGCTGGCGCTGCCGGCCAGGCCCGCGGCGGCCTCGGGCGACCCCGCCAGCGCGGCCAGCAGGCCCAGCCCCATGGTCAGCAGGAAGGGCTTCATGCCGGCGGCGTTCATCTCGCCCGAGCGGGCGGAGTGGCCGGCGGCCAGGTGGCCCGTTTCGTGGGCCATGACGCCCTGGAGCTCGTTGGGGGTCTTGGTCTCGACGATCAGGCCGGTGTTGACGCCCATCACCCGTGGCGCGGCGAAGGCGTTCAGCTCCTTCGACCCGATCAGCACGATCTGGACGGTCTTCGGGTCGATGTTGGCCGCCCGCAGGATCGGGTCGGCGTCCTTGTGCAGGATCTCCTCGATCTCGGTGTCGCGGATCAGCGACTCGCCGCCCTGCGCGGCCGCCGGGGGCGGGGCCGCGACGACGACGCTGGCGGCGAGCACCGCGGTGAGCGCGAGGCGGGAGACCGTCCGGAATGGGGAGTTCATGCGCAAATCTCTGACGTTCGACGCCCCCAACCCGGCCGGATGCTAAACCCCTATCCGCGTCGCCACCAGCCTCTGCGCGGGGCAGGGGCAGGACCGCTGATCTCGGCCGGATCCGGCGCGCTGGGCTCGACAGGCTCCGGTTCGGGCGCGGGCTCGGCGGCGACAGCCTCGACGACCGGCGCCGGCGCTTCGGCTTCTACCTCTACCGGCGCGGCCTTTCGACTGCGTGAACGCTTCGGCTTCGGCGCTTCGGCTGCGACCGGTTCCGGCTCGGGCTCGGGCTCGACGACCAGCGCGACCGGCTCGGGGTCCACCGGCTCGGGATCCACCGGTTGGGGCGCGACTTCGACAACCTCGGCGGCGGGCGCCGCCTCGGCCATGGCGTCGTCGCCCCGGCCACGACCGCGGCCACGGCCGCGGCGCGGACGCTTCGGCTTATCCTCGGCCTCGGGCAGTTCGACCCACATGTCGTCGCCGCTGCCGGTCGAGGCCGGCGCGGGGGTGGGCCGAGGCTCGGCGGACCGTGCCTCGGCCGGCCGGGCTTCAGCGCGCGGCGCCGGCGAGGCATCGCTCGACGGGGCTGCGATCTTCAGGTCCTCGGCGGGGTCGTACCAGACGAACGGATCGTCGCCGTAGGGCACCCAGGGGCGCACCCACGAGAAGGCGTCGGTCGGCCGGGCGTCGTCGCGCATCCGGCGACCGCCGCGGCGGCCCCGGCGACGGCGGCGGTTCTCGCGATCCTCATCCGTCTCGGCGGCCTGGGCGGCGGGGCGTGGTTCGCGCTCGCCGCGGGGTCCATCGCGGACCGCATCGCGCGGCTCGTCGCGGCGACCGCGGCGGCGGCGGCGGCGGCTGCCGCGGCGG
>NZ_JANXWD010000139.1 GCF_025351295.1 Phenylobacterium sp.
GCGGCGGCGGCGGCGGCTGCCGCGGCGGGCTCCGTCGTCGTCCTCGTCGCGCGGGGCGTCCTCGCGCAGGTTGCGGGCGTGGGCCTCGTCGTCGTCGGTGTCCTCGGCCTCCAGGGCCGCCTCGTCCTCGTCCTCTTCCTCGTCCTCGTCCTCGACGTCCTCGAAGACGTCGTCGTCCTCGGTCGCCGGTTCATAGGCCTGGACCGGGATGGGGACAGCGGCGGCGACGTGGTCGGGACGGGTCTCCATCGAGGTCCGCTCGATCAGGTGGTCGACGTGGGACATGGCGTCCTCGACGATCACCGTGACGAACAGGCCGAATGCCTGGAACAGTCGCGCCAGGTGGGCGCGCTTCTCGTTCAGGATATAGAGTCCGACGTCGCGCGGCACCCGCAGGGTGGCTTCGCCGCCGCCCTTCAGGGCCTCGAGCTCCAGGGAGCGCAGGGTGGCCAGGGCGCTGGATTCGACGGACCGGACGCGACCGGTGCCGGCGCAATGTTCGCAGACGTGGGTGGTGCCTTCCAGCACGCCGGTGCGGCGGCGCTGGCGGCTGATCTCCATCAGGCCGAACGGGCTGATCTTGCCCATCTGCACCCGGGCGCGGTCGTCCTTGAGGCAGTCCTTCAGCTTCTTCTCGACGGCCCGGTTGTTCTTCGACTCGTCCATGTCGATGAAGTCGATGACGATCAGGCCGGCCAGGTCGCGCAGGCGCAGCTGGCGGGCGGCTTCCTCGGCCGCCTCCATGTTGGTCTTCAGCGCCGTGGCCTCGATGTTCCGCTCGCGGGTGGAGCGGCCGGAGTTCACGTCGACGGCGACCAGGGCCTCGGTCTGGTTGATCACCAGGTAGCCGCCCGATCGCAGCGGCACGTTCGCCGAATAGATCTGGCTGAGGTGGTCCTCGACCCGGTGCTTGACGAACAGCGGGATCGGCTCGCGGTGGGCCATCACCTTCTTGGCCTGGCTGGGCATCAGCATCCGCATGAAGTCGCGGGCTTCCTTGTAGGCGGCCTCGCCCTCGACCCAGACCTCGTCGATATCCTTGTCGAACAGGTCGCGGATGGTGCGCTTCACTAGATCCTCTTCCTCGTAGATCAGCGCGGGCGCGATCGAGTGGAGGGTCTTCTCGCGGATGTTCTCCCACAGGCGCAGCAGGTAGTCGTAGTCGCGCTTGATCTCGGCCTTGGTGCGCTTGGCGCCGGCGGTGCGCACGATCAGGCCCATGCCCTGCGGCACGTCCAGGCTGGCGACCACGCCCTTCAGGCGCTTGCGGTCGGTGGCGGTGTCGATCTTGCGGCTGATGCCGCCGCCCCGGGCGGTGTTGGGCATCAGCACGCCGTAGCGGCCGGCCAGCGATAGGTAGGTGGTCAGCGCCGCGCCCTTGTTGCCGCGCTCTTCCTTGACGACCTGGACCAGCATGATCTGCCGACGGCGGATCACTTCCTGGATCTTGTAGCGGCGCATCAGCCGGCGGCGGCGGCGCGCCAGTTCCTCTTCCATGACGTCGTCGTCGTCGTCGGAGACCGAATCGGCCTCGTCGTCGTGATCCTCGTCGGAGGCCTCGGCGCCGGCGTCGCCGCCGCTGTTGCGACCGCGGCGGCCACGGGCGGGACGTTCGTCCTCCTCGTGCTCCTCGGCCTCTTCGCGCAGCAGGGCTTCGCGGTCGGCGACCGGGATCTGGTAGTAGTCCGGGTGGATTTCGTTGAAGGCCAGGAAGCCATGGCGATTGCCGCCATACTCGATGAAGGCCGCCTGCAGCGACGGCTCAACGCGCGTCACCTTGGCGAGATAGATATTCCCTCGGAGCTGCTTGCGGTTCTGGCTTTCGAAATCGAATTCTTCAACGCGGTTTCCGTCGACCACCACCACACGCGTCTCTTCGGCGTGGGCAGCATCGATCAACATAGTCTTGGGCATTAAAAGTTTCTCCGCGGCGCGCGGGGGCGTTTCGGCCTGGGCGCTGCCGGCAAATGGGATGAGCGCGCGCGCCATCCCGGAGGACGCCGGAATCGGCGTCTCGGGAGGCCTTGGGGCCAAATGTGGCTCGAGCTGCGCAGCTCATCGGGTGTGTTCCTAGGCGCGTCCCGAGGGGCGCGGATCGGATGATGCGTCGTCACCGAGGATTCGGTCGAAGCCGACGCCGGCTTGTTTTGTCGCGTGCCGACCGGGCCCAAAACGGGCGCACCGACGTCGCGCGGCGGGACATTGCAACAATGGGTTGGAAAAGGAAAGCGGCGCTGGCGTAGAGCCTGCGGGTCGCAACACCTCGTTAACCCTTTGTCCACAGGGCCGCCCCCTATATGGGTGATCGGTTCGCGTTCTGCGAATCTCCGCGTTTTCGGGGCGTTACGATGATTGGGCGGCTGACAGGGGGGTGGGTTCGTAACCGGGGGCGAGCGATCGCCGCCTCGCTGGCCGTCGCCGTTGGCCTGACCGCGGTCGCCGCCAGCCACGCCGCCACCGAAGTCGTCGACCTCCTGAAGATTCGCATGGGCGGCGACGGGCCCGAGACCCGCATGGTGATCGAGCTCTCCGGCTCGGCCAGCGCCAGGGTGGTGTCCGACGGCTCCACCGACCACCGCGTCGTCGTGCTGCTGCCCGGCGTCACGGCCGCCCAGGGCCAGCAAGGGTCGGGCCGCGGCGTCGTCAAGGCCTGGACCCTCGACCAGACGTCCGGCGGCGCACGGCTGCAGATGGACCTGGCCACCGACGGACAGGTGAAGCGCCGCTTCCTGCTGCCCCCGGCCGACGGCATCGCCACCTACCGATATGTGATCGACGTGGCCGCCGCCGCGCCGCTGCTGAACATCCCCCGCGCCACGGCCGCCGCGCCGCCGATCCGCACCCAGTTCCTGCCCGCCCGCAAGCCCGCCCTGCCGCTGAAGAAGGTGGTGGTCATCGACGCGGGCCATGGCGGCAAGGACGCCGGCGCCCTTGGCGCCAACGGCTATGAGAAGGACATCAACCTGGCCGCGGCCCTGACCCTGGCCGACCAGCTGGGCAAGACCGGCCGCTACAAGGTGGTGCTGACCCGCGACTCCGACGTCTACATCCCGCTGGAGGATCGCGTCCGCGTGGCCCAGCGGGCGGGCGCCGACCTGTTTATCTCGCTGCACTCCGATTCGGGGCCGGAGGCGGACCTGAAAGGGGCCAGCGTCTACACGCTCTCCGACAAGGGAACAGCCCGCTCTAGCCGCTTCCTGACCCAGGACAACTGGCTGATGAAGGCTAGCCTGGCCGGCGACCAGGGGGTGCGGGACATCCTGTTCGACCTGACCCAGCGCGCCACCCGCAACCGCTCGGCGATCTTCGCCCAGACCCTGGTCTCCGACATCGAGGGCAAGGCGCCGCTGCTGCGCCGCAGCCACCGCGACGCCGGCTTTATGGTGCTGCTGGCCCCCGACGTCCCGGCCGTGCTGCTGGAGATGGGCTTCGTCTCCAACCCCGAGGACGAGGCGCGGCTGCGCGATCCGGCGTCCCGGGCGCGGCTGATGTCCGCCGTCGCCCACGCCATCGACGCCCACTTCAGCGACACCATCAAGCTCGCCTCGCGCTGAACCTTGGCGCGTCAGCGCCGGCAGGATTCCACCGCAGAAGACGCAGAAGGCCACCCTGTCCAACGTCCAAGGCTTCGGCGCGTCTGCATTCTGCGTTTTCTGCGTTTTCTGCGGTTCCAAGGGACTTCGCCTGCGGCGCCTCGAGGCGTTGGCGCCTGCGTCGACACAGGCTAGACGACGGCGGGTGAGGCTCGTCGCACCTTGACCCCCCCGGACAGCTCCGAGCGGACACCCCCCCAGGGGGCCGGACCCAGGCCGGGCAGGCCCGGCCGGTGGGTCGCCCTGGCCGGCGTCGCGGCGCTGAGCTTCATCGCCCTGGCGGCGGTCTCCATGGGAATCTACGCCGCCTGGCTGTTCCACGACATGCCGGATGCCACCGACCTGGTGGACTACCACCCGCCGACCGCCACGCGGGCCTACGCCTGGGACGGCACCCTGATCGGCGAGTTCTCCCGCGAGCGGCGGATCTTCGTGCCCTATGACGCCATCCCGGCCCAGACGGCCCAGGCCTTCCTGGCGGCCGAGGACCACAGCTTCTTCCGGCATGGCGGCGTCGATGTGGGGGGCCTTGGCCGGGCCATGGTCAAGGACGTGATCAACCTGGCCCAGGGCCGGCGGCTGGAGGGCGGCTCGACCATCACCCAGCAGGTGGCCAAGAACATCCTGCTCTCCAACGACCAGACCATCGGGCGCAAGCTGAAGGAGGCGATCCTCTCGACCCAGCTGGAGCAGACGCTGTCGAAGGAGCGGATCCTCGAGCTCTACATGAACGAGATCTGGCTGGGGTACCGGTCGTTCGGGGTGGGGGCGGCGTCCTACAACTATTTCGGCAAGTCGCTCAGCGAGCTGACTCTGGCGCAGAACGCCTACCTCGCCTCCCTGCCGAAGGGCCCCGACAACTACCATCCGATCCGCCACAAGGCCGCGGCCATGGCGCGGCGCAACTTCATCCTCGACCAGATGGCCGACCTGGGCTGGGTGACCCGCGCCGAGGCGGAGGCGGCGATGAAGGAGGACCTGGTCGTCCAGGCCGCGCCCAGCCGCTCGCAGTACCGCGACGCCGACTATTTCGTGGAGGAGGTGCGCCGCACCGCCCTGACCATGAAGGAGCTGGGCGACGAGAAGCTGAACGCCGGCGGCTACTACATGCGCACGACGCTGGATCCCAAGCTGCAGAGCCTGGCCAAGATCGCACTGATGAACGGGCTGGAGAACTACGACCGCCGCCACGGCTGGCGCGGGGCGTGGGGCCACGTCACCACGCTGGAGGGCTGGGAAGGCGTCGCCAAGAAGGCCGCTCGGCCGCATGAGCGGGCGGACTGGCGCCAGGCCGTGGTCACCGCCGCGTCCGGCGGCGTGGTGCAGGTGCGGACCATCGACGGCGCCATCGGCGCGCTGACCGTGCCCGACGTGGCCTGGGCGCGGGCCGGGAAGGGCATCGGGGCCGGCGACCTGATTTTCGTGGAGCGCAACACCGCCGGGCCGGGGTTCCGCCTGAAGCAGGTGCCGGCGGTCAACGGCGCCCTGGTGGCCATGGAGCCCTATTCGGGCCGGGTGGTGGCCATGGTCGGCGGCTATTCGTTCTCGCTGTCCAGCTTCAACCGCGCGACCCAGGCGATGCGCCAGCCGGGGTCGTCGTTCAAGCCGATCGTCTACGCCGCGGCCCTCGAGGCCGGCTACACCCCGGCCAGCACGGTGGTGGACGGGCCGATCACGCTGAAGGGCTACGGCGGCCAGGCCTGGACCCCGGAGAACTTCCACCACGACTTCCTGGGCGCCCAGGTCCTGCGCCGCGGCATCGAGCTGTCGCTCAACACCATGACCGTGCGGCTGGCACAGGCCATCGGTATGAAGCGCATCGTCGACCTGGCGGAGAAGCTGGGCGAGACCCGGCAGATGGAGCCGGTCCTGGCCATGGCCCTGGGCTCCGGGGAGACCACCACCTTCAAGATGGCCGGCGCCTATTCGACCTTCGTCAACGGCGGCCGGCTGGTGCAGCCGCACCTGATCGAGCTGGTCGAGGACCGCAACGGCAAGGCGATCTTCCGCGCCGACGGCCGCGACTGCGACCACTGCACGGCTGGATTCGGCGGGGCGGAGAGCCCGCGGATCGCCCGCACCGGCGCCCAGGCGATGGACCCGATCACCGCCTACCAGATTACCTCGTTCCTGCAGGGGGTGGTCCAGCGCGGCACCGGCAGCCAGGCCTCGTCGATCGGCAAGACCGTGGGCGGCAAGACCGGCACCACCAACGACTTCCGCTCCGCCTGGTTCATGGGCGTGTCGCCGCACCTGGTGGTCGGCGTCTACGTTGGCTTCGACGACAACCGCAGCCTCGGCAACAACGAGACCGGGGCGGTCGACGCGGTGCCGATCTTCATCGACTTCATGACCCCGGCGCTGAAGGACAAGCCCAACGAGGAGTTCCGGGCCCCGGCCAATGCCAAGTTCGTGATGGTCAACGGCATCCGTGAAGCCTTCCGGCCGGGAACCGAGCCTTCGGGCCTGGCGCCGACCCTGGGGGCCGCGGGCGCGGCCGGGCCGCAGCCCTACGACAAGGTGTTCGGCGCCGGCCTCACCGGGGCCCCCAATGCCGCGGCCGCTGTCGCGCCACCGCCACCTGCGCCGGTGAAGAAGAAGGACGACCTGTCGGACTTGTACTGAGGTTCCGCGCCAGCTAAATCCCGCGCCCCTATTCGAGGAATTCCCCATGAGATTGGATGTCGAGGCCGCCAAGGCCGACATCGAGCAGTCGATCGACCTGCTCAGGAGGCGTCTTTGACTGGGACCCTGCGCTCCGCAAGCTCGACGAGCTGAACGCCCGGGTCGAGGACCCGACCCTCTGGGACAGGCCCGAGGCCGCCCAGGCCCTGTCCCGCGAACGCGCCCGGCTGGCCGCGTCGGTCGAAGCCGTCCGTGCGCTGGAACGCGATCTTGTCGACGCCGTCGGCTATGCCGAAATGGCCGACGAGGAGGGCGACGAGGCCAGCCTCGAGGAGGCCCGCGGCCAGCTGAAGGCCATCAAGGACCGCGCCGGGCGCGCCGAGCTGGAGGCGCTGCTGTCCGGCGAAGCCGACGGCAACGACGCCTTCGTGGAGATCAACTCCGGGGCCGGCGGCACCGAGTCCAACGACTGGGCCGGCATGCTGCTGCGCATGTACACCCGCTGGGCCAACGCCCACGGCATGGAGGTGGAGTTCCTGGAGGAGACCTCCGGCGAGCAGGCGGGGATCAAGTCGGTGACCCTCCAGGTCAAGGGAACCAACGCCTATGGCTGGCTGAAGACCGAGGGTGGGGTCCACCGGCTGGTGCGCATCTCGCCGTTCGACAGCGCTGCCAAGCGGCACACCAGCTTTGCCTCGGTCTGGGTCTATCCGGTGGTCGACGACACCATCGTCATCGACATCAACCCGTCCGAGGTACGCACCGACACCTACCGCGCCTCCGGCTCCGGCGGGCAGCACATCAACAAGACCGACAGCGCGGTCCGGCTGACGCACCTGCCAACCGGCGTGGCCGTCGCCTGCCAGATGGGCCGCTCGCAGCACCAGAACCGCGAAGAGGCGTGGAAGATGCTGCGCGCCCGGCTCTACGAACTGGAGCTGCAGAAGCGCGAGGCCGCCGCCCAGGCCGTCGAAGACCAGAAGACCGACATCGGCTGGGGCCACCAGATCCGCAGCTACGTCCTGCAGCCCTACCAGATGGTCAAGGACCTGCGCACCGAGGTGGAGACCTCCGACACCCAGGGCGTCCTGGACGGCGACCTCGACCCCTTCATGGGCGCCGCATTGGCGCAGCGCGTCGGCGCGACCCGGGACGCGTAGTTCTTACCTCCCCCATCGCGGAGCGATGGCGGGAGGGGGACCGCGCCCCGCAGAGGCTTGCTGTTCGTCGCTCCAGTGGGTGCGACCATCGACCTCGATCGCAAGCTTCGCGGACGGGCAGTAGAAGTCGAGGATGATCGAGCCGATGACGTGCTGTCGGCGGAATGTCGGACGGTCGGCGTTGCGTCCCCGCAGGCGGCTCCAGAGCATGACCACCGGTTCGGTCATGTTCTTCCTTGACGCGCGGGCGCGGTTTGAGATCAGCGGCGGGTGTCTCAAGGCTCTGCCGGCCGCTTGCCCCCTCCACCACCCGCTCTTCGGCGGGCGGTCCCCTTCCCGCCGCTTCGCGGGGGAGGTAAAACAGCCTACTCCGCCGCGACGACGCTCAGCGGTTCCTTTGCCGGCGCCATCTCCAGGCTGCGGCCCACGAAGTGCGCGCCGGCCTCGATCGACAGTTCCGTGTGGCTGATGTCGCCGTCGACGCGGGCGGTCGCCCACAACCGCACCTGCCGCGCCGAGATCGTGCCGGTGACGCGGCCGCGGATGTCGACGCTGTCGGCGTGGATCGTGCCGGTCACCGCGCCGGTGTCGCCGACGGTAAGCTGGCCCACCTTCACATCGCCTTCGACGGCGCCGTCCAGGTGCAGGTCGCCCTCTGTCGCGAGGTCGCCGCGGATGCGGACGCCCTCCGCGACCAGGGAGGCCACCGTCAGCTTGCGAGGCTGGGAGGGTTCGTGGGCGAAATCGCCCTTAGCCGCCTTGGAGAACATATTGTCCCGCCTTCAGGAAGCGCCCGGGGTTCTGGGCCCGTCCGTTGACCCATACCTCATAGTGCAGGTGGGTCCCAGTGGATCGGCCCGTCGAGCCCATCGCGGCGATCCGCTGCCCAATTCCGACGCGCTCGCCGACGCTGACGCCGATTGAGGAGAGGTGGGCGTAGCGGGTCTTCAGGCCGCGGCCATGGTCGATCTCCACCACATTGCCATAGCCTGAGCGCACGCCGGTGAAGGAGATCACCCCGGGGCCGGTCGAGTAGATCGGGGTCGCGTAGCCACCGGCGAAATCCAGCCCTGCGTGATAGGCGGGTCGGCGCGTGAACGGGTCGTAGCGCACGCCGAAGCCGCTGGTCTGGGCGTCGGTGGTGGTGGGCTTGCCCAGCGGCATGTCGCGGGTGGCCTCGGCCAGGGCGTCGGAGTCGGAGATATCGTGGGCGGCGCGCTGGATGCGCACCGCGAAGTCGTCGTCCACGTCCAGCACGGCGGCCAGGGCGCGGGGGTCCTTGGACTCGATCAGCGGGCCGCCCAGGGCGCCGCTGCGGTCCACGAACGCCGAGGGGGTCAGGCCGGCCATGCGGAAGGCCAGCCGCAGCCGGTCGGCGCGGCTCCTGGCGAAACTGTCGGCGGCCTCCAGCAGCTGTTCCTGGCCCAGGCGGACCATCTCGATGCGCCGCGCCGGACTGGCCCCGGCGTTGCTGGCGAGCGCGCGGTCGATGGCCGGGGTGAGGGCCGCGGCCGCCCCGGGCGCGCCCTTCATCCCGGTGAGCAGCTGGGCCAGCGCCGCGTGGCGCTTTTCGATGGCGCTGGCCACGTCGGCGTTGGAGCCGGAGGCGGCGTCCAGCCGGGCCATGGCGCTGTCCAGCCGCGCCTGACGGTCGGCGACGTAGCGTTCCGACTGGGCCTTGAGCTTGGCGATCTCGCGGTCGGACGCCGAGGCCGACAGCAGGTTGACCAGCATCGCCGCGGTGCAGACCCCCATCCACAGCGCGCCGCCGGCGACGCCGGCGGCCAGGATCATCTGCTTTTGGGTGGTCAGAACGAAGGCCTTCATGGCCCCGCCGGAGCGCACATAGAGGTGGCGCTCCGGGAACAGCTCCACGAGGGAGTTCAGTAGCCGCGCGATACGTTGCATGCGTGCGCCGGAAGCCCCCCGAACTTTCGAACTCGGCGATATGCGACGACTTTTTTCCGACAGGCAACCCGCTTGGCGGCAGGTTGCGGCGAGAAGCGACGACCGGCCGCAGAGTGATCATCGTTCATCGGCTTCAGACCCCCTGCGCGGCCTCCAGCACCGCCTGGGCATGGCCCGCCACCTTCACCTTGTGCCAGATGCGGTCGATCTTGCCGTCGACGATCAGGAAGGTGGAGCGGTCGATGCCCATGTACTTGCGGCCATAGAGGCTTTTCTCCACCCAAGAACCGTAACGCTCGACCGTCTCGCCCGAGGGATCGGAGCCCAGCTGGACGTTGAGGTCGTACTTGGCGGCGAACTTCCGGTGCGAGGCGATGGTGTCCTTGGAGACGCCGATCACCGTCACCCCGGCCTTGGCGAAGTCGAGCGCCAGGGCGGTGAACGCCTGCGCCTCCTTGGTGCAGCCGCCGGTGTCGTCCTTGGGATAGAAATACAGCACCACGCTCTTGCCCTTGAAGTCGGCCAGCTTCACCGGTCCGTCAGGGGTTTCCAGGTTGAAGTCGGGGGCGGGGGCGCCTTCGGCGATATCGGTCATCACACTCTCCTTATCCCTCCTCTTTAGGGGAGGGTGGATCGCGCCGCCGGCGCGAGACGGGTGGGGGTCACGAGATCAAGCTCGGCGCTTGGACGTGAGACCCCCACCCCGCTCGCCTGCGGCGAGTCGGCCCTCCCCTGAAGAGGAGGGATACATCTTACACCGGCCTCACCAGGACGATCTTCTTCTTGCCGGCCGCCAACTTCACCACGCCGTCCACCAGGTCGGCGGTGGCGATGGTGCGGTTGGCGTCCATTTCCTGAATATCGTTGACCCTGAGGCCGCCGCCCTGGGCCAGCCGGCGAGCCTCACCGCGTGAGGCGGCCAGGCCGGCGTCGGCGGCCAACGCCGCCAGCACGATCCCGGAGTCGAGATCGGCGCGGGGCACTTCAAACGTCGGCAGGCCGTCCGAGAGTTTGCCCTCCTCGAACGCGGCGCGCGATGCGGCGTCGGCGGCCAGGGCTGCCTCCGCGCCGTGCAGCATCCCCGTGGCCTCGTTGGCCAGGACCTTCTTCGCCTCGTTGATCTGCGCGCCAGGCAGGGCTTCCAGCCGGGCGATCTCGTCCAGCGGCAGGTCGGTGAACAGGCGCAGGAAGCGGCCGACGTCGGCGTCCTCGGTGTTGCGCCAGAACTGCCAGTAGTCGTACGGCGAGCGCAGGTCGGCGTTGAGCCAGATGGCCCCGCCCACCGTCTTGCCCATCTTCTGGCCGGACGCGGTCGACAGCAACGGGGTGGTCAGGCCGAACACCGGCTTGGCGTCGACGCGGCGGATCAGCTCCACCCCGTTGACGATGTTGCCCCACTGGTCCGAGCCGCCCATCTGCAGCACGCAGCCGTGGCTGCGCTCCAGCTCCAGGAAGTCCACCGACTGCATCAGCATGTAGTTGAATTCGAGGAAGGTCATCGGCTGCTCGCGGTCCAGCCGCGCCTTGACGCTGTCGAAGGCCAGCATGCGGTTGATCGTGAAGTGGACGCCGTAGTCGCGCAGGAACTGGACGTAGCCGAACTTCGACAGCCATTCGTCGTTGTCCACCATCACCGCGTCGGTCGGGCCGTCGCCGAAGGTCAGGAATTTCTCGAAGGTGCCCTTGATGGTGGCGATGTTGCCCTGGATCTGGTCGTGGGTCAGCAGCGGGCGCTGACCGTCCTTGTCGGTGGGGTCGCCCACCTTGGTGGTGCCGCCGCCCATCAGCACGATCGGCTTGTGGCCGGCCTGCTGCAGGCGGCGCAGCATCATGATCTGGATCAGGTGGCCGACGTGCAGGCTCGACGCCGTGGCGTCGAAGCCGATGTAGGCGGTGACGATCCCGCCCGCCGCCGCGGCGTCCAGCTCCACCGGATGGGTGATCTGGTGGATATAGCCGCGCGCCTGCATGGTCTGCAGGAACCGGGACTTGAAGGCTGCGGCGTCGGACATCGGGGCTTCTCGGGCTCGGGACGCCGGGGCTGTAGCACAGCGCCGGCCGGGGTGGGCAGGCGCGAAGGGACCGGACGCCTGCGACTAGGGCAGGCGGCAATAGCGGCCGGTGGCGGGCGCGGGTCCGATCATGGCGGGCTAGCTACGTCGTCCCACCCGTGGCAGTCAATCCACATGCTCGTGCTGGGATTCATGACCGGGACCTCGCTCGATGCGGTCGACATGGCCGTGCTGGAGACCGATGGCGAGCGGATCGACCGCTTCGGGCCGGCGGGCGAGCGCAAGCTGTCGGACAGCCTGCGCAAAGTGGTGCTGGAGGCGACCAGGCAGGCCCTGGCCTGGCCGCGCGGGGCGCCCGAGCCGCCGATCTTCGGCCACGTGGCCGAGATGGTGGCCGAGGAGCACTACCTCGCCGCCGAGTCCTTTCTGGCCGGGCATGGCCTGAGCTGGCCGGACCTCGACCTGATCGGCATGCACGGCCAGACCGTGCTGCACGAGCGGCCGAAGGGGGGCGTTCCGGGGCGCACGGTGCAGCTGGGCGACGGCGCGATGCTGGCCCGCCTCTGCGGCCGGCCGGTGGCGTTCGACTTCCGCACCGCCGACGTGGCCGCCGGCGGGGAGGGCGCGCCGCTGGCGCCGATCTACCACCTGGCGCGGGCCAGGGCCTCGGGGCTCAAGGCGCCGCTGGCGGTGCTGAACATCGGCGGGGTGGCCAATGTCACCTTCTGGTCGGCCAAGGACTCTGGCGACCAGGATCTGGCGGCCTTCGACACCGGCCCCGGCAACGGCATGATCGACCTTCTGGTCCAGGCGCGCGGCGCGGGCCGCTTCGACGCCGGCGGCAAGTACGCCAGCGTCGGCCGGGTAGACGAGGCGGTGGTGCGCGCCCTGCTGGCGCATCCCTATTTCCAGGCCGCGGCGCCCAAGTCGCTAGACCGCTACGACTTCTCCCTGGCCGCCCTTGATGCGCTGCAGCTGGAGGACGCAGCCGCGACCCTGGTGGCCTTCATGGCCGAGGGCGTGAAGCTGGCGTTCCAGACCGTGGGCCAGACCCCCGCCGAGGTGATCGTCTGCGGCGGCGGCCGGCACAACCCGCAGATCATGAAGGCGCTGAGGGCTCGCCTGCCGGTTCCGGTGAACACCGCCGAGGACCACGGCTGGCGCGGCGACTCCATCGAGGCCGAAGCCTTCGCCTACCTGGCCGCCCGCACCTTCCACGGCTTGCCGATCTCATTCCCGAACACAACGGGCGTGGACAGGCCGATGACCGGCGGCCGGATCGCCCGCCCTTAATGGGGCTACAGGATTCACACAGATCCTCCCAACGGTGTCATCCCGGTTTTGGCGCAGCCAAAGACCGGGATGACACCGTTGGGAGGATCTGTGTGAATCCTGTAGCCCCATTAAGGGCGGGCGATCCGGCCGCCGGTCATCGGCCTGTCCACGCCCGTGGTGTTCG
>NZ_JANXWD010000164.1 GCF_025351295.1 Phenylobacterium sp.
CCTCAATGGAATCGCCACGGCGATTGACGAACGGGAAGGGGTCGAGTTCGCCGACTTCAAAAACCGTCTCGATCAACCCGATTGCGATTCGACGCGCCGCGTCGCTCGTTGACTTCTCCGCCGGCTTCACGTTTGTGCCAGCCGGCCGATGTAACAGAGCATCTCCTGTCCTGTAAACACGTTGCAGCGAAGACAGCAGCAGATCGGACCGGGAATTCTCGTGCCGGCAACAAGGGACGTCGGGCGAATTGCCCGGCGACCGCTCCGGCTTACGGATCGCAAACGGCGCATACAAGTTTGAGTTGTGTCTGTCCGATGAATTCACACGCTTTACTTGTTGAACGTTGGTTTTTGACACCTGTGACGTGACGTCGCGGTAGCCAGATATATTCTGCCGCTGGCGGAGCGTTGTTCGTCATTTGCGTTGACGGCTTGCCGCGTCTGCTTCAGCTTCCCCTTTCGAAGCGCAGCCAATAGCGCTCACCAAAAAGAGACTGCGGGGAGGCAGTTACA
The DNA here is from genome assembly GCF_025351295.1 of Phenylobacterium sp. Taxonomy (GTDB): domain Bacteria; phylum Pseudomonadota; class Alphaproteobacteria; order Caulobacterales; family Caulobacteraceae; genus Phenylobacterium. Next base: position 514 of record NZ_JANXWD010000164.1, read on the forward strand.
TGAAGTTCAAACATAGCCTTTTGGCGACCAGCGCCGTGCTGGCCGCCGCAATCAGCGCATCTTCCGCCCATGCCGCGGCCAGCGCGGCGGCGTCGAACAACACCATCGAAGAGCTCGTGGTCACCGCCGAAAAGCGGGAACAGAGCCTGCAGGACGTGCCGGTGGCCGTCTCGGCCTTCACCTCGGAGAAGCGGGACCTGGTCGGGATCAACACCGTCCAGGACATGACCAACTTCACGCCGGGCCTGCAGTACTCCACGCAGACCGACCGCATTTCGCTGCGCGGTGTCGGACGCCTGAACAACTCCCACGCCGCCGACAGCTCGGTGGCCGTGTACTCCGACGGCATCTACACCACCTCGACGGTCCAGGCCGGCGAGACGCCGATCTTCATCGACCGGCTTGAGGTGCTGCGCGGCCCACAGGGCACGCTGTACGGCCGCAACTCCATCGGCGGCGCGATCAACGTGGTCTCCCGCAAGCCGACCGAGCAGTTCTACGCCGAGGTCCGCGGCACCTACGCCAACTACGATCGCCGCCTGCTCGAGGCCGCGGTCTCCGGGCCGATCACCAACTGGCTGCAATTCCGCCTCGCCGGCAACTGGGAGAAGCAGACCGACGGCTGGTTCAAGAACATCAACGCCAAAGGCGGGCCCGACGAAGGCGGCATCATCGACCAGACCTTCCTCGAGGGTCAGTTGGCCGGCCAGTTCGGCGAGCACATCGAAGCGTTCCTCAAAGTCAGCCTGATCCATTGGGACAACGGCGGCGGCGGACCGGGCTCGCGCTCCAGCTATTCGCCCGCGCCGTACAACCTGGCCCAGCAGTCGCAGAGCAACAACCTGGTCCCCAACGCGGGCTTCGCCTACAGCGGCCTGGCGACCAACGTGGTCAACAACGGTTGTAGCGGGGTCAACCCCGGCTCGCTCGACGAACGCAAGATCTGCGTCGACACCCCCGGGACGGTGCACCTGTCCAACACCATCGTGGTGGCCGCCAACCTCGTCTATCACGCGCACGGTTTCGACGTGAAATACATCACCGGCGGGACCAAGTATCACTACTTCCTGACCGGCGATCAGGACGGCACCGGGGTCACGTCGTACTCGACCTGCTATACCCTGTCGGCCGCGGCCCGTCCGGCGTGCCTGGCCGGCACGACCGCGCCGATCAACTATCCCAGCAAGTACGCCTTCGACTACCAGGAGAAGGAACAGTGGTATAGCCACGAGATCAACATCGTCTCGACCGGCGACGCGCCGTTCCAATACCTGGTCGGCGCCTACCTCTATCACGAAACCTACAGCCAGCCGGTCTTCACCATGCTGGAGAACGAAGCCCGCCTCGGCGGCTTCGTGGTCAACGCCGCCACCGGCGGCGCCGCGCCCAGCGATCCGCTGCGCCACATCTACGACGACCGCCCGCACCTGAACCTGCTGTCGAAGGCAATCTTCGGGCAGATCGACTGGGCGTTCATGCCGAAGTGGAAGACCACCCTGGGCATCCGCTACGGCGAGGACCACAAGCACGGCTTCGAAAGCACCCGGATCATCTTCGCCCCGGGCACGCTGAACGCCACCCTGCCGATCGACGTCACGCCGGTGATCGGGCTGGCCGGCGGCAAGGGCGTCGTCTCGACGGTGTACAATTCGGCGACCGGCTTCAAGACCCGCTTCTACGATGACAAGTGGAAGGCGGTCACCGGCACGGCCGGCCTGCAGTTCAACCCGACCGAAGAGACCATGTTCTATGCCAAGTACAGCCGCGGCTATAAGGCCGGCGGCTTCCGGATCGGCATCGACACCTCGCTCGGCGCGGACCCGCGGACCGAGAAGGAGACGCTCAACTCCTACGAGTTCGGCCTGAAGACGACGATCAACCACAACCTGCAGATCGACGGCGATATCTTCTACTACGATTACAAGAACGCCCAGGTGCCGCTGTCGCAACCCTCGGCCACGGCCGGCGGCACGGCCAACTCGGTGCTGTTCAACGTGCCCAAGGCCCGTTCGATGGGCCTGGAGGTCGAGACGATCTGGCAGCCGATCGACAACCTGCAGATCCTGGCGAACTACTCCTATCTGGACGCCGAGGTCCGCAAGGGTCTCGCGGTGGACGGGGCTGACTCCTGCGCCCAGGCGACGGGGGCCCGGCGTACGGTCGCCACGGCCGTCGCGGACGCCTTCTGCGGCGGGCCGCAGTACCTGCAGGACCTGAAGGGCAACAGCCTGCCGAACTCGGCCAAGCACCGGGTGACGCTGAACGGCAACTATACCTGGCGCTTCGATCCGGGCAGCGTGACCGCCTCGGCCACCTATATCTGGCGCGGTCCGCAGTACGGCAGCATCTTCGACCGGTCCTACTACAAGGCCCCGTCGTTCGATCAGGTCGACGCGCGCCTGACCTTCAAGGCCAAGGGCGACAAGTTCACGGCGATCGCCTTCGCCAAGAACATCTTCGACACCAAGGGCTACGCGAACGGCACCCTCGCCAGCCGCCGCGCCGGCACGACCCCGACCCAGGCCGCCCTGACCGGCGTGTTCGGCCAGAGCTCGGCCTACGAACTGAACCCGCCGCGCACCTACGGCGTGGAACTGCAATACCGCTTCTAGCCAGCGGCCAGACCAACGAGGGGGCGCTCCGCCGCGAGGCGGGGCGCCCTTTTCGTTGGGTGAAGGGTCATTGGGTGGCGTATTCGACGCCCTCGATCCGAGCTGTCCAGGCGGCCTCGAACGTGGGCGTCCAGTCGACGCCCAACAGCTCGCGGCAGGTCTCCAGGACGATCCAGAAGAAGCGGTCGAAGACCTCGTTCGGTGTGCCGAACCCGTCGTGGTTGACCCGCTCGGCCCGGACCAGGTTCGCCTGATACGGCCCACCGGGGTCCATCAGGCAGTCGAAGACCATGGTCAGCATCTCGGCGCGGATGGCGCCGGAGACATCGCGGCAGAAGCGCGCCTCGGTTTCCGGGAACTCGGCGAACAGCCGGGCATAGATCTGCGGGGCCGGATCGCCGGCGCGCTCGACGACCAGCTCCAGGGACCGCGCAATCGGATCGACCGGCTCGACGCTCAACTGGAACCTGCGCTCCCCGGCTCCTGGCCGCAGCCTAAAGCGCGCCCTCGATCGCCGCGACGAGGCCGGCGTCGTTGGGCTCGGTGCGCGGGCCGAAGGCCTGCAGGGCCTCGCCGTGCTTGCCGATCAGGATCTTGTGGAAGTTCCAGACCGGGACGGCCGGCTCGCCCAGCTCGGCGGCGGCCCACTTGTAGAACGGGTGCGCGCCGGCGTCCTTCACATCGACCTTGGCGGTCATCGGGAAATCGATGCCGAAGGTGGTGCTGCAGAAGGTCTGGATCTCGGCCTCGGTCCCCGGCTCCTGGCCCATGAACTGGTTGCAGGGCACGCCCAGCACCACCAGGCCCTGGTCCTTGTACTGCGAGTAGAGCTGCTCCAGCCCGTTGTACTGCGGGGTCAGGCCGCACTTGGACGCGGTGTTCACCACCAGCACGACCTTGTCCTCGAAGGTGGTCAGCGGCAGGGGCTGGCCGTCGATGGAATCGAACCCGAAGTCGTAGGCGCTGGACATGGAAGACCTCCCTGGATGTGGCCGCTGCACGCTAGAGCCTTTCTGGCTCAAGTGGAATCACCTGAACCGTCGGGGGAGGTCGCGTGGCAGGGCTGGGATCGACCCGCCGTTGATCGGCAGACCGTCTCAGTCCTGCTCGGCGGCCCGGCCGAGGCGCTGCAGCAGGTGGAAGACGGCGACCACCACGAAGCCGATGCCGGCCAGCCCCGCGAGCCAGGCGACGATCATCGGGGTCAGCACGCCGCCGGCCGGCGCCGAGCGCGCGTTCAGGCCCCAGAAGATGCCGAAGCCGAAGAAGGCCAGGCCAAACAGCGCCAGCGCCAGGTCCCACGCCACCGAGGCCTCGCGCCTGGCCGGTGGCGGGCGATTGCGGGCGGGGATGAATTCGGACGGCGCGATCTCCACCTCGACGTGCGGCGCCGGCGGGTCGTCCTGCCGCTCGCGCATCGGGGCCTGGGGGATCTCCAGCCCGGCGTCGGCCTGGGTCGCGGGTTCGACAGCGGCCGGTTCCGGCGCAGCCTGCACTGGCTGGGGCTCGGCTTCAGGTTCCACCTCGGCCACTGGATCCGGCTCCGGGTCGGGCCAATCCCTGGGCCAGTCCTCGGGCGGGCGCAGGTCGACGTTCGGGGCGAACGCCTCGGGCTCGATTTCCGCCGGCGTCGGCTCCGGCGCGGCTTCTGGCTCCACGCCGGGGTCGGCGAACAGCGACTCGAGCCGCCCGGCCACGGCCTCCGCCGCCGCGGTCACGGCCGGGACGGGGTCCGGAACCCGCTCCGGCCGAGGTTCGTCGTCAGGGAAGGCTTCGCGCCGTGCCGTGACCCGATCGCCCTCCATGGAGGCGCGCACCTCGACCGGGCGGCGCATGGGCACCAGGTCCAGGGCGTCCAGGTCGATCAGCGGGCGCAGCAGCGGTGACGGCGCGGCCACCCAGACGCCGTCGTCGGGGGTCAGGAACAGCGCCTTCTCGGCCGCGCGGCGGCGCACCAGGGCGTCGACCACGATGCGCTCGCCCTCGAACTCAGCCTTGCGCCACAGCTCCATGGCGCAGGCCGCCTGCACCGCGGCCCCGGCGTTCAGGCGCTTGAGCACCTGGCTGCGGCGGAAATTGTCCAGGCCGACGTTGAAGGCGAAGCTGCACAGCGCGTCGAACTGGTTCTGGCTGAGCGGGGCGAAAGTCTGCTCGTTGATCGCGTGCTGCACGGCGATCAGGTCGTAGACCAGCAGGGCCTCGGCGTCGGTCTGGCAGACCTCGGCGCCTTCGCGGGCGGTCAGCGTATGCCCATAGCCGATCGTCCAGCGGCCATCCGGCAGCTGGGCGGCGTGTCGGCGGTGACCCTCGAACCGTTCGATCAGTTCGATGGCCACCCGGGAAACGCGGTGGCGCGACAGCATGGCCCCGATTTGTCCCAAAACGGCACGGGCGAAAGACGCCCGGTCAGGCCCGGCGCAAACCTAGCGCCAGTTACAGCAGGATGAGGGCAGCGATACCCAAAAGTGCAAGGAATCCGAAGAAGTCGGTCATGAAAGTCACAACGACGGATGATGAAACCGCGGGGTCCCGGCCCAGCCGGTCCAGCACGATGGGGGCGACGATGCCGCCCAGCGCGGCCACGAACAGGTTGGCCACCACCGCCAGCCCGACGCAGAGCGACAGCCGGATGTCGTGCCACCACAGGAAGGTGCCGATCCCCAGCATCAGGCCCACCGCCGTGCCGTTGAACAGCCCGACGGTCAGCTCCCGGCCGACGATGCGCATGGCGTTGTGGGCGTTCAGCTCCTTGCTGGCGATGGCGCGCACCGCCACCGTCAGCGCCTGGGTGCCGGCGTTGCCGCCCAAGGACGAAACGATGGGCATCAGGATGGCCAGCGCCACCAGCTTGGCGATCTCGGCCTGGAAGGCGCCGATCACCGTCACCGCCAGGGCCTCGGTCAGCAGGTTGATCAGCAGCCACGGCAGGCGCGAGCGGATGATCCCGACGATGTCGGCGTCGCGGCCGGCGTCGGACACCCCGGCCAGGGCCAGGATGTCTTCCTCGCTCTCGTCCTGGATGACGCCGACGATGTCGTCGACGGTGATCTGGCCCACCAGCCGCCCGCCGGGATCGACCACCGGGGCGGAGATCAGGTGGTACTTGTCGAAGATGTAGGCGACCTCTTCCTGGTCCAGGTCGACGGTGATCTCGTTCACCGGCTCCATGATCTGAGCCAGCGGAGTCTGGCGGCCCACCCGCAGGAGCTGGCTGACCGGCACGGCGCCGACCGGCTTGTAGCTGGGGTCGACCACATAGATGTCGAAGAACAGCTCGGGCAGGTCGTCGGCTTCCTTGCGGAAGTGGTCGATGGCCTGGCCGACGGTCCAGAACTGCGGCGCGGCGACGAACTCGCGCTGCATGAGCCGGCCGGCGGTCTCCTCCCCATAGGCGAGGGTGGTCTCGATGGCCGCCCGCTCCTGCTCGGGCATGGCGGCCATGACCTCGGCGCGCTTGTCGTCCTCCAGGTCGTCGACGACGTCGGCGGCATCGTCGGAATCCATCTCGCCGATGGCCTTGGCGAGCGTCGCGGAGGGCACGTGCTCCAGCACGTCCTCGCGGATCTCGCTGTCCAGTTCGGAGAGAATCTCGGCCAGGGTTTCCGGGTCGAGGTGGGGGATCAGCTCCTCGCGGTCGCCGGCCGACAGGAAGCCCATCAGGTCGGCCACATCGGCGGGATGCAGAGCGCTCAGCAGCTCGCGCAGCCGCTCGGTGTCGCCCCGGTCCAGGGCGTCGGCGACGTCGGAGACGAACTCCGGGTTCAGCGCATAGTCGTCGTCGAGGGCGAGGTCTTCGAGGTCTTCGTCCACTTCGAGCACATCGGTGAGGTCGTCCGTTTCGCGGCTCATGCGGACCTCCCTCGATTATGTGCCGACGGCTTTGCTCAATCCTGAAGAGATCGGCGACCGCCAATCGCTCATGATTCTCACCAAGGATAGTCGATTCGTCGCCTCGAGACCGATTCAACCCGAGCGACGAGAGATTCGGATCACATCGGCCAAAGCCGCTTGCGAGCGAAAGCGTGGCCCGAACCGGATTTCAGGTACGTCTCGAAGGACTCTGCCTGAGTTCGCTCTGAAAACGCGACATAGGTGACAACCTTCCACGGCCAATACTTCGACGTGTGGGGAGATTTGCCGCCGTTGTGATCGACCAGCCGAGCCTGGAGGTCCGACGTGACGCCAACGTAGCGCTTGGACGGGCTCCCAAGGCTCTCAAGGAAGCAGACGTAGTGCAGTTGGGTCTCCCGGCGAACGCCCTGCTACGCCAAGGCTTCGCAGGGCATCCTGCCTCGCCACGATATTCTGAACCTGGTCCTGCGAAGCCCGAAGGGCGAAGCAGGATGGTGCGGTCGAGAAGACTCGAACTTCCACGGGTTGCCCCACAGCGACCTCAACGCTGCGCGTCTACCAATTCCGCCACGACCGCGCGTGGTGAGGCGGGGCAGTTAGCAAACCCCGCCGGCTTTGGGAAGGGTAGGCTCAGGTCCCGCCGGCCATGTAGTCGTAAACATTGGCTTCGCGGGTCACGGTGATGGCGATGCGCTCGTCGTTGATCTGGATTTCGCCGCGGGCGACGGGGTGGTTGTTGGCCAGGATCCAGACCTCTTCGTTCACCGTGGTGTCCAGCGGGATGACGGCGCCGCGGCCCATGCGCAGCAGTTGCTGCATGGGCAGGGTGGCGCGCCCGAGCACCACCTGGATTTCAACATTGACGGCCTTGACCTGGCTCACGAAGGAAACCCCGAGGGTACGCCCAAAAGTGCCTTGGGGGGCTTTGCATGTCGCACGCCCGAGCCCCACATTTGCATCCACATGTTTGACCGCCCGTTAAACCCCGAGACCGGAGCGCTGTTCGGCCGCACCGACGCCCAGGCGGCCGGCTGGGCCGTGTCGCGCCAGCCCGTGGCCTACGCCGCCGCAGTCGCTGCGATGGAGGCCCGCGCCGCCGCCATCGCCGAGGGCCGGGCGGGCGAACTGGTCTGGCTGCTGGAGCATCCGCCGCTCTATACGGCCGGGGTGTCGGCCAAGCCGGGCGACCTGATCGACCCCGATCGCTTCCCGGTGTTCCAGAGCGGGCGCGGCGGCCAGTTCACCTATCACGGGCCCGGCCAGCGGGTGGCCTATGTGATGCTGGACCTGACGGCGCGGGGGCGTGACGTGCGCGCCTTCGTCGCGGCCCTGGAGGCCTGGGTGATCGGGGCGCTGGGCCGCTTCAATGTGCGCGGCGAGTTGCGCCAAGGCCGGGTTGGCGTCTGGGTCGAGCGCCGCGCGCCGGGCGCGGCGCCCACCGAGGACAAGATCGCCGCCATCGGCGTGAAGCTGCGCCGCTGGGTCTCGTTCCACGGGATCTCGCTGAACGTCGAGCCCGACCTCTCCCACTTCAGCGGCATCGTGCCCTGCGGAGTCACCGAGCATGGCGTGACCAGCCTGGTCGACCTGGGCCTGCCGGTCACGATGGACGAGGCCGACGCGGCGCTGCGAGCGAGTTTCGCCGAGGTGTTCGGTGCGGTGGAGGACGAGGCCTCTCCTCTCCCCCGCGAAGCGGCTACGGCATTCACACATCGCTGAACTCGGTGGATTTGATCGGCGCCTGCCGAGGGTATCGTCCTTCGCCCCTTGCGGGAGAAGGTGGCAGGCGAAGCCTGACGGATGAGGGGCCGCGCCGGCCTCGCGGCTTCCGGGGCGGGTCAGCGCCGCGCGTTTCAACCACGGACCCACACGGACCCACACGGACGGGCTGTTCGGGTGGTGTCAGAGACCTGCGAACTGGGAAAAGCGGCCGGGCGTCGCCGCCCACGGAACCCGTCCGTGTGGGTCCGTGTGGGTCCGTGGTTCAAATGGAAACCGCCTGCGGCGCCCGCCGCCGCCGATGGCGGATCGCGACCCCTCATCCGACCACCTGCGGCGGCCACCTTCTCCCGCAAGGGGAGAAGGGTTCACGGTAAGCTTTGGCGAGATGTGTGAATCCTGTCGCCGCGAAGCGAGAGGGAAAGGGTAGGGAGAGGGTCGGCGCGTGCAGGGGGATCCGCCGGGTGGTCCAGCCATGACCATCTACGTCACCGCCGCAGGTCGTCGCGGAACCCTCCGTAAGCCCCGATGGGTCCAGCCAGCCCTCTCCCTACCCTCTCCCTCCCCCACTCCGAGCTGCGGTCGGGGGGATAGGACAAGGTCACGCGAACTCGATCAGGACCTCGTCCGCCGCGACGCTGTCGCCCGACTTGGCGTTGATCGCCTTGACGGTGCCGTCGCGTTCGGCGCGCAGGATGTTCTGCATCTTCATCGCCTCCAGCACGGCCACCACCTCGCCGGTCTTCACCGCCTGGCCGGTCGTCACATCGATGGAGACCACCAGCCCCGGCATCGGCGACAGCACGACCTTGGAGGTGTCGGCGGCCTTCTTCGGCGGCAGCTTCTCGTGCAGCTCGGCCGAGCGCGGCGACAGCACCAGGACGCGCAGGGTCGCGGCCCGGTGGCGGATGACGAAGCCCTCGGCCGCCGGCTTCACCGCGACGGTGAAATCAACCCCGTCCAGGGCGCCGCGGAACACCGGCTGGCCGGGCCGCCAGCGGATATTCTCCAGCCTGAGCTTGCGGCCGTCGGCCAGGATCGTCAGGCCGCCGTCCACCGCCGTGGCGCTCATGGTCAGCGTCTTCAGGCCGGAGATGACGGTCCAGTCGGTGCGCAGCTGGTCCGGGGCGGCGCGGGCCAGCAGGGTGCGGTGCATGGCCAGCGCCACGGTGCTCATCAGGTCGCGCTGCCGGTCGGTGGGCGGCAGGCCCTGGAAGCCGTCGGGGAACTGGTCCTTGATGTAATTTGTCGACAGCTTGCCCGACCGGAACAGCTTCTGGTCCATCACCGCGGCCAGGAACGGGATGTTCTGGCCCAGGCCCTCAATGTGGAAGTCCTCCAGCGCGCGGCCCATGGCGTCGATGGCGATGTCGCGAGTCTTGCCCCAGGTCGACAGCTTGGAGATCATCGGGTCGTAGAACATCGAGATCTCATCACCCTCGCGGACGCCGGCGTCGTTGCGCACGATCACGCCGTCGGCCTCGCCCTCGGCGGGCGGCGCATAGCGCACGAGGCGGCCGATCGAGGGCAGGAAGCCGCGGTAGGGGTCCTCGGCGTAGATCCGGCTCTCCATCGCCCAGCCGTTGATCTTCAGATCCTTCTGGCCGAACGGCAGCTTCTCGCCATAGGCCGAGCGGATCATCTGCTCCACCAGGTCGATCCCGGTGATCAGTTCCGTCACCGGATGCTCAACCTGCAGGCGGGTGTTCATCTCCAGGAAGAAGAAGCTGCGGTCCTGGCCGGCCACGAACTCCACGGTGCCGGCGCTGTCGTACTGGACGGCCCTGGCGAGCGCGATCGCCTGGTCGCCCATCGCCTTGCGGGTCTTGTCGTCCAGCAGGGGGCTGGGCGCCTCCTCGATGACTTTCTGGTTGCGCCGCTGGATCGAGCATTCGCGTTCGAACAGGTGGACGACGTTGCCGTGCTTGTCGCCCAGCACCTGGATCTCGATGTGCCGCGGGCTCTCGATGAACTTCTCGATGAAGATGCGGTCGTCGCCGAAGCTGGCCTTGGCTTCCGCCTTCACGGCCGGGAAGCCCTCCTCGACGTCCTTGCGGTTCCAGGCGATGCGGATGCCCTTGCCGCCGCCGCCGGCCGAGGCCTTCAGCATGACCGGATAGCCGACCTCCTCGGAGATCTTGATGGCGTGCGCCGTGTCGTCGATCTCCCCGACGTGGCCGGGCACCACCGAAATCCCGGCCTTGGTGGCGAACTTCTTGCTTTCGATCTTGTCGCCCATCGCCTCGATGGCGTGGGGGTTGGGCCCGATGAAGACGATGCCCTCGGCGGCCAGCCGCCGCGCGAACGCCGCGCTCTCCGACAGGAAGCCGAACCCAGGGTGGACCGCCTCGGCGCCGGTCAGGCGCACGGCCTCGACGATCTTGTCGGCCAGCAGATAGCTCTGGGCGGCGGGCGGCGGGCCGATGAAGACGCTCTCGTCGGCCACCTCGACCGCCATCGAGTCGGCGTCGGCTTCCGAGTAGACCACCACGGTCTTGATGCCCATCCGGCGGCAGGTCTTGATGATCCGGACGGCGATTTCGCCCCGGTTGGCGATCAGGATCTTCGAGAACATTCCGGGTCCTATTGGGCCAGCTGCCACACGGCGCCGGACCGGCGGCCATCAAAGATGTTCATTCCGCATGGCCTCCCATCTTTCGCCGCGCCGGGCGGGACCTTAGATTGGCGTCCATGAGCACGCCAGAAGTCTCCCCCTCGGGTTTTTCCCTCTCGCCCCCTAACGCTGAGGAACGCAAGGCCCTGGGGGCCAGCCTCAGTCGGGCGGAGGCCGATGTCCTGTTGCATCACGGCACCGAGGCGCCGTTCTGCGGCGGCCTGCTGGATCAGAAGGACACCGGCGTCTACTGCTGCCGCCTGTGCGCCCTGCCGCTGTTCCTGCACAAGACCAAGTTCGAGAGCGGCACCGGCTGGCCCTCGTTCTGGGCGCCGATCGACGAGGCCCACGTCACGGCGGTGCGCGACGTCTCCTACGGCATGGTCCGCATCGAGACCCTCTGCGCCCGCTGCGGCAGCCACCAGGGCCACGTCTTCCCCGACGGCCCGCCGCCCACCCGGCTGCGCTACTGCATCAACTCGGTGTCGCTGGAGTTCGTCGCCGCCGGGCAGCCGCTGCGCGATCCCCTCAAACGCGGCGACAACGCCCACCTGACGGTGGCGTAGACCATCCAAGGTTGCTCCCCCGTTGGGGGAGCTGTCGGCGAATGCCGACTGAGGGGGTACGCTCAGACCTCTCCGCCGCACCCTCTATGATGCGGAGAGTGTGCAGCGGCGCCGTCCGGGAGGACCCCCTCCGGCGCCCGCCGGGTCGCTTTGCGACCCGGCGCCTCCCTCGCTTCGCGAGTTACCCCCAAAGGGGTGGATTGCGCCATCTCCCCCAACGGGGGAGGAATGGCAGTCAGCTCCTCCGTGTCGTCGTGTGGGTGGCGTTGGCGCTGGTCTCCATCGCCGCATCGCCCTCTGTGCGGGCCTGGGCGCCATAGGCGGAACCCGCGGCCTTGATCCGCAGGTTGTTCTGTACGTGGCGGACGCCGGAGACGTCCTCGACGATGTGTTCGGCGTGGTGCTTGGCGTGACGGTTTTCCACCAGGCCTGACAGCGTCACCTCGCCGCCCGAGACCGCGACCTCGATGTCGCGGGCGTCCAGATGGTGGTCGTCGGTGAGGCGCTGGTGGGCGTCGTCGCTGATCCGCTCGTCGGAACGCTCGTAGCCCTTCGGCCCCAGACCGCGCGCGCCGCGGTGCCCCTCATGTCGCTGCGTGTCGCCGTCCTCGCTGGCGACATTGCTGAACCAGTTGGACACCCGCTGGCCGGTGCGGCGGACGAACTCGCCGGCCTCGCGGGCCCGGTCCTCGAACGGCTCGTGGCCCTCGGCCCGACCCGCGTCGCCGTAGCCGCGATCATAGCCATCGCCGCCGGTTCCGCCGGCGGCCGGACGCCGCATCTCGCGCGCCCAGCGCTCGTCAGCCTCGCGCGACCCGAACCGGTGGCCCTCGCCATAGCCGCCGCCGTATCGCTCGTCCTCGCGCGGGAAGCGGGGGTTGGCGCGATAGCCGGTCTCGTTGTCGTGCTGGCGCATGGCCGGCGAGACGCCCTGGTAATGACGGTCCTGCCAGTCCGCGGTTCCGCGGCTGCCAATCGTGGCCTCGCCGCGCGGCCGGTTGTAGCCCACGCCGCTGTCCCGCTCGCCGAACACCCGGTCGGCGCGCTCGAAGGATCGGTCCTCGCCGCCCGGCCACCGGTCGCCCGGCCCGCGCCCATGGCCCCGCGCCTGCCACTCGCGCTCGTCGCTCCACCGACCGGACATGCTCGTTCTCCTTGGTTCTGTTCTGCGGGCGGGACGAACCCGCCTTGCGAGCAGAACGAAGGGCCGACGAGGGTTGTTCCGAAGACCTACAGCGGAATGTTGTCGTGCTTCTTCCAGGGGTTCGTCAGGGTCTTGCCCTTGAGGTTCCGCAGCGCGTTGACGATCCGTTTGCGGGTCGAGTGCGGCATGATCACGTCATCGATATAGCCGCGCGACGCGGCCACGAACGGGTTGGCGAAGCGGGCCTTGTACTCGGCCTCGCGGGCCGCGATGGCCTCGGGGTCGCCGATCTCGGCGCGGAAGATGATCTCCACGGCGCCCTTCGAGCCCATGACCGCGATCTCGGCCGACGGCCAGGCGTAGTTGATGTCGCCGCGGATGTGCTTGGAGCTCATCACGTCATAGGCGCCGCCATAGGCCTTGCGGGTGATCACCGTGATCTTCGGGACCGTGGCCTCGGCGAAGGCGAACAGCAGCTTGGCGCCATGGCGGATCAGGCCGCCCTGCTCCTGTTTGGTGCCCGGCATGAAGCCAGGGACGTCCACGAAGGTCAGGATCGGGATCTCGAAGCAGTCGCAGAAGCGGACGAACCGCGCGCCCTTGCAGCTGCTATCGATGTCCAGCACCCCGGCCAGGGTCTGCGGCTGGTTGGCGACGATGCCCACCGGCTGGCCGTCTATGCGGGCGAAGCCGACGACGATGTTCTTGGCGAAGTCCGGGCTGATCTCGAAGAAGTCGGCCTCGTCCACCACCTTCAGGATCAGCTCCTTCATGTCGTAAGGCTTGTTGGGGTTGGCCGGGACCAGGGTGTCCAGGCTCATCTCCTGGCGCGCCGGCGCGTCGAAGCTCTCGCGGACCGGGGGCTTCTCGCGGTTGCTGAGCGGCAGGAAGTCGACCAGGCGGCGGACCTGGGTCAGGGCTTCCAGGTCGTTCTCGAAGGCGCCGTCGGCGACACCCGACTTCAGCGCATGGACGCGGTAGCCGCCCAGGTCCTCGTGACTGACGTCCTCATGGGTGACTGTTTTCACCACATCGGGGCCGGTCACATACATGTATGAAGTGTCCTTCACCATGAAGATGAAGTCGGTGATGGCCGGGGAATAGACGTCGCCGCCGGCGCAGGGGCCCATGATGACGCTGATCTGCGGGATGACGCCGCTGGCCAGGGTGTTCTCCAGGAAAATGTCGGCATAGCCGGCCAGCGCGGCCACGCCCTCCTGAATCCGCGCCCCGCCGGCATCGAACAGGCCGATCACCGGCGCGCCGACCTTCATCGCCTGGCGCTGGACCTTGAGGATCTTCTCGGCATGGGCGCTGGAAAGCGAGCCGCCGAACACCGTGAAATCCTTGGAGAAGACGAACACCACCCGGCCGTTGATCCGGCCCCAGCCGGTAATCACGCCATCGCCGGGGATGCGCTGCTCGGCCATGCCGAACTCGACAACCCGATGCTCGACGAACATGTCGAACTCCTCGAACGAGCCCTCGTCCAGCAGCAGGTCGACGCGTTCGCGGGCGGTCAGCTTGCCCTTGGCGTGCTGGGCGGCGATGCGGCGTTCGCCACCGCCCATCCGCGCCTCTTCGCGCCGCTTCTCGAGTTCTGCCAGGATATGCTTCACGCGGCCCGCCCTTCACGTCACAGAGGCCAAGGCGTAGTCGCGCCGTGCGGCCTAGGCAAGGTCACGCCGGGTGAGGCGGGGGAGACAGACGCATGCTGGTGGTGACGGGGTCGGTGACGGCCAGGCCGGAGACCTTCGAAGCCCTGCTGGAGGCGGCGCTGGAGCATGTGCGACGCTCGCGCCTGGAGCCCGGTTGCCTGAGCCACAGCGTCCACATCGACTGCGAGGACCCGATGCGGCTGTTCTTCTACGAGGAGTGGGAGGATCGGGCTGCGTTGGATGTGCATTTCGCCGTGCCGGAGTCGCTGGCCTACATGAAGGTCGCGCGAGAGCTGGCGGCGTCCGGCACGCGTGTACGCATCCTCCCGGTGGCTGAACGGAAGCACGACGGTTGATCTCCAGTCTTCCCCCGCCTGCGGGGGGAAATGTCGCCAAGGCCCGAAGGGCGGGCGACAATGGGGGAAATCCGAAAGCGCTCCCCCGTCGGCGACTCGCCCCTATGGGGCCTCGCGCCGCTTTCCCCCGCAAGCGGGGGAAGCAGAGGGACTTAGGTCCTCCTCAGTCCGGCAAACCACCGCTCCAGCATCCGTGCCTCCCCGCGCAGGCGACCGGTGCGCTCGGCGGCCTCGGCGTCAATGCCCCATTGTTCTTCCTGGAACGCCTCGTCGATGCGGGAGAGGTCGAAGGCCGCCGCCCCGGCCAGCCAGCCCCGGCGGACCGCGATGGCCAGGACCGCGGAGCCGAACAGCGGCACGCCGAAGGCCAGGCCCGCCAGGCCGAAGTCGTCGTGGGACAGGGCGATCTCGCGGACCTTGGCCAGGGTCCCAGCCGGCTGGTCGCGGTGGAGAATGCCGGCGCAGCGCTCGAAGCGCAGGCCCAGCTCGGTTTCCGCGCGGGCCAGCAGCGGCTCCCAGGCGGCTTCCTGGCGAGCCCGCAGCACTGCAGGCGTCTCGGCGAAGTAGCAGACGAGGTCGGCGCCGGCGTACTCCACGATCTGGTCGGCGACGCCGTCGCGGCTGGCGCCGATGGTCTCGATGGCGGTGTTGGCCAGGCGCGTGGCGTGCATGCTCGCCATCTCGATCACCGCGACCTGGGCGTCCCACTCGGCGGCGATCTGTTCGGCCACAGCGCGGGTGGGCAGCACCAGGGCGTGGCCCTTGGGCGTGCGCAGGGTGCGGCCGTCCAGCAGGATGCCGAAGCCGCCGTCCGCCTCGGTGACGCTCACCTGCTTGTAGAACCGCCGCGGCTTTTCGGTCGGTTCGTGGAAGCCCTTGCGCAAGTCCAACCTGTCCTCCCGACGGAACCCGCCGACTCCGCCGTGGAATGGGGATAAATCGGCGTATCCGCAAGGGAGCAAGGCGTGGTCGCGAGCCAAAGAGAGCTGGACGGCGCCATCGCGGTCACCCGCTTCGGGCTGGGCGCCAAGGCCGGCGAGATTGCCGCGGCGTCGAAGGACCCCCGCGGTTCCCTCAGGGCGCAGATCCGGCGCGAGGGCGCCGACACCTTCGCCACCGGCGGCGAGACCTCGACCCAGCGGCTGGCCGAGTTCCGCGACTATCGCCGGCAGCGCGAAATGGCCAAGCGCGACGGCGAGGGCAAGGGCGGCGAGGGCAAGGGCAGGGACGGCCAGGCCAAGGCGGGGGAGACGGCCGACGCCGCCGACCCGGTGAAGATGGCCCAGCAGTTCATCCGCCAGAACGCGGCCGGCGACGTCATGGCCCGCACCCAGCTGGCGACGACGACCGACGCCGGGTTCCGCGAGCGCTGGGCGCTGTTCTGGGCCAACCACTTCACGGTCTCGGCCAGCAAGGTCCAGGTGGCGACCCTGGTGGGGCCGTTCGAGAACGAGGCGATCCGCCCCAACGTGTTCGGCCGCTTCGCCGACCTGGTGGGCGCGGCCGAGACCCATCCGGCGATGCTGCTCTACCTGGACCAGGCGCAGTCGGTGGGCCCGAACAGCCGGGCGGCGGAGTATCTCAAGCGCGGCGACGGCCGGCGCGGTGCTGCCTTTGGCGGCCCGGGCGTAGCCGATCCGCAGCCCCGCCGCACGCCCGGCCTCAACGAGAACCTGGCCCGCGAGATCATGGAGTTGCATACGGTCGGCATCGACGGCGGTTACAGCCAGGCCGATGTGACCGAGTTCGCCCGGGCGCTGACCGGCCTCTCCATCTCCGGTCCGCGCGACCCCGTGCAGGACCAGGTGGTGTTCCGCGACACCACCCACGAGCCTGGCGCGCGCACCGTCATGGGCGTGCGCTACGCCCCCGGCGACAAGAGCCAGGCCAACGCCATCCTCACCGACCTGGCCGGCAAGCCCGCCACCGCCAAGTTCGTCTGCACGAAGATCGCCCGGCATTTCGTCGCCGACGACCCGCCGCCGGGCCTGGTGGCCAGGCTGCAGAAGACCTGGATGGCCAGCGGCGGCGACCTGGGCCGGGTGGCCGAGACCCTGATCGACGCGCCCGAGGCCTGGTCGCCGCAGCCGGTGAAGTTCAAGACCCCCTACGAGTTCGTGGTCTCCAGCTATCGCGCGGTCGGCGAGACCCCGCGCGGGCCGGGCCAGGTGAACCAGGCGCTGAACGCCCTGGGCCAGCGCCCGTTCAGCGCGCCCTCGCCCAAGGGCTGGCCGGACGAGGCCGGGCCCTGGGCCGCCTCCGACGCCATCGTCAAGCGGATGCAGTTCGCCCAGGCCCTCGCCGCCACGGTCGGACCCAACGTGCAGGACCCGATGCAGCTGGCCGACGCCACCCTGGGCGCCCGCCTGTCGCCCGCCGCCGCCCTGGCCATCGGCCGCGCCGAGTCGCGCGGCGAGGCCGTGGCCCTTCTCCTGATGACGCCGGAGTTCCAGCGCCGATGAACGCTCTCTCACCCTCTCGCCGAGTTTTCGGCCGCGGCGCCCTCGCCGGCCTCTCCGTCACCCTCCTGGCGCGGATGTCCGCGGCGGCGGTTCCGGCGAACCGGAAGTTCGTGGTGATAATCTGCCGCGGCGGGATGGACGGCCTGTCGGTCGCCCCGCCGGTCGGCGACAGCGACTACCACGACCTGCGCGGCGGCCTGGCGCTGGGCGACGACGCCCTGAAGTTGGACGGGACGTTCGCCCTCAACCCGGCGCTGACCAGCGTCCACGCCCTGGCCCAGGCCGGCGAGGCGCGCATCGCGCCCGCCGTCGCCACCCCCGACCGCGCCCGCTCACATTTCGAGGCCCAGGACGTGCTGGAGACCGGCGCGGCCGGCGTCTACGCCACCACCTCGGGCTGGTTGAACCGCACGGTCAAGGCGATGTCGGCGGCCGGCAAGGTCGAGGCGATCTCGGTCGGCCCCACCGCGCCGCTGATCCTGCGCGGCCCGGCCCCCGCCGGATCTTGGTCGCCCGGCCGCTCGGTGGACGCCGAGGCGCGGCTGCCGACCCTGCTGCAGGACCTCTACAAGGACGACGCCCTGCTGGGCCCGGCGCTGGCGCGGGGCCTGCAGACCGAGACCATGGCCAGGGCCACCGGGGCCGACGCGACGGCCGGCGGCATGGCCGGCCTGCGCCCCGCCGCCGCCCAGGGCCGCGACGTGGCCCGCGCCATGGGCCTGTCGCTGGCCGACTTCCTGAAGGCGCCGGGCGGGCCGCAACTGGCCGCGGTATCGCTGGACGGCTTCGACACCCACGCCAACCAGGCCGGCCTGCTGGGCCAGCGCCTGACCAACCTCGACGCCCTGGTCGACGGCCTGCACACCGGCCTGGGGCCGGCGTGGAAGAACACCGTGGTCCTCGCGGTCACCGAGTTCGGCCGCACCGCGCGCGCCAACGGCACCGGCGGCACCGACCACGGCACGGCGTCTACGGCGCTGATCCTGGGCGGCGGGCTCAAGAGCGGCGGCATCGTCGGCGACTGGCCGACCCTCAGGCGCCAGGCCCTGTTCGAGGACCGCGACGTCTATCCGGCGCTGGACATGCGTGGCCTGTCCAAGGGCCTGCTCATCGACCACATGGGCGTCGACCGCCGCGCCCTGGACACCCTGGTGTTCCCCGACAGCGGCGCGGTGAAGCCGCTGTTGGGGGTTGTGTAGCTAGACCGGGACCGCGTCGAAGGCGATCGTCAGGCGTTTCTCGTCGGTCTCGAACGGTACGGTGCCGTGCCACATGTAGGACGGGAACAGCACCAGGCGGCCGGGCTTGGGCCGGACGAAATGCTCGGCGGCCATCGGCGGCTGGGTCTTGAACGGCGGCTGGCCCAGGCGAAGCCAGCCCTGCCGCTCGGCGGTGTCCAGGGCGGTCTCCGGCGTCTCCACATAGAAGGCCGACGACAGCCAACCCTCGGCGTGGAAGTGATCCTTGTGGAAGCCGCCCGGGCGCAGCCGCACCGACCAGGCGCCCTCCACCCGATAGCCGCCGGTGTTTCGCGAGCGTAGCGGATCGGCGCCCTGCCCCATGGCCGCCAGGTGCTGGCGCATCGGAAGCTCGATGGCCTTGAAGAAGGCCCGGATCGCCCGGTCGCCGGAGCCGGTCAGGCGGTAGGTGGTCTGGGTGCCGTGCCGCAGCGACTGGGCCGCCGGGTGCTCGCTGAAGCGGTGCAGGCCGTTCAGGGCGATGGCCAGGTCCGCGAGGTAGGCCTCGAGCGTTGGCCAGCCGTTGGGCGTCGCGATGTCGTAGGCGCCGACCATGGCCTCGTAGTCGTACAGCTGGCCATAAAGCGGGTCGCCCAGCGCCCGCGCCGCCATCGCCGCCCAGCCCAGCAGCGATTGGTCGTGCGGCAAGATCTCCAGCCCGGCCCGGGCCTTGGCCAGCGCCAGGTCCGCCTTGCCCTGCGCCAGGTAGACGATGGCCAGCTGGTTCATCACCGTCGGGCCGCGCGGGAACAGCTTCTCCGCCCCCAGCGCCAGGCGCTCGGCCTCGTCCAGGCGATCGCGCTCCAGGGCCGCCTGGGCGGCGGCCATCAGCACGGCCGGCTCGTCGGGCAGGCGCTCGGCGGCCATGGCCAGCAGGTCGGCGCCCTTGTCGGCCTGGCCGGCGGTCTCGAACAGCTTGGCCTTGGCCAGCAGCAGCGGCGCGGGCGGCCCGCCGGCGTGAGCGGAGCGGTCCAGCACGGCCTGGGCGGCCGCCAGATCGCCGTCGCGCATCCAGACCAGGTCGGCGTATTCGATCGCCGTCTCGACCCGGTTGGCGGCGCGGCGCATGACCTGCTCGTAAGCCTGCTGGGCGCCGGTCAGGTCGCCGGTGGCGGTGCGCGCGCGGGCCATGACGCCCCAGCTCAGCGCCCCGTCCAGGCCCATCGCCATGCCGCGCTCCATGGCGGCCACCGACTCGGCGCTGCGGCCCATGTCGCCCAGAGTGGCGGCCAGATTGTGCCAGCCGACGGCGCTGGAGGGAAAGCGCATCACCGCCCGCTGGTCGAACGCCAGGGCGTGTTCGCGCCGGCCCAGGGCCTTCAGCACGGTGGAATGCACGGCCAGGGCATGGTGGGTCGGCTCCGCGGTCTCCGCGAGCGGCGCGGTGATCGCCAGCGCCTCGTCCAGGCGGCCGGCTTCCAGCAGGGCCGTGGCGCGGTCTAAGGGGTCGGTGGTCAAGGGCGCCTCTTGAAGGGTTCGGGATCCGCCTCGTGCTGGTCGAAGCCGAAGCGTTCGAAGCCCGCGCGGAGCTCCGGGCTGATGGGCGCCTCCAGGACCAGCGTGCCCCGCGACGGATGCGGCAGGACCAGCCGCCGCGCGTGCAGCTGCAGCTTCAGGCCTTCGGACAGGCTGACGGAGGCCTCGGTGTTGTACTTCGGATCGCCCAGGATCGGGTGGCCGATGGCCAGCATGTGGGCCCGCAGCTGATGCGTGCGCCCGGTGTGCGGCCACAGCGCCATCCAGGCGGCGCGCGGTCCGGCGCGGGCGATGGTCTTGAACTGCGTCTCGGCGGTCTCCGCGCGGGGATCGTCCAGGTCGGTGGGGACCACCATCTCGCGGTCGCCGACCCCCTTCTTGGCCAGCGGCAGCTCGATCAGGCCCTCGCCCGGCTTGGGGAAACCGAAGACGATCGCCCAGTAGATCTTTTGCGCCGTCCGCCTGGCGAAGGCGCCCGCCAGCTTGGCGGCCGCGCCGGGGGTCTTGCCCAGCACCAGAACGCCGGAGGTGTCGCGGTCCAGGCGGTGCACCAGCCGCGGCCTCTCCAGCCCCTCGCCCCAGGCCGAGAGCAGGCGGTCGACGTGCTTCAGGGTCTTGGTGCCGCCCTGCACCGCCAGGCCCGACGGCTTGTTCATCGCCAGGACCTCCTCGTCCTCATAGATCACCAGCGACTTCGCGAAGGCCGCCTCGCGCGGGTCGATCTCGCCCTTCTCCCGGGCCGGCGGCGCCTCCGGCAGCGGCGGCACCCGCACCTGGGCCCCCGCCGTCAGGCGGGTGTCCGGCTTGGCCCGGGCGCCATCCACGCGGATCTGGCCGGAACGGGTCAGCTTCTGGATCTGGATGTGGTTCAGGTGCGGCCAGCGGCGCTTGAACCAGCGGTCCAGGCGCACGCCCTCCTCGCCCTTGTCGACATAGAGGGTGCGAACCTCCCTCACGCCAGCCACCGGCGCATCAGCCACAGCCCCGCGAACAGCGCCGTCACCGACAGCACCACCGATCCCAGGCTGTAGGCGGCCGCCGAGGCCCATTCGCGGCGCTGGATCATCAGCACGACCTCCAGCGAATAGGACGAAAACGTCGTGAAGCCGCCCAGCACGCCCACGCCCAGCAGGAGGCGCCATCTCTCCTCGTCCGCCCCGCCGCGGAACGCCAGTACGCCGGCCAGCACCCCCATCAGCAGGCCGCCGATGACGTTCGCCGCCAGGGTCCCATAGGGCCAGCCGGTCCCGAGCGCGCGCATCGCCTGGGCGCCGAGCAGATAGCGCAGGACCGCGCCCGTCGCCCCGCCCATCGCCACGAAAAGGAGATTCTGCATCGCGCGTCTTATGCGACGGCAAGACTTCCTTTGCCAACGTCAGCGCATGTCGTCGGGATGGCCGCCGCCCAGATTGGCATGACCGTCACCCGCATCACCGCCACGGACGCCGCGGCGGTGCTCGAACGGCTGGCCACGTCGGACCGGCTGGAACGCGGCGCCGTGTTCATCATCAGCGTCGAGGCGATCAAGGAACGCTCCGGCGACCGCTGGTCCCGCAAGGTCGACGACGTCTGGGGCTATCTGGGCCGCAAGCTCAACGAATACCTGTCCTACCAGGATGTCCACCACCGGCTGAACGATACCGATGTCCTGATCGCCATGACCACCGAGGACGGCGTCGCCGCCCAGGCCGTGGGCATGAAGGTGCTGGAGGACGTGCTGGAATTCTTCCTGGGCGCCGCCGAGCGCCGGGACATCCGCATCAGGGCGGTCAGCCGGATCGAGGGCGACGAACTGGTCTGCGCCGACCTCGACCCCGACACCATCGCCACCGCCCGCGAGAAGGAGGCCGAAGCCCCCTATCACCGCCAGGTGAGCCCGGAGGCCGAGCGCGCGCACAACCCGGTCTCCTTCGTCGCCTCCAACGGCCAGCAGCTCGAGGTGGCCTTCGCCCTGGAGCACGTCGTCAGCCTGCGCCACGGGGTGACCGCGGTGCTGCGCGTCGAGCCCACCGTGACCTTCAGCGCCACCGGCGAGACGATCCCGACCCGGCGGTTCCATCGGCTGTCCGATGGGGACCTGGCCGCCATCGACCGCGCCACCCTGGCGTTCGGCGGCCTGTTCATCCCCGAGGACGCCCGCACCCGGCCGCCGGTGATCCTGCCGGCCTCGTTCCGCACCCTGGGCGGACGCAAAGGCCGCGCCTCGCTGATCGCCATCGAGGGCGTCACCCCCGAGCGCATCCGCCAGGGCGCCATGATCGAGTTCGTCGACATCGACCGTGGCACCCCCAGCGGGCGGCTGGTGGAGGTGGTCAGCCTGGTGGGCCGGGTCACCCGCGGGGTCCTGGCCCGGCTGCAGCCGGTGGGCAATGCCCTGGACCCGGTGCAGGGGACGCGGTTCAACGGCCTGACCCTGGACTTCGCCGACCTGGGCCTGCCGCACGCGCGCCTGGAGGCCTTCATGCGCGCCATGGCCCATCAGATGCGCGGCAAGGCCCCCGCCCTGATCGCCCAGGGCCTGGGCGAGCGGATGCACCTGGACATGGCCGACGACGCCGGCTTCACCCACGCCGGCATCCGCGCGGTCCCCAATACGGTCACCCGCAAGGCGGTTGCCTAGGGCTCTGGCGCCTAGATCCGCTGGCCCAGATTGTCGCGCAGGGCCCGCGCGTCATAGATGTCCGGCCCGCGGGGCCGCTCGCCTTTGCCCATGACGACCTCGATGGTCGACGACAGCGATGGCC
This sequence comes from Phenylobacterium sp., assembly GCF_025351295.1. Lineage (GTDB taxonomy): Bacteria > Pseudomonadota > Alphaproteobacteria > Caulobacterales > Caulobacteraceae > Phenylobacterium. The sequence continues at coordinate 22,955 of NZ_JANXWD010000164.1, forward strand.
CGCCGCCCAGGCTAAAGCCGCGATCGACGCCCACGCCCACGGCGCTGTGGCGGCCGAAGGTGGCGCCGCCGATCCCAATGCTGACCTGGGGGCCGTTGTCAGGGCGGCCCTCAGTGACCCGGTCGGCCACCTTGAACCAATCGTAGCCCTGGGCGATCGCCAGGTCGGCGGCGCGCAGCAGGGCGTAGTCCGAGACCTGCTGCACCGGGGCGCCGGGACCGCCGTGGAAGGTGATCCGATAGCGGCCGGGCTCGATCCGGTACTCCGAATAACCGACGGCCTGCGGGCCACTGGCGGGCTGATAGAGCGTAGGCGCCGGCGTGGCGCATGCGCCGAGCGAGAGGGCCGCGGCTGCGGCAAGGATCAGGCGGTGCATGGCGAGGCCTCCAAATCGGAAAGGCGTGTCCCGTCCGAAGCTTATAGCGTGAAACGGGCAAACTGGCGTCGCCGTTCCGCTAACCGAGGCCCAACGCCGCGATCAGGTCGGCCATGTCCCGGGGCGGCGAGGCCTCCAGCCGCTTCTCCCCGCCGGCGGGGTGCGGGAATTTCAGCGCCGTGGCGTGCAGCATCAGGCGCGGCACGGTCTCGCCGCCCACCACCAGCGCGCCGCCATAGCGGGCGTCGCCGGCGATGGGCCGGCCGATCGACGCCAGGTGGACGCGCAGCTGGTGCATGCGCCCCGTCTCGGGGTCCAGCCGCAGCAGGGCGGCGACACCGGTGTGCTTCAGGGTGCGATAGCGCGAGACGGCCGCCTCGGCGTCCTTATGGTCGGCCGCGCAGACCCGCATATAGGCCTCGCGGCCCTGCTCGTCGCGACGCAGCGGCAGGTCGATCGTCCCGGCCACCGGATCCGGCGCGCCGGGCGTGACGATGGCCAGGTAGGTCTTGGAAAACTTGCGCGCCATCAAGGCCTTGCCAAGGAAACCTGCGGCCGGCTTGGTCTTCGCCGTGAGGATCACGCCGGACGTGTCGCGGTCCAGCCGGTGGATCAGTCGCGGCCGCGCCTTGCCCGGCCTGGCGAACGCCCACAGCAGTTCGTCCAGCGTATGGACCTGCCCCCGCCCGCCCTGGCTCGACAGCCCGGACGGCTTGTTCAACGCCAGGATCTCGGCGTCCTCGTACAGCACCAGCGACCGCACGAAGGCGATCTCCGCGGCGGAGAGCTGAACGGCCGGCCTTTCCCTCCCCTTCATGGGGAGGGGCAGCTCGCCGCCAGGCGAGCGGGGTGGGGAAGTGTGGGCCGGAACTGGGCGTCGGGAATGATCCACACGTCCCCACCCTGACCGCTTCGCGGTCGGTCCCTCCCCATGAAGGGGAGGGAAATCATGTCTTGCTCCTGCGCAGCGCCGCCCAGCGCTCCAGGCGTTCCTTGGTCCGCGCCTCGGCCCCCTCGCCGCGGGGCTGGTAGAAGATCTGGCGCGCCATCTCGTCGGGGAAATAGTTCTGGCCGGAGAAGCCCTCCGGCGCATCGTGGTCGTAGGCGTAGCCCTTGCCGTAGCCCAGGTCCCGCATCAGCTTGGTCGCCGCGTTGCGGATGTGGGCAGGAGGCATCAGCGAGCCGGTCTCCCTGGCCGCCTTCATCGCCGCGCTAAAGGCCTTGTAGACCGCGTTGGACTTGGGCGCGGCGGCCAGGTGGATCACCAGCTGCGCCAGGGCGATCTCGCCCTCCGGCGAGCCCAGGAAGTCGTAGGTGTCCTTGGCTGCGTTCGCCAGGACGAGGGACATGGGGTCGGCCTCGCCGATGTCCTCCGCCGCCGCCCGGATCAACCGCCGCGCGATGAACAGCGGGTCCTCGCCGCCGGTCAGCATGCGGGCCAGCCAGTAGAGCGCCGCGTCGGGATCGGAGCCGCGGATCGACTTATGCAGGGCCGAGATGAGGTTGTAGTGCTCCTCGCGGTCCTTGTCGTAGGCGGGGCTGCGCTTCTGGAGAACCTGGCCCAGATCCTTGGTCGAGAGCGGCTTGGCCGAGCCGATATTGAACAGGGTCTCGGCGAGCGTCAGCAGGTAGCGGCCGTCGCCGTCGGCCAGGGCGACCAGGGCCGCGCGCGCCTCCGGCTCCAGCGGCAGGGTGCGGCCCTCATGCGCCTCGGCCTTGGCCAGCAGGGTCGTGAGCGCCTCGTCGTCCAGCCGCTTCAGCACATAGACCTGGCAGCGCGACAGCAGCGCCCCGTTCAGCTCGAACGACGGGTTCTCGGTGGTGGCGCCCACGAGGGTGACGATCCCCTCCTCCACGAAGGGCAGGAAGCCGTCCTGCTGGGCGCGGTTGAAGCGGTGGATCTCGTCGACGAACAGCAGGGTCGCCTGGCCGGCCGCGCGGCGCATCCGCGCAGCCTCGAAGGCCTTCTTCAGGTCCGCGACCCCGGAGAACACCGCCGACAGCTGCTGGAACTCATAGCCCGCCGCCTTGGCCAGCAGCCGCGCAATGGTGGTCTTGCCGGTGCCGGGCGGGCCCCAGAGGATCATCGACGACAGCCGCCGGGCCTCCGCCATCCGCCCGATCGGCCCTTCCGGCCCCAGCAGGTGATCCTGGCCCACCACCTCGGACAGCGTCTGCGGCCGCAGCCGGTCGGCCAGCGGCGACGGCTGCTGCGGCGTCAGGCCCGCGGCTTCGAAGAGGTCGGCCATGACGGCGGGCTTAGCATGGATTCCACGGTCAGGCCGAGAAGGTGGCCGTCACCGTCTGACCGCCCCTCTGGATGGTCACCTTCCAGGCGCGCTGCGGCGTAGCGATCACGCCGGCCAGGTCGCGCACCGCCTCGATCTTGACCCCATTGACCTCGCGGATGACGTCGCCGGGACGCAGGCCGATGTTCATGGCCAGGCCGCGCCCGACCCCGGTGACCAGCACGCCCGGGCCGGAGAACACGTCCAGCCCGACCTCGTCGGCCACCGCCGGCGACAGGTTGACCACCGTGGCCCCGTCGAACGGGTTGCGGCCGGCCAGAGTGCGCTCGTCGCGCGCCGGCGTGGCCGGCGGAGCCTCGGCATGCAGGGTCAGCGTCTGGTCCTTGCCGTCGCTGCGGCGGACCAGCAGCGGTGCCTGGTCGCCCGGCCGATGGTTGCCGATGGCGTAGCTGAGGGTCGCGGCATCCGCCACCGGCCGACCGTCCACCTGCAGGATCACATCGCCTTGTTTCAGCCCGGCCCGCGCCGCGGGACCGCCTGGCCAGAGGTCGGCGACCAGCGCCCCCTGCGGCGCCGGCAGGCCGAGGGTCTTGGCGATCTCGGGGCTGACGGTCTGGGTCCGCGCGCCCAGCCAGGGCCGCACCACGCTGTGGCCGCCGCCGACCGCGGTCTCCACCACCCGGCGCACCACCGCCGCCGGGATCGCGAAGCCGACGCCGGACGAGGTGCCCGAGCGCGACAGGATGAAGCTGTTCACCCCGATCAGGTCGCCATCCATGTCCACCAGGGCGCCGCCGGAATTGCCCGGATTGATCGCCGCGTCGGTCTGGATATAGGCCGAGCCCGCCTCGCCGGTGGGGTCGGTGGTGCGGTTCAGCGCCGAGATGATGCCGTTGGTCACCGTCTGGCCGATGCCGAACGGGTCGCCGATGGCCAGCACCAGGTCGCCCACCTGGGCGTCGCCGGTGTCGTCCATGGCCAGCACCGGCAGCCGCTCGCCGGGCGGCAGGTCGATCTTCAGCACCGCAAGGTCGCGGCGGGGGTCGGCCAGCAGCACCTTGGCGGGAAACTCGCGGCGGTCGGAGAGCGCCACGGTGATCTCCACCGCACCCTCCACCACGTGGTTGTTGGTGACGATCACCCCGTCGGGCCGCACGATCACGCCGGAGCCCAGCGAGGCGGCCAGCCGCTCCTGCGGCACGCCCAGGCCGAACATCGACCAGAAGGGATCGGTCTGCTGGCGCACCAGCCGCTTGGACGAGATGTTCACCACTGCCGGGGCGGCGCGCTTCACCACCGGGGCGAAGGACGACTTCATCGCCATGGCGTCAGCCGGCGGCGCCCGGTTGGGCTGGGCGAAGGCGGGCTGGGCCTGGCCCATCGACGGCGCGGCGAGCGCCAGGGCGGCGAGCAGGACGGGCGGCAGAACGCGAAGCGCGTGCATGAGGTCTCCGGGAGGGCGCGGTCACAGAACGCTACCCAAGTTTCCGGCGCAATGATGGCGAAGCCGCCGTCGCTACGCCGCCGGCGCCGTCCGCTCCAGGGCAGGCCGTGCGGTGACGGTGGCCAGCAGGAAGGCCAGCGCCATCAGCCCGGACGCCAGGTAAATCGGCAGGCCCGGCATGTGGTAGGTCGCCTCGTGGCGGATCGACCAGGCGAACACCTCGCCATAGATCGGCGGGCCCAGGATGGCGGCGATCCCGGCCAGGCTCTGGTTGGCGCCCTGGAGCTGGCCCTGCTGCTGTGGCGGCAGGCGGCGGGTCATCAGGCCCTGCAGCCCCGGCATCATCAGGCTCCACAAGGCGAATACCGGCGCGCCCAGGAGGTAGAGGAAGCCCGTCGGCGCCGCGCCGTACCAGGCGAAGCCCAGCATCCCGGCCGTCGCCCCGATCAGGATCGCGTTGCGCTCGCCCACCCGCGCCACCACCGGCCCCACCAGGAACCACTGCACCAGCACGCCCAGCACCCCGGTCAGCAGGAAGGTCAGGCCCAGGATCTGCGGCGTCCAGTGGTAGCGGTGGGTGGTGTAGAGCACGAAGATCTGCGGCAGCACGATCTGGGCGAACTGGAACAGGAAGCCGATCCCGGCCAGGCCCAGCAGGCCCCGCTGCGACTGCAGCAGCCTGAGCGATCCCAGCGGGTTGGCCCGCTTCCAGTCATAGGTCTTGGCCCGCCGCTCGCGCGGCAGCGACTCCGGCAGGATGAACAGGCCGTACATGGCGTTCACGAAGGTCAGGCCGGCGGCCACGATGAACGGCGTCCGCAGGCCGAACTCGCCGCCGATGATCCCGCCCAGGGTCGGGCCGATGATGAAGCCGAACGAGAACGCCGAGCCCATCCAGCCGAAGGTCTTGGCCCGCTGCTCGGGCGGGGTGACGTCGGCCAGGTAGGCGTTGGCGGTGGAGAAGCTGGCCGCCGTCATCCCGTTCAGCACCCGCCCGAGGAACAGCCACCACAGCCCCGGCGCGAAGGCCATGAACAGGAAGTCGGTGGCCAGGCCGAACAGCGAGATCAGCAGCACCGGCCGGCGACCGAACCGGTCGGCCATCATCCCCAGGATCGGCCCGCAGACGAACTGCATCAGCCCCCAGGTGGTGGCGAACAGCGCGTTCCATTCCGAGGCCGAGGCGGTGTCGCCGCCCGCGAACTGCTTGATCAGGTTCGGCAGGATCGGGATCATGATCCCGAACGAGATCGAGTTCATCAGCGCCAGGGCGAAGATGAAGCCGAAGCTGGCCCGGCGGCCGCGCACCGCGCCGTCGACTGAGTCCTGCGCACTCATGGCGTCTCCCCCGCGCGCACCATGAAACAAACCAGGAACTGACGCAACATGGTCAGCTCACCCGCTCGCCGACCGCGCGGATCTGGTTTTGCCAGTACTCCGCCAGTCGGGCCAGCAGCGCTTGGTCGGGGAAGCGATGGCGCGCGGCGCTTTCGGCCGGAACCTGGTCGAAGCCGCGATGCTCGACGCTGACCCGGGTCTCGTCGCCGACCGCCTCGAACCGGACCTCGACCTCCGTGTGAAGATCCGGCGGGAACGCTGCCTGCCGCCAGGAGAACACCAGCCGGATGGGTGGTTCCCAGGCCAGCACCTTACCGATTTCGAACACCTTGCCGTTCGCCAGGGTCTCGATCAGCCGCCGATCTTCGCCGTCTTGCGCGAACGCCAGACGGCCCGGCGCGCGCGGCGTGGTCTGGAACAGGCCGCTAGGCCGCCACCAGTCGCCGATCTCGGCAGTGAAGACCGCGAACGCCCGCGCCGGCGTCGCCTTCACCCGCAGCGCGACATAGACCTTAGAGGTCATTCGGGGCCTTGGAGGTCATGCGTCGGGCCCGGTCTGGGCGGCGGTCTCGATATGGGCCTTGAACGCCAGGAGCTGGGCGCTCCACAGCCGTTCGCTCTCCTCCAGCCAGCGCAGCAGATGGACCATGGGTTCGGGCCTCAGCGCATAGATGCGCACGCGCGCATCGAACTCGGGATGGGATTCCTCGACCAGGCCGCTGATCCGCAGGGTCTTCAGGTGGCGGCTCATGGCCGGCGGGCTGATCGCCAGTTCTCGCGCCAGCTCTCCCGCCGCCCGCGGCCGCTGCGCCAGCAGGTCGACGACACGTCGCCGATGCGGATCGGCAAGGGCGGCCAGGGTACGGTCGACGGCGACGGAGGAGGCTCTCCCCATCAGACCCAGCCGGTGATCTTCAGCCCGCTCGCGGCCTCGGCCGCCTCGCGTGTGACCGCCTGTACCGTCTGGCCGACGGTCCAGATGTGGCCCTCGGGGTCGCGGCAGCGATAGGTGCGGTCACCGTAGAACTGGGTCTCCGGCGCCATCAGGATCTCGAACCCCGCCGCGCGCGCCCGCTCGCAATGGGCGTCGATGTCGGTGTCGATCTGAATATGCACCGTCTGGGTGTTCTTGCCGCCGATCGAGGCCGGGCTGCGGTGGTCGTCGGTCCACTCGTTGCCGACCATCACCACGGCATTGCCGAACCGCATCTCGGAGTGGGCGACGGCGCCCTCTCCGTCCTCGATCAGCATCGAGAGCTCGAACCCGAACGCCGCTTCCAGGAACTCTAGCGCCGCGCGGGGATCGCGGTAGCAGATCGCCGACATCAACGGCGCGCGCCAGTCAGCCAAGGCCGGCCTCCTTCAGCGAGGTGGCGGTCTTGAAGCCCAGGGCTTTCTCCACACCCGCCGCGTCATAGGCCGCGACCTCCTGGTTGAAGTTCCAGACGTGGCCCTCGGGATCCAGCGCGCGATAGGTGCGGGCGCCGTAGAACTGGTCCTCCGGCTCGGCGGTGATCACCGCCCCGGCGGCCCGCGCCCGCTCGCAGTGCGCATCGAGCCCGTCGTCCAGGTTGATGCGCAGGAACTGGGTGTTCACCCCCTCGACCGCGGCCGGGCTGCGCATGCGGGCCGCACCGATTATCGCGCCCTCCCACTGGCCACCGACGTTCAGCGCGCCGCCGCGGAAGGTGACCTCGGAATGCGCCAGGTTGCCGTCGGCGTCCGTCACCAGGGCCGAGACCTCGAAGCCGAACGCGGCCTCCAGGAACTTCAGCGCCGCGATGGGGTCCTTGTAGAAAACGGCGGGTACGAAGGTGGGCCGGTCCATGACCATTTCCTTGCGTTAATCTACAATATTTAACGCATATCGCAATTATATCGTCAAGCGAAATAGCCGTCGCTCGGAGCCTGCGCTCGGCTGCTGGCATGGGCAAGGTTTGCGGCGCTCCGGCCGCTAGTGCGCCAGGGCCGGCGCCAGGTCCGCGAACTTTCCGTCGTTCGGCTCCGGAGCCACGCCCACCAGTCGGGCCAGCAGTGGATAGACATCGACGTTGTCGAAGGTCTTCAGCCGCACGCCAGCGCGGAACGCCGGGCCGGACGCCACGAAGATCGCCGCCATCTCGGGACTGGCGTTGTCATAGCCATGCTCGCCTCGCGACGGCTCCTTCGGGTGGTAATCGTGGGTCGTCAGCAGCCAGCCGGTCTGCGGCAGGCAGACGATCGGCGCTACGCGGGGGTTCTGGCCATAGTGCAGCTGCGCCGGGATCTTCGCCTTGGGCCAGCATTGCAGGTGCGGATGCGGCGCGGACAGGGCCGCCTCGACCTCCGCCTCATGCCCCGCGGTCGGGAAGATCGTGCCGATCGGCCCCATGTCGAGGGCCTTGTAGGCGTCCTTGGCGATCAGGTCGTCGAGGTAGATCGACCGTTCGGGGGCGGTGGCCGCCATGCCGTGGTCGGCCACCACAACGACGTTGGCGACGATCCCGCGCATCTTCAGCCCCGCCAGCAGGCGTCCGATGGCGGCGTCTACCGTGGCGGCGGCCTGGTTCACTTCATTGGAGTCCGGGCCGAACCGGTGCCCGGCCGTATCGACGATGTCGAAATAGAGCGTGAGGAACCGCGGCCGCTCCGCCGCCGGCTTGTCCAGCATCGCCAGGTCCTGGTCCACACGGGCGTCGGAAGCCATGTTCTGGTCGAAGGCCAGGAAATAGTGCGGCCGGATTCCATGGATCGCCGCCTCGGACCCCGGCCAGAATATCGGCGCGGTGACGATCCCCGCCTTCTCGGCCGTCACCCAGATCGGCTCGGCCCCATCCCACCAGCGGGCATCGCGCACCGCGTCGCGGTTGCCCATGCCGAACGTGACCCCTGGGATGGCGGGGTCCCGCATGTTGTTGGCGACGATCCCGGTCTCGTCGGGCCGCCGACCGGTGACCAGGGTGTAGTGGTTCGGGAAGGTCTTGGAGGGGAACGACGGCCGCATCGCCGCGCGCGCGCCATGCGCCGCCAAGCCTGACAGGACGGGAGTCACGCCGCGGTCAAGGTAGTCGGCTCTGAAGGCGTCGATGGAGATCAGTACGGTGAGCGGCCGCTCGGCCGCGACGGACGGGACGGCCACGCCCAGCAGGAGGACGGCGGCCAGCAGGCGGGCGAGGATGGTTCTCACGGCGATCTCCGGCTGGAACGCCCCCACCTAGCCCGAGACGACGGTTCGGCGGAAGAGCGCGCGGGCGTTGGAAAGCGCCGCCGGGCCGCGTATGGCTCGGCCGATGACGATCTCTGAGTCAGGCGGGTCGGATCTGGTCGCAGACCGGGAATGCGGCGACTGCACCGTCTGCTGCGTCCTGTTTCCGATCGACCAGCCGGACCTGGTCAAGCTCTCCGGGGTGGCCTGCCGGCATCGCGGTTCAACAGGCTGCGCGATCCATCCAGTGCGGCCCAATGTGTGCCGGGACTGGTTCTGCGGCTGGCGGCGGCTGCCGATGCTGGACGACGCCTGGCGGCCCGACCGCTCAGGGATCGTGGTGGTGTTCGACGACGAGGGGGTCCCGGCCGGCTATCCGGAACGCCCGGCCCTGAAGTTCATCCTGATCGGCGACGAGCGCACCCTCTATACCCAGGCGTTCCTGGGCTATGTGGCCGGGCTGGTGGACGCCCGCGTGCCGGTCCTGCTGGCCATTCCCGGCCCGCCGGGCACGTTCGGCGCCAAGGCGTTCATGAACAGCCGCCTTGAGGCCTCGGTCGCGCGTCGCGACGCCGGCGAGATGATCCGCATCGCGGCGGACACCCTGAGTATCCTGCGCGCCGGCGACTTCGAGCAGGTCGGCTTCTCACACGGCGATCCGGCAGCCTGAGCCTGGAACGCAAAAGCCCCCGAGGCGACCCTCGGGGGCTCTGCGGTCCTGCGATGGCAGGTACGGTTAGTCTTCGGCGCCGTAGCCGGCCTGGGCGGTCGGACCGGAGTCCTTGCCCTTTTCGGATGGGTCGCGGTCGACGAATTCGATGACGGCCATGGCGGCGTTGTCGCCGTGGCGGAAGCCGGCCTTCAGCACCCGGATATAGCCGCCGTTGCGTTCGGCGTAGCGCGGGCCCAGCACGGCGAACAGCTTGCCGACCTGCGCCACGTCACGCACCTGGCTGATCGCCTGGCGACGCGCATGCAGGTCGCCGCGCTTGCCCAGGGTGATCAGCTTCTCGACGAAGGGGCGCAGCTCCTTGGCCTTCGGCAGGGTGGTCACGATCTGCTCGTGCTTGATCAGGCTGGCCGACATGTTGGCGAACATGGCGGTACGGTGGGCGGATGTGCGACCCAGTTTGCGGTGGGCGATACCGTGACGCATTTCATGTCTCCTGAGCCACCTGGGCCCACCGGACGCTCCCGTGTCCACGGGAAAGCGTCCTGCCTAACCAAGTCCCAGCCTGCTCCCGCCTGGGTCACTACGAAGCGCCGGAGCCCTCCACCGCTGTTGCGGCTTCGTCGGGCCCAGACCGCCCCTCCTTCAGACTAAAAAGGGGCAGCCCGGAGTCGGCGAGAAAGCGGTCTACATCTGGTCTTCGAACTTCTTGGCCAACTCTTCGATGTTCTCGGGCGGCCAGTTGGGCACGTCCATGCCCAGGTGTAGACCCATCCCGGCGAGAACTTCCTTGATCTCGTTCAACGACTTGCGCCCGAAGTTCGGTGTACGGAGCATCTCCGCCTCGGTCTTCTGGATCAGGTCGCCGATGTAGACGATATTGTCGTTCTTCAGGCAGTTGGCCGAACGGACGGAGAGCTCGAGCTCGTCGACCTTCTTCAGCAGCGCCGGGTTGAACGGCAGTTCCGGCTTCGCCTCGCCTTCGACCTTCTTCTTCGGCTCTTCGAAGGTGATGAAGATCTGCAGCTGGTCCTGGAGGATGCGGGCGGCATAGGCCACCGCGTCCACCGGCGACACGGCGCCGTTGGTTTCCAGGTCCATGATCAGCTTGTCGTAGTCGAGGCTCTGGCCCTGGCGGGTCGGTTCGACCCGGTAGGCAACCCGCTTCACCGGCGAATAGAGCGCGTCGACGGCGATCAGGCCGATCGGGGCGTCCTCGGGGCGGTTCATCTCGGCCGGGACATAGCCCTTGCCGGTCTGGACCGTGAACTCCATGCGCACCTGCGCGCCCTCGTCCAGCGTACAGAGCACGTGGTCGGGGTTCAAGATCTCGATGTCGGACGGCGCCTCGATCTGGCTGGCCGTCACCGCGCCGGGGCCGTTGGCGCGCAGCGTCATCCGCTTCGGGCCCTCGGCGTGCATGCGCAGCGCCAGTTGCTTGATGTTCAGCACGATGTCGACCACGTCTTCGCGCACGCCTTCCAGCGACGAGAATTCGTGGACTACGCCGTCGATCTGCACCGCGGTCACAGCCGCGCCTTGCAGGGAGGAGAGCAGCACGCGCCGCAGGCTATTGCCCAGGGTCACGCCGAAGCCGCGCTCGAGAGGTTCGGCCACCAGACGCGCCTTGCGGGCGGCGTCGGCGCCGGTCTCGATTTGCGGCTTCTCGGGACGGATGAGCTCGTTCCAGTTTCGTTCGATCAACGTATGTCCCTCGAAAACGCAGGATCGCCGGCCGCAATACCGCGGACCGGCGTCAGGGATTGTAGTTCTTACGGCTAGACGCGCCGGCGCTTGGGCGGGCGGCAGCCGTTGTGCGGGATAGGTGTCACGTCCCGGATAGTGGTGATGGTCATGCCGACCGCCTGCAGGGCGCGCAGCGCCGACTCACGGCCCGAGCCGGGCCCCGAGACGTTGACTTCCAGCGTGCGCACGCCGTGCTCGGCGGCCTTGCGGCCGGCGTCCTCGGCCGCCATCTGGGCGGCATAGGGCGTCGACTTACGCGATCCCTTGAAGCCCATCAGGCCGGCGCTGGACCACGAGATCGCGTTGCCCTGGGCGTCGGTGATGGTGATCATGGTGTTGTTGAACGAGGCGTTCACGTGCGCCACGCCCGAAGTGATGTTCTTTCGCTCGCGACGTTTGACGCGCGCCGGTTCCTTAGCCATCGGAGATACGCTCTCTTACTTCTTCTTGCCGGCGATCGGCTTGGCGGGACCCTTGCGGGTGCGGGCGTTAGTGTGGGTCCGCTGACCCCGGACCGGCAGGCCCTTGCGATGCCGCAGGCCGCGATAGCAGGCCAGATCCATCAGGCGCTTGATGTTGGTCGAGGTTTCGCGACGCAGGTCGCCCTCGACCATGTAGTCGCGGTCGATGGTCTCGCGGATCTGCAGGACTTCAGCGTCGGTCAGCTGATTGACGCGGCGCGCGTCCTCGATGCCGACCTTGCTGACGATCTCGCGGGCCTTCGCCTCGCCGATGCCATGAATGTACTGCAGCGCGACGACAACGCGCTTGTTCGTGGGGATGTTAACGCCAGCAATACGAGCCACGTGGAACCTTCTCCTGGATCACGCAAGAGAAGCGCGAACGGCGCCCCGGCCCTCGACACCCATAGGTGTCGGCCGGCGCGTCACTCGCGCTCTTTCGCGGAAGCGCTTCGTTATAGGAACAGGCGCCTCTCCGTCAATGGCGGAAACGCCCAAATGTGAACGAAATACTGCACGCGCAAGGGGCAATGCGCCCTCGCACGGGTAAGTGACGCCCTGGCCGTGGCCGGACGACGACAAAGTAAGCACGGGCGGAGCCGATCCGCAATCCACAGGGGCGATCAGCGGCCGACTCCGTTCAGGGCGGCGTCGATGCCGGCAGCCACGGTGTCCATCGTCCCCATGCCATCCACCTCGGTCAGCTTGCCCTGTCCCTGGTAGTAGGGCAGCAGCGGCGCGGTCTGGACGTTGTAGGCGTTCAGGCGGACCAGGAAGCTCTCCGGATTGTCATCGGGGCGGCCCGATTCGGCGAAGCGGCCGGCGATCCGCGACTTCAGCGCCTCGTCGTCGACCTTCAGCCGCAGCACCAGGTCGATCTGGCTGCCGCGGCCCTTCAGCATGACGTCCAGGGCCTCGGCCTGCGGCAGGGTGCGCGGGAAGCCGTCGAAGATGGCGCCCCCCGCGGCTTCCGCCTCCGGCAGCCGCTGTTCGATCAGTTCGACGACGATCTCGTCGGAGACCAATTCGCCGCGCTGCATGATGCCGGACACCCGTTGGCCAAGCTCGGAGCCAGACGCGATGGCCGCGCGCAGCATGTCGCCCGTCGACAGCTGGACCATGTTGCGCCCGTCAACCAGGCGCTTGGCCTGGGTCCCCTTCCCCGCCGCCGGCGGACCGAACAGGATCAAATTCATCTCGCTCTCCCCACACCAGCGCTCTTGATGGCGCCCGTCCCCTAGGTCAGTGAAGCGCCGACGCCTAGCGCCGGCCGCCCCGCAGTTTCGACTTCTTGATCAGCCCCTCGTACTGGTGCGCCAGCAGGTGGGACTGGATCTGCGCCACCGTGTCCATGGTGACGCTGACCACGATCAGCAGGGACGTCCCGCCCATGTAGAACCGGGAGTTGAACACGCCGATCAGGGCCTCAGGCACCAGGCAGACCAGGGTGATATAGGCCGCGCCGATCACCGTCAGGCGGGTCAGTACGAAATCCATGTACTCCGCTGTCCGCTTGCCCGGGCGGATGCCGGGGAGAAACCCCCCGTACTTGCGCAGGTTTTCTGCCGTGTCCTCGGGGTTGAACACCACCGAGGTGTAGAAGAAGCAGAAGAACACGATCAGCATGCCGTACATGATCATGAAGGCAGGCCGGCCGTGCTGCAGCTGGCCCACCGCATAGGGGATCCACTGCAGCCACTCGGGCAGGTTGGCCTTGGCCGCGAAGCCCATCACCGTCGCTGGCAGCAGCAGCAGCGACGAGGCGAAGATCGGCGGGATCACGCCGGAGGTGTTGATCTTCAGCGGCAGGAACGAGGTGTCGCCGCCGAACATGCGGTTGCCGACCTGGCGCTTGGGATACTGCACCAGCAGCCGGCGCTGCGAGCGCTCCATGAACACGATGGCGACGGTCACCGCCACCACCAGCAGCACGATCAGGATCAGGCCGCCGGCGTTCATCGATCCTGTCCGCGTCAGTTCCAGCGCCTGCACGAGGTACTGGGGCAGCTGGGCGACGATGCCGGCGAAGATCAGCAGGGATACCCCGTTGCCGACCCCGCGGCTGGTGATCTGTTCGCCCATCCACATCAGGAACATGGTCCCGCCGGTCAGGTTGACGACGGTGGAGATGATGAAGAACAGGCCGGGGTTGATCACCAGGCCGGGGCTCTGCGAGAGGCCGAGCGCGATGGTGAACGACTGGAACAGCGCCAGCACCACCGTGAGATAGCGGGTGTATTGGTTGAGCGTCTTGCGCCCCGCCTCCCCGCCTTCCTTTCGCAGCTTCTCCCAGGGCGGATAGACCGTCCCCAGGAGCTGCACGATGATCGACGCCGAGATGTAGGGCGTGACGCCCAGGGCCAGGACGGCCATCCGCTGGACGGCGCCGCCGGAGAACATGTTGAACATGCCCAGGATGCCCTGGGCCTGCCCGGTGAACGCCTGCTGGAACGCGACCGGATCGATGCCGGGGATCACGATATAGGTGCCCAGGCGATAGACGATCATCGCGATGATGGTGAACCAGATGCGCTTGTGCAGCTCCGTCGCCTTGCGGAAGGCGTCGAAGTTCAGGTTCGCGGCGAGCTGTTCAGCGGCCGAAGCCATTTAGGCAAATTCCCTTCACCGTGGTCCCGCTCAGATAGGGCGCGCCGCTCCCGATAGCGAGGGCGGCGACGCTCCAACTAGGCCTTGGCGTCTTCCGCCGGGGCTTCGGGCTTGGTCGTGGTCAGCGTGCCTCCGGCCTTCTCGACCGCGGCGCGGGCCGAAGCCGTGGCCGAATAGACGGTGAGGGTGAGCGTGGAGGTGAGGTCGCCCTCGCCCAGAAGCTTCACACCGTCCTTGGCGCGGCGGATCACGCCGGCCTTCAGCAAGGCGTCGGTGTCGATGGCGGCCTTGGCGTCCAGCTTGCCGGCGGCGATCGCCTGTTCGATGCGCCACAGGTTGACCTCGGCGAAGTCCTTGCGGTTGCGGCTGGTGAAACCGCGCTTCGGCATGCGCATGTGCAGCGGCATCTGGCCGCCTTCGAAGCCGTGGATCGACACGCCCGAGCGCGCCTTCTGGCCCTTCACGCCGCGACCGGCGGTCTTGCCCTTGCCCGAACCCGGGCCCCGGCCGACGCGCATGCGGTTCTTGGTGGAGCCCTCGCGGGGGCTGAGTTCGTTGAGCTTGGTCATGTGCCTCTCCTTTGGAGATCTGGCGCCAGGCGAAAGCCTGACTCGGCTGTCTTTGAAAACCCGCTCATCCCCGCGAAGGCGGGGACCCAAGCTGAGTTCGGTGCTTAGCGCGGCTTGGATCCCCGGCTCGGCCTACGCGGCTTCGTCGCTTCGTTGGCCGGGGACGAGCGCTGTCTATTCGGTCACGATCTCGAGCAGGTGGTGGACCTTGGCGATCATCCCGCGGACCGACGGGGTGTCTTCCAGGGTGGACGTGCGGCCGAGCTTGTTCAGACCCAGGCCGGCGAGCGTGGCGCGCTGGTCCTTGGTCCGACGGATCGGGCTGCCGGTCTGGCGAACGGTGACTTGAGCCATATTGCTAACCTTCCGCGTCCACGGCGACGGTCTGGGCGCCGTCGGTGCGGCGACCGATCACGTCGGAGACCTTCTTGCCGCGCTTGGCCGCGATCTGGCGGGGCGACGACTGAGCCTTCAGGGCCTCGAACGTCGCACGCACCATGTTGTAGGGGTTGGACGAACCGACCGACTTGCCGACCACGTCCTGGACACCCAGGGTTTCCAGCACCGCGCGCATCGGACCGCCGGCGATAACGCCGGTGCCGGGAGGCGCCGAGCGGACCATCACCTTGCCCGCGCCCCAGCGGCCGTTGCCGTCGTGGTGCAGGGTGCGGCTTTCGCGCAGCGGCACGCGGATCATCGACTTCTTGGCTTCTTCGGTCGCCTTGCGGATGGCTTCCGGCACTTCGCGCGCCTTGCCGTGACCGAAGCCCACGCGGCCCTTCTGGTCGCCAACCACCATCAGGGCGGCGAACGAGAACCGGCGGCCGCCCTTCACGGTGGCCGCGACGCGGTTGATGTGGACCAGCTTCTCGACGATCTCGCTGTCGCGCTCGTCGTCGTTGCGGTTGCGACCGCCGCCGCGCTGTTCGTCTCTGCGAGCCATGATCGTTTCCTTAGAAGTTCAGGCCGGCTTCGCGCGCGGCGTCGGCCAGGGCTTTCACCCGGCCGTGGTACAGATAGCCGCCGCGGTCGAAGACGACGTCCTTGACGCCCTTTTCGATCGCGCGCTGGGCGACCAGGGCGCCGACCTTGGCGGCGGCGTCCTTGTCCGAACCCTTGGCCTTGGCCTTCTCGCCTTCTAGCGAGGAGGCGGCCGCCAGGGTTACGCCGTTCGCATCGTCGATGATCTGGGCATAGATGTTCTTGGCCGACCGGAAGACCGACAGGCGCGGACGACCGTTCGCCACCTTGCGGAGGTGGGTGCGGACCCGCTGCGCGCGGCGCAGGGTGGAGGTGCGGGGAGAGAGCGCCATGGCCTACTTCTTCTTGCCTTCCTTGCGCCGGACCTTTTCGCCCGCGTAACGCACGCCCTTGCCCTTATAGGGCTCGGGCGGACGGATGCGGCGGATCCGGGCGGCGGTTTCGCCGACCAGTTGCTTGTCGATGCCGGCGATCCGGACCTCGGTCTGCTTGGGCACCAGGAACGAGATGCCGTCCGGCGCCTTGATGTCGACGTCGTGGCTGAAGCCCAGCTGCATGGAGAGGTTGGTCCCCTTCATCGCGGCGCGGTAGCCGACGCCGACCAGCTCGAGGGTCTGCTCATAGCCCTGGGTGACCCCCTGGACCATGTTGGCGACCAGCGTGCGCGACAGGCCCCACATGGATTGGGCCCGGGTGGTGTCGACGCGCTTGGAGAGCGTCAGTTCGCCGCCCTCCTGTTTGACTTCGATCTCTTCGGCGACCGTCCAGGCGAGCTGGCCCTTGGGCCCCTGCACCGTGACCGTCTGGCCATCGAGGGTCACCGTCACCCCAGCGGGGACCGCGACCGCCTTCTTTCCGATACGAGACATATCAGTAGACCCGGCAGAGCACTTCGCCGCCCACGTTGGCGTCGCGCGCCGCGGTGTCCGACATAACGCCCTTGGGCGTCGACAGGATCGAGATCCCGAGACCGTTCTTCACCGGCTTCAGGTCCTTGATCGACGAATAGACGCGGCGGCCGGGCTTCGAGACGCGGCTGATCTCCACTATGACGGGGGCGCCATCGAAGTACTTCAGCTCGATCTCGAATTCCGGGAAGGCGCCGGGCTTTTCCACCAAGTGATAGCCGCGGATGTAGCCTTCATCGGCCAGCACATCGAGGACGCGCGAACGCATCTTCGACGCGGGCGTCAGGACTTTCGAGCGACCGCGCGAGGCGGCGTTCTTGATGCGGGCGATCAGATCGCCAATGGGGTCGTTGACCACTTGTCCCTCCCCTTACCAGCTTGACTTGACGAGGCCGGGGATCAGACCGGCGGACCCGAGGTCGCGCAGGGAGATCCGGCTCATCCGAAGCTTGCGGTAGTAGCCGCGCGGACGGCCCGTGATTTCGCATCGGTTGCGGATGCGGGTCTTAGACGAGTTGCGCGGCAGTTCCGCCAGCTTGAGGCGGGCGTCGAAACGCTCCTCAAGCGGCAGGCTCTCGTTGTTCGCCGTCGCCTTCAGCGCGGCGCGCTTGGCGGCATACGTCTTCACGAGCTTCTTGACCCGGTCGTTGCGATTGACGGCGCTCTTCTTGGCCATTTGCTTTTCCTTCCCGCCGCTATTGCTGCTGCTGAACGAACGGGAACTGGAATTCCTTGAGAAGCTCGCGAGCTTCGTCGTCGGTCTTCGCAGTGGTGGTGACGATGATGTCCATGCCCCAGACCTGGTCGATCTGGTCGTAGTTGATTTCCGGGAACACGATGTGCTCCTTCAGGCCCATGGCGAAGTTGCCACGCCCGTCGAACGACGTCGGCTTCAGGCCCCGGAAGTCCTTCACCCGCGGCAGGGCGATGGTGATCAGACGATCGAGGAACTCGTACATCTGGTCCTTGCGGAGCGTGACCTTGCAGCCGATCGTCATGCCTTCGCGCAGCTTGAAGCCGGCGATCGACGTGCGGGCCTTGGTGGCCACCGGCTTCTGGCCGGCGATCTTCGCCAGGTCGGCCATCGCCGAGTTGATCTTCTTGGAGTCGGCGACCGCTTCGCCAACGCCCATGTTGATCACGATCTTGTCCAGCTTCGGGATCTGCATCTCGTTGCTGTAGCCAAACTGTTCCTTCAGCTTGGCGCGGATGCGCTGGCGATACTCGGTCTTCAGCCGCGGTTCGTAAGCTTGCTCAGCCATGGATCACCTCGCCGGTCGTCTTGGCGATCCGGACCTTCTTGTCGCCGTCCACGCGGAAGCCGATGCGGGTGGCCTTGCCGTTCGAATCGACGATGGCGACGTTCGACAGGTGGAGCGACGCTTCCTTGCGTTTGATGCCGCCCTGCGGGTCGGTCTGCGAAGCCTTGGTATGGCGCTGAACCATGTTCAGGCCCTCCACCAGGACGCGACCGTCCTTGGGCAGCACCTTCAGGACCGCGCCCTGACGGCCCTTGTCCTTGCCGGTGAGGATCACGACGCGATCCCCCTTCTTGATCTTCGCGCTCATCACAGCACCTCGGGCGCGAGCGAAATGATCTTCATGTGGTTCTTGGCGCGCAGTTCACGGGGAACCGGGCCGAAGATCCGCGTGCCGATCGGCTCGGATTGCTTGTTGACGATGACCGCCGCGTTCTTGTCGAAGCGGATCACCGAACCGTCCTTGCGCTTGATGGCCTGGCTGGTGCGGACGACGATGGCTTGCAGCACATCGCCCTTCTTCACGCGGCCGCGCGGGATCGCCTCCTTGACGGAGACGACGATCTTGTCACCGACGCTGGCGTAACGGCGCTTCGCGCCGCCCAGCACCTTGATGCACATGACCCGGCGGGCGCCGGAATTGTCGGCGACGTCCAGGTTAGTTTGCATCTGGATCATGTGTGTCGATCCTTACGCTTGGGCCGCACTGCCCTTAGGCAGCACTTCCCAGGTTTTGGTCTTCGACTTCGGCGCGCATTCGATGATGCGCGCGTTGTCGCCGGCCTTGTAGGCATTCGCCTCGTCGTGAGCGTGGTACTTCTTGGACCGGCGGACGGTCTTTTTCAGCACCGGATGCAGGAAGGTCCGTTCGACCTTCACCACCACCGTCTTGTCGCCCTTGTCGGAGACGACCACGCCTTCGAGAATTCGTTTCGGCATCTGTCGTCGCTCCTCAGGCCTGAGCCTGCTTGCCGCGCAGGACCGTCTTGATGCGCGCGATATCCTTGCGCACCTGGTCCACACGGTGGGTCTTTTCGATCTGGCCGGTCGCCTTCTGGAAGCGCAGGTTGAACTGCTCCTTCTTCAGGGAGACGAGCTGGTCGGCCAGCTGATCGGGGGTCAGGCCCCGCACTTCAACGATCTTCATCACGCGTGCTCCGCGACGGGGGCGTCGATCCGCGAGACGATGCGGGTCTTCACCGGAAGCTTCGCCGCGCCGAGGCGCAGGGCTTCACGGGCCACATCGTCCGGCACGCCGTCGATTTCGAACATGATCCGGCCGGGGTGAACCCGGGCGGCCCAGAAGTCGACCGCGCCCTTGCCCTTGCCCATCCGGACTTCGGCCGGCTTGCCGGTCACCGGCACGTCGGGGAAGATCCGGATCCACACCCGGCCCTGGCGCTTCATCTGACGCGTGATCGCGCGGCGGGCCGCTTCGATCTGGCGTGCGGTGACGCGTTCCGGCTCCACCGATTTCAGGCCATAGGACCCGAAATTCAGCGTGAAGCCGCTCTTGGCCAGGCCGTGGATGCGACCCTTGAACTGCTTGCGGTACTTGGTTTTCTTCGGCGACAGCATCTCTTCGGATCCTTAGGCGTTCGCCGGTTCGCGGCGATCGCGACGGGGGCCGCGGTCGGGACGGTCGCCACGTTCACGGCCGCCGCCTTCACCGGCGGGTCCGCTTTCGCTGGCGAGACGCTTGTCGAGGGCCATCGGGTCGTGGTCGAGGACCTCGCCCTTGAACACCCAGACCTTCACGCCGATGATTCCGTAGGTCGTCTTGGCCTCGGTGAAGCCGTAGTCGACGTCGGCGCGCAGGGTGTGCAGCGGCACGCGGCCTTCGCGATACCATTCCATCCGGGCGATTTCCGCGCCGCCGAGGCGGCCGGAGACATTGATGCGGACGCCCTTGGCGCCCAGGCGCATGGCCGACTGCATCGAGCGCTTCATGGCGCGGCGGAAGGCGACCCGGCGCTCGAGCTGCTGGGCGATGTTCTCGGCCACCAGCTGGGCGTCGGTCTCCGGCTTGCGGATCTCGACGATGTTCAGGTGAACCTCGCCGTCCGTCATGGCCGCGATGTCCTTGCGCAGCTTCTCGATGTCCGCGCCCTTCTTGCCGATGATCACGCCGGGGCGCGCGGCATAGATGGTGATGCGGCACTTCTTGTGCGGACGCTCG
>NZ_JANXWD010000060.1 GCF_025351295.1 Phenylobacterium sp.
ATGCAGCGTTCGACTTCCGCCATCCGGCCGATCAGCGGATCGACCTTACCCTGCTTGGCCTTCTCGTTGAGGTTCACGCAATAGGCCTCTAGGGCCTCGCCGCCGGTCTTCACCGGGGGTTTGTCTTCATCTTCTGCGCCCTTCACCGGCTTGGCCTCCGAGGCTCCGGCTTTTTTGGCGATGCCGTGGGCGATGTAATTGACCGCGTCATAGCGGGTCATGTCCTGCTCTTGCAGGAAATAGGCGGCATGGCTCTCGCGTTCCGAGAAGATGGCCACCAGCACATTGGCGCCGGTCACCTCCTCGCGGCCGGAGGACTGCACGTGGATCACCGCGCGCTGGATCACCCGCTGGAACCCGGCGGTGGGCTTGGCATCCTCGCCATCGTCCACGACCAGCGAGCGCAGTTCGTTGTCCACATAGTTGGTGAGGGTGGTCCTGAGCGCGGCGAGTTCGACGTCGCAGGCGCGCATCACCCCGGCGGCGTCCTCGTCGTCGATGAGGCTGAGGAGCAGATGCTCGAGCGTCGCGTATTCGTGCTTACGCTGGTTCGCGTAAGCAACGGCGCGATGCAGGGATTCTTCGAGTTGGCGAGAAAATGAAGGCAAAGGGAGCTAGTCCTTTTCCATGGTGCACTGCAGGGGGTGCTGATGCCGCCGCGCGGTATCAACGACCTGGGCTACTTTTGTTTCCGCCACTTCGTACGTATAGATCCCGCAGACGCCCACCCCGTGTTGGTGGACGTGAAGCATGATCCGAGTCGCATCTTCGCGCGATTTGTTGAAGAATTGCTCAAGTACGTACACGACGAATTCCATCGGCGTGTAGTCGTCGTTCAGAATCAGAACCCGATACATCGACGGCTTCTGCGTCTTCGGCTTGGTCTGCGTGATCACCGTCGAGCGAACGCCGGTGTCAGACCCACCATCCTTCCGCTCGCTCATGTTCCCGATCTCCTGGGGCCCACGGTGATCGCGCGCCAACTCGATTAGATATGGAAGATAGCGGCATTTGGAAGGGATGAATCGTCACGGTCACGTTTGAGGCGCCCTGCGCACACGAAAGTCGCCTGTCGGACACCTAATCTTCGTCCTGCGCGGTCCGGGCGCGCAGGCTGCGGCCCGATGTGACGGCGCCGGCGCCGAACCGGGCCCGAATCGCGTCGACCGAACGCTCGCTGGCGAGGGCCTTGCGCTCGGCGCCGGCGAAGAAATCCCCTGAGACCAGCTCGGCGTCGATGAGGTCGGCGACCCCGATGCCGATCAGCCGCCAGGGCCGGCCGGTCGCCTCCCTGGCCAGCAGCTCGCGGCCGACCTGGAACAGGGTCTTCGCGGTCTGGGTCGCCACGGGCAGGGTGCGTCGCCGTGTCACGATCCTGAAGTCGGTGGTGCGCAGCTTCAGCGTCACCACGCGGCCGGCCACGGCGCCGTCGCGCGCCTGGCGCGCCACCCGCTCGCACAGCGGGGCCAGCCTGTCCTCCAGATCGGCGACGCGGGTGAGGTCGTCGTTGAAGGTGGTCTCGCAGCTGATGCCCTTGCGCGCCTCGTTGGGGTTCACCGCGCGGTAGTCGCGGCCGTGGGCCAGTTCCGACAGCCGCAGGCCATGGGCGCCCCAGCGCTCGACCAGGGCCTTGACGTCGGTGCGGGCCAGATCGCCGACGGTGCGGTAGCCGGCCTTCTCCAGGCTGGCGACCATGGCCGGGCCCACGCCGGGCAGGATGCGTACGGGCCTGCCCGCCAGGAAGGCCTGCGCCTCGTGGCCGATCACCGAGAAGCCGCGGGGCTTGTCCAGCTCCGAGGCCACCTTGGCCAGGAACTTGTTGACGGCCAAGCCGATAGAGACGGTCAGGCCGGTCTCCGCCTCGATCCGCGCCTGCAGCCTGGCCAGGGTGATGGCCGGTGGCGCGCCGTGCAGCCGCTCGGTGCCCGACAGGTCCATCCAGGCCTCGTCCAGCGACAGGTTCTGCACCAGGGGCGTCAGCGCCGCGACCATCCCCAGGATGCGCTTGGACTCGAAGCGGTACTTCGCGAAGTCGGGCTTGATGACCGTCGCCTCGGGGCAGGCCTTCAGCGCCTTGAACATCGGCATGGCCGAGCGGACGCCCTTGATGCGGGCGATGTAGCAGCAGGTGGTGACCACGCCGCGCTTGCCACCGCCGACGATGACGGGGACGTCGCGCAGCTCCGGCCGGTCACGTTTCTCCACCGAGGCGTAGAAGGCGTCGCAGTCCAGGTGGGCGATGGCGAGCTGGCCCAGTTCCTGGTGCGCCACGATCCGGGGCGACGCGCAGGCGGGACAGCGCCGCACGGCCTGTTCGCCGGTCCAGAAACAGTCGCGGCAGAAGGCCTTCATCCCGGCGGCTCCAGCGGCCACAGCCAGGCCGCGCCACGCACCCCGGACGAATCGCCGTGCAGCGCCTTGTGCACCGGGGTGGTGAAGACATCGGAGAAGACGTGCGGGCCGATGGCGTCCGGCAGCCGCGCGTAGAGCCGCTCCAGGTTCGACATCCCGCCGCCCAGCACGAAGACGTCGGGGTCCAGGATGTCGGCGATCACCGCCAGGCCGCGCGCCAAGCGGTCGATGTAGCGGTCGAGCGCGGCCGCGTCGCCGGCCGCCGCGGCGGCCTCCGCCGAGCGGCCCTCGGCGCGGGCGAAGCCGGGGCCGCTGAGCCACAGCTCCAGGCAGTTGCGCCGGCCGCACCAGCAGGCCGGCGCCGGCAGCTCGTCGGGGCGCGGCCAGGGCAGGGGCGTATGGCCCCACTCGCCGGCCACGAAATTGCGCCCCTCGACCAGCCGTCCATCCAGCGCGATCCCGCCGCCGCAGCCGGTGCCGATGATCACCGCGAACACCACGCCGGCGCCGGCCGCCGCCCCGTCCGTGGCCTCCGACAGCGCCAGGCAGTTGGCGTCGTTGGCGTAGCGCACGGGCCGGCCCAGCACGCGCTCCAGGTCGGCCGGAAAGGCCTTGCCGTTGAGGATCGTGGAGTTGGAGTTGCGCATCAGCCCGGTCACCGGCGAGGGCGACCCCGGCCCGCCGACCCCCATCCGCGGCGCCCGCGCGCCGGCCTGGCGCTCCGTCTCGACCACCAGCGCCCGCGTCGCCTCCAGCCGGCCCTCGTAGTCCGGCGGCGTGGGCACGCGCACCCGCGCTTGGAACCGCCCGTCGGCGTCCAGCGCCGCCGCCCCGATCTTGGTCCCCCCGAAGTCCACGCCGATGCGGATCATGCCCCCAGCATAGCCGATCCGGCCCGGCCGCTCAGCGTCGGATCGCGGCTTCGATCGCTTCGCCCAGCTGCGGCCAGTCGTCGATGCGGGGATGGCGATCCGAGCGCGGCGCGAAGGGGCGCAGGCGCAGGTCGGCCACGTGCTGGAAGGTGGTCGTGGCCGGGCAATGGTCGGCGACCGAATCCAGGTTGGAGAGCAGGTCGTCCACGAACGCCGTCGGCTGCAGCGTCTGGGCGATCAGGCCCGCGGCGATCGGGCCCTTGGGTCCGGAGTTGAGGATCAGCGGGTGGTCCATCCCGTGGCGCTTCAGCCAGGCGGTCCGCAGCCGCTCGGCGTCGGCCGGGGCGTTGGAGAGGATCAGGATCCCGGCGTGGCGGCCCAGCCGGTTGAGGGCCTCGATGGCGCCGGGGGCGGGTTCGATCTGGTCGCAATGGCCGGCGAAGAAGCTGTCGAATAGCGCCTTGCCCTGGGCGATCTCCAGATGCTCGGTCGCGCCCGGCCGATAGATGTTCTGGAACAGGGCGAAGCGGTCGATCCGCATTTCCAGCCCGTGGGTGGTCAGGAAATCGCCGAACCCCTGCATGAACAGGCCCAGCACCTCGTCCACATCGATCAGCACCAAAGGCCGCGCTGGAGACAATCCCAGCGATTGGAGGCGCGGCGGTGCTGAAATCGAGGGCTCTGCCAAGGGGACTCCGGCGGCGACTAACGAAGTTTAAGGATATCCGTGCGAATTACGTGCGTAAGGGTGGGGGAGGCCGAACATCGGCCGGTTCGCACGCACACCGTTGGGTCCTGAATGGCCAAGAAAGTCCTCATCGTCGAGGATAACGAGCTGAACATGAAGCTGTTTCATGACCTGCTCGAAGCCCAGGGGTACGAAACCCTCGAGACCCGCGAGGGTCTGGCGGCGCTGTCGCTTGCCCGCGAGCACAGGCCGGACCTGATCCTCATGGACATCCAGTTGCCGGAGATTTCCGGCCTGGAGGTCACCAAATGGCTCAAGGAAGATGACGACCTGGCGCATATTCCGGTCGTCGCGGTTACCGCCTTCGCCATGAAGGGCGACGAGGAGCGGATCCGCGAGGGGGGCTGCGAGGCCTATATCTCCAAGCCGATCTCGGTCACCCACTTCCTCGAAACCATCAAGCGCCTGCTGGCCTAGCCCGCGATGTCCGCCCGCATCCTGGTCGTCGACGACATCGAGTCCAACGTGCGGCTGCTGCAGGCCAAGCTCTCGGCCGAGTACTATGAAGTCCTGACCGCCACTGACGGCCCGACCGCCCTGGCCATCGCCGCCTCCGAGCGCCCCGATATCGTGCTGCTGGACGTGATGATGCCGGGCATGGACGGCTTCGACGTCTGCCGCCGGCTGAAAGACGACCCGGAGACCCGCCACGTGCCGGTGGTGCTGGTCACCGCCCTGGACGGCCGCGCCGACCGGGTGGCCGGCCTGGAGGCCGGGGCCGACGACTTCCTCACCAAGCCCATCGACGACGTCATGCTGTTCGCCCGCGTGCGCAGCCTGGTGCGGCTGAAGGCGGTGATCGACGAGCTGCGCGACCGCGAGGCCTCCGGCCGCCGCATGGGGGTCATCGCCGGCGCCGCCTCGCGCCTCGGCGGGTCGGGCGGCCGGATCCTGATCGTCGACGACAACCTGCGCCAGGCCCAGCGGGTGTCCACAGAGCTGTCGGTCGAGCATCGGCCGATCGTCGAGACCGATGCGGCCAAGGCCCTGCTGAGCGCACGCGGCCCCGTCGACCTGGTGATCGTCAACGCCGCGGCCCAGGCCTTCGACGGCCTGCGCTTCGCCGCCCAGCTGCGCTCCGACGATCAGACCCGGAGCCTTCCGATCCTGGCGATCGCCGACTTCGACGAGCGGCAGAAGGCGGTCAAGGCCCTGGAGATCGGGGTCAACGACCTGCTGGCCCGCCCCATCGATCCGGGTGAGCTGGCCGCGCGCGTCCGCACCCAGATCCGCCGCAAGCGCTACACCGACTACCTGCGCTCCAACCTGGACCACTCGCTGGAGCTGGCGGTCACTGACCAGCTCACCGGGCTGCACAACCGCCGCTACATGTCCGGCCAGCTCGAGGCGTTGATGGGCCGCGCCGCGCAGGGCGGGGAGCCGGTCTCGCTGATGGTCATCGACATCGACCACTTCAAGCGGGTCAACGACAGCTTCGGCCACGACGTGGGCGACGAGGTGCTGCGCGAGTTCGCGGTGCGGCTGGCGTCGAACGTCCGCGCCATCGACCTGCCGGTCCGCCACGGCGGCGAGGAGTTCGTGGTGGTGATGCCGGACACCGATCTGGAGGACGCGCGCCGCATCGCCGAGCGTATCCGCCTGCACGTGGCCGGCGCGCCGTTCCGGGTGATGGACGGCGACGAGATGCTGTCGGTGACCATCTCCATCGGCGTCGCCGCCAGCTGCGGCCCCGACGACACGCCCAACGCGCTGGTCAAGCGCGCCGACGAGGCGGTCTACGAGGCCAAATCCCGCGGCCGCAACCGGGTGTTCGTCCGCGCGGCTTAGGCGGCGTAGATCCCGTCCATCAGCATCATGCGCGGCGATGCGCCGGCGTTCGGCGTCGTCGCGTGCATCATCAGCGGATCCATCAGGAACATATCGCCCGGCTCGCCGGTCATCTCGCAGACGCGAACCGGTACGCCGTCGAGCCTGCCGTCGTCGGACATGAAACGCGTGACACGGTCCTCGTCCTTGCGTCGCGACTCCAGCGCCGCATACCAGGGCTCGCGGGCGACCAGCAGCTTGCGGACCATGCCGGTGTTCAGGGGCGCGCCTTCGCGCCTAGCGAGTTGGCGTATCACCCGGTGGGAGCCTGCGATATAGCCGGTGCCGCCGCCGCCCGGCTCCAGGGGCGCCAGGATCAGGAAGAGCCGCACCATCCGGGGCGGCTCAGGGGTCGCGGCGATGTCTAAGTGCCACTTGCAGGGCACATCCCAACGGTCGTAGTGGCCCGGCAGGGTGACCATCGGCAGTCCCCATCGCTCGGGATCCTTCCACTGGCCGGCGCCCAGAAGCTGATCAGCGATGGCCCGGACGCACGTGCTTCCCATGGCCGCGAAGTCATTATTGCGGGCCGCAAGCTGGGCGGGGTGGGGCTTGGTCCAGGTGGCGGGCTTGTCGCGCCAGTGGCCGTGCCACGACTCGAGCCGCTTCCAAAGGGTGGCCAGCATCGCTTCGACGTCGGCCGCTGGAACCGCGCCCGGCAGGCGCACGACGCCCTCCAGGGCGTAGGCCTCGAGTTGGTCGGCGGTGAGAGCCGCGCGAAGCGCTTCCATGGCTCGCCAGAAAAAGCCTCCCGGCCTGCGGGTCAAGCGCCGCCCAGTTGCTGCCCTTCGGGGGAGCTGTCGGCGAATGTCGACTGAGGGGGTCCGCTCAGAAGGTCCGGCCGGTCACCTCGGAGGCGCCGGCAAGGTGCAGCGGCGCCGTCGTGGAGGACCACTCCGTCGCCTTCGGCGACACCTCTCCCGACGGGGGAGGAACCTGTCCAGAAAAGCAAGACGCCCGGCGTTTCGGCCGGGCGTCTGGAAACAAAATCAGGATGTTGCGAACCCTACTTGATCTTACCTTCGCGGAATTCGACGTGCTTTCGCACGACCGGGTCGTACTTCTTCAGCACGAGCTTGTCGGTCTTGGTGCGGGCGTTCTTCTTGGCCACGTAGAAGAAGCCGGTGTCCGCCGACGAATTCAGGCGGATCTTGATTGAGGCGGGCTTCGCCATGGGTAGGGTCCTTGGGCGGGGCCAAACGGGGTCGCACCGCCGGCAGGTGTTCAGGAGGCGCGGAAAATACGAATCCGCGGCCCAAAGTCAATGGGCCGCCTCTTAAAGGCTCGCCGGCCGCATCGCCTTGTCCTTGAAGCGCAGGAACAGCTTGGGACGGCTGGGGTCCTGCATCCGTTCGCCGGCTTCCTTGATCATCATCCGGGTGACGGCCGGAAGCTGCAGGTCCATCGCGGCGTCGAAGTCGAACCAGGCGATCTCCTCCAGCTCGCCGCAATCGGCCTGGCGGTCGAGGCTGGTCAGCCGCTCGGCGTCGGCCAGCAGGAACCAGGTGTCGAAGCGCTTGCCCACCGCGGGCGGGGTGATGGCGCGGGCGATGACGTCCAGCGCCTCCAGGTCGGGCAGCACGCCCTGGGCGGCGAAGTCCTTCCAGGGGCCGGTGGCGCGGGCCTCGCCGGGCTTGCCCAGCAGCAAGCCGGTCTCCTCCCAGGTCTCGCGCACCGCCGCCAGGGCCAGGGCCCGGCCGCGCCCGGCCGGCAGGTGCTTGTCGAACAGCGCGCCGACGTCCGGCCGCAGGTCGGTGGCGAAGGGGGCGCGATAGTCGGCGCGGTCGATGCGGCCGCCCGGGAACACCCAGCGGTCGGGCATGAAGCTGTGCCCGCCGTGGCGCTTACCCATCAACACCCGCGGCTTGGCGGCGTCGCGGCGGATGATCATCACCGTGGCGGCGTTCTTCGGCCGCACCGCCGGCTTGCCGGGAATGCGGGGCGGGCCCTCGGGCTTGTGGGTGACTTCCGGAGATTTGGGGGGCGGGGCAGGGACGTTCATCAAACAACTGTATGACCGTCTGCGACCACGGGGAAAGGGCGACCTTGCGGAAGGCGCGGCCTGCGGCACTATGCCGGCCTGGCTGTGGAGGGCGCATGGCGCACGACGACGAAGCGCATCTGGACGAGCGGTTGCTGCACCGGCTGCTGTTCTTCACCGACGCGGTGTTCGCCATCGTGCTGACCCTGCTGGTGCTGGAACTGCGGCCGCCGCCGGTGCGCGACGTCGAGGGGCCCGCCCACGCCATCGCCGAGATGGGGCCGCACTTCCTCGCCTTCTTCATGAGCTTCGCGCTGATCGGCGTCTTCTGGGGCGCGCATATGAACACGTCGCGCCGGATGATCCGCTTCGACTGGCCGACGGCCTGGACGAACCTGGCGTTCCTGTTCCCGATCTGCCTGATCCCGTTCGTCTCGGCCTGGTACGGCCAGGGGCTGGGCAGCCCGTTCATCTGGGCCATGTACTGCTGGGTGCTGGTGGGGACGTCGGCCGGCAACATGGCGCTGGTGCTGGTGATGGCGCGCGGCGGCGGGCGCCTGATGGCCCCCGGATTCAGCCCGCAGGAGCGGACCTATCGCGTCGCGCGCGCCGCCGGCCCGGGCTTGTCGTTCGGCTTCGGCCTGCTGATGCTGGCCGCGGGCCAGTACATCCTGGGGCAGTTCTGCTGGGTGCTGATCCCGGTGCTGTTCGGCGTGATCGAGGCGACGCTGAAACCGCGCGGACCCCAACCCGTCGCCGGCCCGGTCTAAAGTCCAGGCTAATTTCCTTTGAACTTCCAAAGTCATAGTTAGCGTCATCGGCTCATCCCGGCGAAGGCGGGTACCCAGACCCGATAGCTGAGACGCGGATCGGGCTGGCTCAGCGCGCCTGGAGCCCACATCTGAGCCATCCCATCTGGGTCCCGGCCTTCGCCGGGATGAGCGGTAACGGGTATGGACCCTAGCGGCGCGGGCCGCCCTTCTTGCCGGCGCGGATGTTCTTCGGCCGGCCCTGCTGACCGCGGCTCGGCCCGCGGTACCCGCCGCCGGGCGCGCCAGGACCACGGTCGCCGCGGGCGCGAATGCCCAGCCGGGGTCGGGACGCCGTGGGGTCCGGCGTGGCCGGTTCGCTCAGCATCTCGAACAGCAGGCCGCCGGTGATCGGGGTCGCCTCCGCCAGCTTCACCCGCACGGTCATCCCCAGCGGCCAGCGGGCGCCGGTGCGCTCGCCCACCAGGGCGTGGCTGCGGTCGTCGTGGACGAAGTATTCCTCGCCCAGCCGCGACACCGGGACCAGGCCGTCGGCGCCGGTTCCCGCGAGCCGCACGAACAGGCCGAAGCGGGTGACGCCGGTGATCCGCCCGTCGAACTCCGCCCCCACCTGGTCGGCCAGGAAGGCGGCCACATACCGGTCGGTGGCGTCGCGCTCGGCGGCCATGGCGCGGCGCTCGGCGAAGGTGATCTCCTCGGCCGTGCCCTTCATCTGGGCGATATCGCGGTCCGACAGGCCGTCCGCGCCCAGCCCCAGCGCCGTCACCAGCGCCCGGTGGACGATCAGGTCGGCGTAGCGGCGGATCGGCGAGGTGAAGTGGGCGTACTTGGCGAGGTTCAGGCCGTAGTGGCCGATGTTCTCGGTGGAATAGATCGCCTGCATCTGGGTGCGCAGGACCACCTCGTTGACGATGTCGGCATGTGGCCCGCCGCGGGTCTCGGTCAGCAGCTTGTTGAACCGCTCCGTGCGCGGCGCCTCGCCCTTGGTCCAGGGCAGGTTAAGGGTCGACAGGAAGTCCACCAGGGCGAAGATCTTCTCCTGGCTGGGCGCGTCGTGGATCCGGTAGATCAGCGGGATCTTCTTCTGCTCCAGGGTCTCGGCGGCCGAGACGTTGGCCTGGATCATGAATTCCTCGATCAGCTTGTGCGCCTCCAGCGAGGGCCTGGGCGTGATCGCGGCGATGTGGCCCTCATTGTTGATCGAGATCTTCCGCTCCAGGCTCTCGATGGCCAGGGGCGAACGGGCGTCGCGGCCCTTCTTCAGGCAGGCATAGGCCGCCCACAGCGGCGTCAGCACCCGCACCATCAACGGGCCGGTCTTGTCGTCCGGCGCGCCGTCGATGGCGGCCTGGGCCTGTTCGTAGGACAGCTTTGCGGCCGAGCGCATCAGGCCGCGGACGAAGGTGTGCGAGCGCTTGCGGCCATCGGCGCCGAACACCATCCGCACGGCCATGCAGGCGCGGTTCTCGCCCTCGCGCAGGCTGCACAGGCCGTTGGAGAGCCGCTCGGGCAGCATCGGCTCCACCCGGTCGGGGAAGTAGACGCTGTTGCCCTTCTCCCGGGCGATGCGGTCCAACTCGGTGCCCGGTCGGACGTAGGCCGCCACGTCGGCGATGGCGACCCAGCAGACCCAGCCGCCGGGGTTCTTCGGGTCGTCGTCGGGCTGGGCGAAGACCGCGTCGTCGTGGTCGCGGGCATCCTGCGGGTCGATGGTGATCAGGGGGATGTCGCGCATGTCCTCGCGGCCGGCCAGCGTCGGCGGCTCGGCCTCCTCCGCCTCGCCCTCCGCGCCGGGCGAGAAGCCCATGGGGATGCCGTGGGTGTGGATGGCGATCAGGGAGGCGGCGCGCGGCTCGTCCTCGCGCCCGACGATCTCCAGCAGCTTGCCGCGCTTGGGGCCAAAGCGCCCGCCGTCGCTCTCAATCTGCGCCAACACCAGGTCGCCGTCGCGGACGTCCTCGCCGGGGGGCAGGATCAGGCTGTCCTTGGACCGGCGATCCACGGGCTCGACGCGGACCTCGCGGCGCACCTTGCGCACCACGCCCAGGATGCGGTGGGCGCTCTGGCCCAGGCGCTTGATCAGCTTCGCCTGATATTCGCCGCTCTCCAGCCGGTTGAACCGCACCAGCAGCCGGTCACCCAGGCCGGGCGCGGCGGCCCCGGCCTCCTTGCCCGGCAACAACAGCACCAGGGGCGCATCCTCGCCCTTGACCAGCTTCACCAGCAGTTCGCCATCGGCGTCGCGCTCGGCCACCTCGACCACGCCCACCTCGGGCAGGGCGCCGGCCTCGGCGAAGCCGCGCCGGCCGCGCTTGCCCAGGGCGCCCTCGGCCTCCAGGGCGTTCAGCATCTCGCGCAGGGCCCGGCGGTCGGCGCCCTTCAGGCCGAAGGCGTTGGCCATGCCGGCCTTGTTCGGCTCCCCGTGCTCGCGGATGTAAGCCAGCAGGGTGTCCCGGTCGGGCAGGCCCTGCGGGGGACGGCTGGGCTTCTTGGTCGGGGTCTTGGGCGTCTTGGGTCGGGCCATCGGGGGTGCTTACCACCGCGGCGGGCGCTAGGCTCGGGGCGGCAGGAGAAAAACATGCTCACTGGAACCCACAGGTTTCCCCGCCAGGACCAGGTCACCTACGGCCGCCCCGCCGCCGAGGTCGTGCGCGAACTGGCCGCCGAGTGGGGCGTGAGGCGCATCCTGATCACCACCACCGCCTCGCTGGCGGACAACCTGGCCGCCACGACCGCCGCGGCCCTGGGCGAGCTCTGCGTCGGGGTGTTCAGCGGCGTCGGCGCCCACTCGCCGCGCGAGGGCGTGATCGGCGGGGCGGCCGAGGCCCGCCGGCTGGACGCCGACCTGCTGCTGGCCCTGGGCGGCGGCTCGGTGATCGACGCGACCAAGGTGATGCAGCTCTGCCTCTGGGCCGGCCTGGACCGGGTGGCGCAACTGGACGCCTACCGCGCCGGTCGCGGGCCGGACCGGGTGGACGTGACGAAGGTCGTGGCCGGCGTGCGGATGGTGGCGATCCCGACCACCCTGTCAGCGGCCGAGTTCACGCCCTTCGCCGGCGTCACCGATGCGGCGGCGAAGTCGAAGGAAGGCTACAGCCACCCACAACTGGCGCCCCGCGCGGTGATCCTCGACCCGGCCATGACGCGGTCGACCCCGCCGCAGCTCTGGTTCTCCACCGGCATGAAGGCGGTCGACCATTCGGTGGAGCAGCTCTGCAATCCCGAGCGCGCGCCCTATGCCGACGCCCTGTCGGCGGACGGCCTGCGCCGCCTGGCCAAGGGGCTGGCTGCCACCAAGGCCAGGCCGGACGACCTCGACGCGCGGCTCGAGTGCCAGTTCGGGATGTGGCTGGCGATCAGCGGGGCCGGCTCCGGCCGCGGCATGGGGGCCAGCCACGCCATCGGCCACACCCTGGGCGGCAGCTACGGCGTGCCCCACGGGATCACCTCCTGCGTCACCCTGCCGGCGGTCCTCCAATGGAGCGCTTCGGCGGCGCGGGAGCAACAGGCGCTGGTCAGCAAACTGCTGGGCGCGGCGGGGCTTGAGGCGGCCACGGCGGTGGGAAACCTGGTGCGGAGCCTGGGCCTGCCGGCGGACCTGCGGAGCGTGGGGATCACCGCGAAGGACTTCGCCGCCATCGCCGAACACACCATGCACGACCGCGGCGTCCGCTCGAACCCGCGCCCGATCGCGGGGCCGCAGGACATCGTCGAGATCCTGGAGATCGCCGCCGGCTAGAGCACGACAGCTTGAAGTGGATACCGGTTCAAGCGCCCGTCGTGCTCTAAGCTTTTGATTTAGAGCCTTTTTGTCCGGTTCAAACGATTCCATTTGAACTGGAAAGGCTCTAGCAGGTTGTTGAAATAGGTTTTTTGGGGTGCCTGAGGCGCAAGTTTGCAGCCCTAGAGATTCAGAAAACCCAATTATTTCAACTACGAGATTTTGCCTGTTTGAGCGGAAGGGCCATGAGAGGGCGAAAATCGGCCCT